>NZ_LAOQ01000003.1:0-226246 GCF_000965185.1 Rickettsia argasii T170-B
GTTATGGAAGAGGTAATAAGGTGGCAAGCACGAGCATTAGATAGAATATACCCGATTGTATATTTAGATTGCATCATGGTAAAAGCAAGAGATAATAATATAGTTATAAATAAGGCTGTTTACCTTGTTATTGGTATAAATATAGAAGGTAAGAAAGAGCTTTTGGGTATTTGGGTTAGCAAGAATGAGGGTTCAAAGTTTTGGATGCAGGTTGTAAGCGAATTAAAGAACCGAGGTGTAGAACAAATTTATGTAGCATGTATTGACGGTCTTAAAGGTTTTAGAGATGCAATAAACAGTGTTTTCCCAAATACCATAGTACAACTTTGTATAGTACATATGGTTCGTAATTCTTTAAAGTACGTTTCTTACAAAAATCTTAAAGAAGTAGCAGCTGACTTAAAACAAATCTATACAGCAAGTAATGAGAATATGGCTAATTTAGCATTAGAAGAGTTTGCTAAAAAATGGGATAGTAAATACCCAGTTATTTCTGATATATGGAGACGTAATTGGAGTGGTATAGTACCTTTCTTTGCTTTCCCTAAAGAGATTAGAAAGGTAATCTATACTACCAATACTATAGAATCGGTAAATCGACAAATCCGTAAAATTATCAAAAATAAAGGGGTTTTCCCAGATGATAAATCTATCACAAAAATTGTCTACTTAGCTCTTAAAAATGCTGCAAAAAAGTGGACTATGCCTATTAAAGAATGGTCTCTTGCTTTGAATCAATTTGAGATACTATGTGGAGATTTTAAATATGAATTATTAGAAAATGATTTTTAACTAACTTACACAAAAATTATGATTGACTCGAGGAAATTTACAAAGTAATTTGACGAAGCAATCTCAGGAGTTTGTTATTATTTCATGAGATTGCCACACAGCCTACGGCTGCTCGCAATGACGATTTGGTATCCCGCACAGGAATGATATTTTTAGAACAATATCTTTAACTTTAATGAACCTTTGGTGGCTAGTATATTTGCTGCGTAAATTACAGTTATACGTTGCAAATAGCTCAATATTCTTATGAGCGGTAAGTAAACTTGCACCTACATTATAGCCGACTTTCGGTGTGCTGCTACTTGTAGTGTTCTCAAAGTAATTATCTGCCCAAATAAATCTAGCTTTCACCTTAGGTTGCTTATTGCTAAAGCTATTTTCTACAGAAGCATGTAGTCCCGGTACTATTTGAGTATAGTTTGATAATCTCTTAGGAGCGGTTAATTTTATGCCTGCAATCCCTGTAGTTAAGTTACCGGACTTACCAGCGACATAAATATTATTGACACCTGTACCGGTTTGGGTATCTTTATATGTATTATATCTAATACCGATATTAGGCATTAAATTTATACCGTCCATGGCAGAGAATTGATAACCGACATTACCCTCAAAACCATAAGCTTTGCTTGTATATTTACCGCTAGCAGTTTTATATCTATGAAGTCCGACCGGTCTTAAGTCCTTTTTGTTGATTTTACTGTTACTTGCTGAAAATATTTCTTGTAATATAAAGCCATTACTAAATTGTTGTTGACCGTATAGAGAAATAATATAGCTTTCTGCCGATAATTTATCACCAGTGCTTGAACCTTTAAACTTAAAGTCAGAGTTCATACGGCTATATACAATACTGACAAGACTATTTTCCCCGATGTAAAGCTCACCGCCGATTGTGCCGCCGGATACCGTGCCTTTATAGCTAGGATTACCTTTATATGCATCTTGATTACTTGAACCGAAAGTACCGGCAACCCATAATACTTTTTTAGTAATTATAGGGTTTGCTTCATCACCTGCTGCAACGGCTATCATAGTACCGCCTGATAAGTGATTATTAATACTAGTAGTTACTGCTTCAGCTGTAACTACACTAACCGATCTTGTTCCTTGCTCAGTTAAATGCTCTACTACTTTTTTTGCATTATCAGGTGCAACTTGAGCTAAGTTTGCTACGAATAATAAGAATTGTTCTTGTTTTGTTTTACTCACTACAACAGTATCATCATTAGCTACTTCTTTAAGCTCAGCTTCATTATTTACTAATTCCTTAGCAAGCTCTACAGCGTGTTTTTCAGGATTTTGCATAACAAGTGCAGATTTTTCTCTAATCACTTCTTTTGTGCTTCCGCTACAAAAGTATTTTCCGTATGTATGGACAACGATAGCATTATTGATTGCCTCAGCTAATTTTTGCGACTCAGGTTTTTTAACATATTCCTCTGCTACTCTTATTTCGTTAGCTTGACGTTGCCGATACTCCGCTTGCAGTCTTTGCTGTTCAGCTCTCTCGTTAACGCTGAGCTTGTGCTTGTTGCTGTGCTTGTGCATCTGCCGGTACTACTAAACCGGTTAGGTTAGCTTATGTCTCTGCATCAACTTGATCTTGTCTAGCTTGAACCAATTCTAGAGCTATATTATCAATTGGTTATTGTATCTCTCTTTGTCTAGCTTGTCCATCTCGCTGCAGTACTGCAATTTGTACCTGTACTTCTCTTTGTGTATTTGTTAAGTCCAGCTGTGCTACAAACGAAGCGTTACGAATATCAAATAAAGCTTGCTGTGCTCGATTTTAGTCCCCTATATCGGCTCCTGCACGTGCAGCATTTAATCGTTGCTGTGCATCTGCTAATTGTTGCGGATTCTCAGCTTGTATTCGTGCCAGTGCATTCTGTACTTGCCTTAACCTTAAGTTTTCTCTGTCTACTTGTTGCTGACCCCTCACCGGAGCCACTACCATATCTTAGTCGTGCTTGTCTCTGTCCTAACATATCTACTGTTTCTCTTGCTACTATTACGTTTCCTACTATCGCTGCTTCCGCTCTTGCTTGAGCATGTGCCGGTTGTGCCGCTGCTTGCACTCCTACTTGTTGTACTTGTAATCCTTGCAGTAAAACAACGGTTCCAGTAGCTGCAGTATCAGTATATCCATTAGGAACAAACTCCATTACTCATCCTCAAAATTGATAGTACGGCTACATTATTCGCCATGTGAGCCCTATTAATATTAATCACAATATTTGTACCGAATGCCGTAGGGAGATTTTGAAAAACTATACCGCTTTCTCCTAAAGCATTTATAGTAGTAATATTGCCTTCAAATACTACATCACCGGTAAAAATTACGTTACGTCTAAGATCGAATGTCGAGCCATTAAAGTTAGCATTACCGTTAATTGTAATGTCCTGCGTGCAAATATTATAAGTTCCCGAATCAAAATTAGTTTGTCTAGAATGAATATCATTATATGCAATTTGTGTTCATGATTACCTTCAAACATCACTTTAGAAACTTGTTTGGTTTGTGAGCCGATTTCATAAATATCAGGAATCTTTACGAAAGTTACCTCTCCTCTCATAGTTTTAGTATTAGTAATATTACCGGTAAAACCTTTATTAAACCTTACCTTCCCAAAACTTATAAACTCTAAATTTCCTGTATCTATTACACTGCCGTTGCGATGTTTCATATCAACTTTTTCTTTAAATACAAGCTCAATAGATTCAACGGCACTAATATCATTACCGATAATGGTTAGCTCAGAACCTGTTCCATTACCGCTTGTAAGCTTTAGCTTTGCTTTTGCATTATTATTGGCACCATATGCAAGAGGTGCTCCTAAAGCATTTTGAACTGCCCTTTGAGTTTGCGGATTGTCAACATTAGTTATATTGTTAATACTAACTCTTGTAGTTGGATTGCCTTCAATAATAGTAAATACCCCATTAAAACCATAAAGATTAATATCATTAATATTAATATTTTTGGGTAAAATTAACCCTATGGTTATTTTCTGCGATAATAATATTGTCATTATCTTGTGGAAGATAATGGTTGTGATTATATCTCAAATCATTCATCGTACCTATATTAGAAGATGGATTTCCCGCCGGAATAATATCCGCCGTAAAGCCTCCCATGCTTGCAAGCAGCCCGATACTACTGGTTGCTAGTAAAATTTTATTAAAAAAAATTTTGTTCTTATTAGTTATAATTTCCCCTATAACTTATTGCTTTTAATGATTTTACCACTTAACTTATCGGTCATTATACACTATTTATTTACGACGCACAATAATTAATGAATAAATTTACTATTAGTTAATATTTATTAATTATTTACGATGGTGTGATTTATGAAATTTAAAGGAAATAGGCTGGTTTAATGAAAGGTAGGGGTTATGGTGTTTGTTTGGTAGGTAATCGTCATTGCGAGCAGGCATTGCCCGCGTGGATCAGTTTTCCGGTGTCATCCCGTGGCTTGACCACGGGATGACACCGAGTGCGTTTTTCGATCCGCACAACAATGTCGTAATTTCCTCGCAATGACGTCAAAATAACATCCTATTCATCATATATATTAGAAAGCTCATCTTGTAATTCTCGAGAAAATACATCCTCATCATCGTTAGAATCATTCAATTTCTTAAGAGAGTTTTTGAAATTATTTAGGTCTTTATTTTCAAATATTTCAATAGATTTTAAAGTCTCATTTGGAATTATAACTATAATATTTTTACTTAATTCATATAAATAATCAGTGGTAATGGAAACTTTCAGTACTCCTCCATATTTGCTCTGTTTACTACTTACTACAAAATCTTTTAAAGATTTACTTCTAAAATAGTTTTCAGAAGTAAAGATCATTGTTATAAAAAATAGTACTAACGAGATAGTAGTACCTACGGCAAATCCTGCCAATAACCCTAAAAATCTGTCAATAAAACCGTTTCTCATAAATGAAATTATAGCAAGAAATTTATAAACTATAAAAACACATAAAATTAAAGCAATAACATAAGATATAACACCGGCAATAATTATTCTTATAATCTCATTATCCATATATTTCCCGATTAGGTCAGAAATATATGGATATAGAAAATATCCTAACATTATAGAAGTAATAAAACCGAGTATTCTAGTTACAAACCCGATTATGCCTTGATATAAGCCGAAAAATGAGAAAAGAGTAATAATAGCAAAAATAGTAATATCAAAAAATGTGATCATTATTGTTAACTTCTATTGAATAATTGGATTTAAATCTTATATATTTAAATCTTATATAACTAAAGTTTTATTTATGGGCGATAAAATTTTTCATAACTTATCCGGTAAAACACTAGTTGCTACACCGCATGTAATTACAAAAGGCATTTACCATAAATCCTTAATTTATATGTTATCACACACGGAAGAAGGAGCAATAGGATTAATATTTAACCGCTTAGTAAATCATATAGATTTAAAATCGTTTTTTAAAATAAAAAATGACGAAATAACAACCCCGGTTATGGTTCCTATATATCTTGGCGGACCCGTAGAACATGAAAAAGGGGTTTTTCTTCATTCTAGCGATTATAATAAAAATTTGTTATTGGATTTCCATAATGATTTAGCAGTAAGCTCTAATTTAGAAATTTCAGAAGATATAGCTTTCGGTAAAGGACCTAAAAATAGCTTATTCATTGTCGGTTATACAGCATGGAAACCAGGGCAGCTTGAAGAAGAATTAGAGACAAATCTATGGCTGGTTATGGATTGTAATAAAGAATTTATTTTTGCCGATAATCCTGAAAGTAAATGGCATAATGCATTAAAACACTTAGGCATTGATGAAATACATTTCTCATCACAAATAGGAAATGCTTAGAGATTATCTGTTAACCATTTTTCGTAAGCCTAAGCAATAATGCTTTAAAAATTTTCCCTGACTGCTAATTAAATACACAAAATTAGAATGTTGTAATTCATATTTGTTTGTTTTTACATCAAATATTTTGGATGTATAGAAGACCTTAAATTGATCTGCTAATTGTTCAATATCTTGGACTCTCCCTGTTAAACCTATAAAATTATCATCTATTTTTTCTAAATATTTTTTTAATACTTCACTTGTATCATGCTCAGAATCTAGAGTAATAAAAACTACTTGTACTAAAATATTCTCTTTCTTCAAAATCTTAATAATATCTTCTACTCTTTTTAGTGTTTGATTGTCATATAAGGAATAGGTAGTACCAAAATAAATCAAACTTAAATGACCTTGCAAATGGGTACTATCAAATTTCTTTCCTTCTTGATCTATAAGAGTAAACTTAATTTTAGGCGAATCATCCATATTACTAGTTTTCACACCAATCTTAAGCTTAGACGGAGTTAATGAAGAATACAATAAACATAAAAATATTATGCCTGTAATCATAGCTAGGGCTATAAAAATTTTTATAATATACATTTGGTTTTTATTATTTCTCATAACCTCAGTAATTATTAATATTTATTTATAATAAACCTTATTCTTATCATATATGCAATAAAAATCATCTTTCAGTATATTAAATATCGTAATATCTAAATTGTGATATTTTTAGTTAATTAATTTATTAACTAAATTGAAATTTTTTGAGTTAAGATTATTAAATAAAAAAACAACTAAGAAACAGATTAATTATGTACAATTATACCGTTTATGTAAAACGTTTAAATGATAAATTTAAAAAACAAGAACATACGGAAATAGTAGATAGTACTATTTCTGAAGACCATTTATTTCAAATACTAAATGACAACAATAATGCAACTCAACCGATACAAACACTCATAAATCAAAATTCGTTTGAAATAACAAATATATTGAACACAATAAAGCAGAAGATATGAGGGATATAATGATGTTGAAAAAAGAAGAAATAAAGGAAGCAGAAATGGAACATTTTATATCCGATATGTTAAAGGATAAAAATTTTATCGACTTAATTAATAAAGATAGTGAGAAATATGAATCTATTATTGATAGGAGTAATAAAGCTATAATTATATGATTCTATTTATTACCTCAAGCTAGCGAACAAGCAAAAGACTATACAAAGCTATTAAATATTAGAGATGATAATTATATCATTCTAGATGAATATAATAAAATAACAATCGACGACGAAAATTTAACATATATTTTAAATTCTATAAATGTAATTAATAAAGAAGTACCAATTAGTATCAATGAGCTTAAAACATATATAGAAAATAATTTAAGTTTTGAAGATGTTTTGCCTAAAACAGACAAATTGAAACAATTAATAGATATAGTAAATTATTATAAACAGTTAGAAGACAATACCAAAACTATAGGAATTTTCTTAGAAACCGTTAAAAAATTAAATCAGCTTTTAGAAACACCGAAATCAGAAAATAAATTAGAGAATCTTCTAAATTACCTTAAATATTTATCTAACATCAAATTTTCCGAAAAAGAAAATTTGGTTACACTTAATTCTGCAAAATGGTTTAACGATTTATTTACCTCGGGGCATATAATATAAAAGAAAAGTTATTAGAATCATTTAAGCATACAATATGCAAAGATAAAGATTCATTTTATAACAAATTAAATGAGACTATTGAAAAATTTTATGAAGATATCAAAAATAACGATGTTTTAGACTTAAAAGTAATCTATAATATATATAACTTAAAAAACTTTTTACAGCATATTAACAATTCTAGCACTGATGTTGAAAATTTAGATATATTAAATTATTTTTAACAAAGAGCTTTAAGAATTTTAATAATATATTAGGTATAACTATAAATAATAGCATTAGTAATTTAGAAAAACTAATAGGCTCAGTCAGCAAGCAAGAAGCTAAATCTCTTTGGAAGTATATTACCGCCTCTAAATCTATTACAGAAATATCTCAAAATCTCGATAAAGTAATATATGATAAGCTTTTACATCAGCCTGTGTTACCTGATCAAGCGCTACCTATTTATAATTTATTAGAAAAATTACTAAAAGAAACTCATAAATCTATTAATGATTGTTATAAAAACGAAAACTTATATAAACATCAATTAGCAAAAATTTATTGTCAACAAGCACAAATCTGTACACCTAATGGCTCAACAAAACTATCTAAAGACTCAATAGGATTGTATGAAAACGCTGCTAACCTTGGTTCTGAAGAGGCAAATATAAAACTTGGGAAGATTGAATTTAAGAGCGGAAATTATGTAAAAGCTTTAGAATATTTTAAAAATACTACTCATATATCTTATGCAAAAGATGCTTTTAATAAATTATTACATCTCAAAGAATCAGAACTAAAAAAGAAAATACAGCAAAAGAATCTGCAAGATATAGCTAAATTAACATCAGAAATAATTGAATTATATTCAAGCCAAGGTGATTTAACCAATATAATCTAGACATATCAGAAAAAAGTCTGCAAGATTCACTAAAAGTATTTTGTCTTAATACGAAAGCTCTCATAGAAGAACGAGGAAGACCTAAACCTTATGGAATATTATATGATTTGTCTAAAGAGTTAACATCAATAATTTTTTCACCGTGTAGTCAACTTAAATTTATATAAAAAACTGAAAAATATAAAAATTTAGCAGAAAAATTTAAAGAAGAAAAACTAGAAACTAATTATACAAATATTACGACAAGCCGGTCACATTATTCATACTTTAAAGAACCTTTACTTAAGTTCGATGATTTAAACCTTAATTCTTCATTTAGACCATATTATGATAATAATGAAGATTCTAGCAATATGTTAGGTGCTTGTTATAATTCCTCAGAATATCCTCAATGAGAAAAATTTAATATCTCTTAATACAATTTTTATAGACAAGCAGAAATGTGGTGCTAGTATAAAAATAGCTATATTTAACGATGAATTAGATTATGACAAATAATCAATTTTCCGAAGATACCAAAAAAATTGCTGATCAAATAAAAGATGCATTAATGGGTATTAGTGACGATCTTGTACTTGAAAGTAAAGAGGTAGAGGAAATTTTTGAAGAATTAAGCCAAAATGAAGAATTTGAGTATGAGATGGAACGAATGCTTGCTATCTTAAATGAACAAACTATGGATTTAACTCAACTGCAAAGTCGGATTATCTTATTAATCCGTAAGTATTTAGGTAAAACTAAAAACTTAAAGCTTAAAATGCTTAAAATGGATGAGAAGCTCATTAACAAGAATGTTGCCGAAGTCAGTAATTATTTAATGCATCAGCATTCTAAAATAGTTAGAGATGCTAATAAAAACCTTGCAAACCCAAAAGACAAATTACAAGGTTTAACCAAACAAGCTAGAATAGACTTAAAACGTTTATTAAAAAGCTTTGCCGTTTACCAAATTTATATGTTTATGAACCCAAAAAGAATAGCAGGCGAAACGAAGCTAATGAACTTCGCCTATAATATGATCAAAGGGGGCATGAAACTCGCTAAAAAATATGAAGGCGGCAAGGAACAAGAAATTAAATCATATTCACCTAGACTTATTAAAAAACTTGAAAAAGCTCATGTCGGCTTTAAAAAAAGTGGCGGTATATCAATTTAACTATTGTATCTTTTATAAAGAGCTTATACTAAACTAACATTAATATTATGATAGGTATCAAGCTTTCAACTTCAAGTTATTCATGTAAACTTAATATTTTCAGAACTAATAACTTGGGTATATCTTGGCTGCAGTACTCAAGAAAAACACCACGCTCAACCTGTAAAAATTAACATAAAAATAAAACTCTTTCTCTTAACTCCTCCCCTTGCTACTGTAACGGATAATATAAACGATACTGTTTGTTATGCAGAAATCGTACGGCTAGTACAAAAACTTTCTCAAGAAAATCACTTTAATCTTATCGAGTATTTAGCCGCACAAATATATGATATTATTTATCAAAATTTTATCGAATCTAAATTAGAAAAGATTTTTCTAAACTTAACCGTTACTAAATTAAAATCACCGGTTTCAGGAGTGCATGGCGGAGTTTCTTTTTCTTATTCAGGAAAGGAGACACTATGATTTATATTTCTATAGGCAGTAATTTAGGTAATAGACTTTTAAATATTAAAAAAGCTCTAAATTTACTAAAAAGTTATGATTTTATATTGCTTAAGCAAGCTATTATTTTTGAAACACAAGCTATTCTACCACCTAATGCAGATAAAGCTTGGGATAAATCATATTTAAATATGGTGGTGCAGGGCAAAAGTACTTTAACGCCTAGTAAACTTCTAATTAAGCTTAAAAAGATTGAAAAACAACTAGGTCGAGCAAGCTCTTACGATAAATGGTCTCTAAGAGTTATTGACTTAGATATCCTACTTTGGAATAATTGCCATATAGATTTACCTGATTTAAAGATACCACATCCTGAATTATTAAACAGACCGTTTCTTATTCATCTAATTGCAGGTTTAAGCTTGGAATGTCGTTATTCATGTCCGATCAATAATTTTTACAACAATAAAACCTTTGCAGAAATAGCACATTTAATTGAAAATCAAGGAGTTATACGCTCTCTTGTTTTAAATCCTCAATTTGTCGGTATTTTAAACATTACTCCTGATTCTTTTTCAGGATTGAGTTTTCATAAAGGAAATGCCGTTAGAAATTTTGTACGCTTGATAAATGAAGGGCTACAATAATTGAGCTTGGATCACAATCAACACGTCCTTCTGCTTTAATTATTAATGAAGATGAAGAATATGCAAGGCTTAATAATGTTCTTGAAGAGCTTAAGGAAGTTATAGTCAGTATTGATAGTTTTATTCCTGAAGTAATTAAACGTGTTTTTAAAAAATACCCTATTTCCTGTATCAACTTGGTTAAAAATAATCTAGATGATTATACATTACGATTAATTGCCGATTATAATTGTAAAATTATTACTATGCATTCATTAACCGTTCCACCGCAAAAACAAAAATGTCTTGATTTCGATAAATCTCCGCTTGCTAGCTTAAATATATGGATAGAGCAAGAAATAACAAAATTAGAAAAATGTGGATTTGATAGAAAAATATCATTCTTGATCCTGGAATTGGTTTTGGAAAATCCGTTTATCAAAATTTATATATTACAACATATTAAAGAATTTAAAAATCTAGGATGTGAGATATTGCTAGGACACTCACGAAAATCTTATATTTCTGCTTTTTATAATTCCAAAGCATCGGAAAGAGACTTAGAAATAATAGCAATATCAAAATATTTAATGGAAAACGTAGTTGATTATTTACGAGTGCATAATGTTATAGAGCATCAAAGATTTTTTGTAGCAGACCATATGATTCACTATATCTTATGAAAAATAGAAAAATCATCAAGGTCAGATGCCTTGGTCTTATACTAAGGAGTTTGAATATTTTTATCAGACAGTGAAAAATAATATTATAGTCATGGGACGAAAAACCTTTGACTCTATACCTACAAAGATTTTAAAAAATTGTATTTGTATTGTTTTTTCAAGAAATACACCATTACAATCTTATAATAATATATTTTTTATTAAATCCTTAGATGGATTTTTAGGTAATAAAACCTTTTACTGATAAGAAAATTTTTATGGTTGGAGGGGCAGAAATAGCAACTCTTTTCCTAGAGCAAAATCTTATTTATGAATTTTTACTTACAAAAATAAATAAAAATTATGATGGAGATACTTTTTTGCCTCTTAATCTTTTAGCAGAATGGCATTCTGTAATAATAGATAAGACAAACAATTATCAGATTTATAAATTTACTAAGAGGAGGTAAGATGAAATTTTTAGAACAGTTTAATATAAAAATCTTGAGCAATATAACCTCTTAAATCATCCATTTTATCAATTATGGCATATGGGAAAACTTACTCATTCTACTTTACAAATTTACACAAAAGAATATTATCATCACGTTACAGCTTTCCCACGTTACATTACAAATGTAGTGATATACAAGCTAGGCAAATATTACTTGGTAATCTTATAGAAAAAGAACAAGGTGAAGAAAATCACCCGGAACTATGGAAACGTTTTGCTGAAGGACTTTGTTTAAGAAACCAACGCACTTCAGAACCTAAATTAGACTCAACTTAAAAACTTGTTCAAGGTTATTAAATTAACAGAGAAATCTTTTTCTATAGGTCTTGGAGTACTTTATGCTTATGAGCGTCAGACTCCTAAAGTATCTGACTCTAAAATTCAAGGATTACAAAAATTTTATGGAAATTCAGATTACAGAACTTTACAATTTTTCATTGTTAATAGTAAAGTTGATCAATGGCATACACAAGAATGTGCAAATTTGATTAATAATTTAAGCTCAAAAGAACAAAAATTAGCATATTAAGGAGCAAAACTACTATGGCAATTTCTAGACGGTATAAATGCAACGTATCAATAATTTAACTATTATTCTTTCATAAAATGAACAATATCTTCCTACATTCCTTAAGTCTTGAGAATTATCGTAATTTTAAAAATCTTGAACTAAAAACAGATAATACACCAATAATTTTAATAGGTGAAAACGGTAGCGGTAAAACTAATATTTTAGAAGCTATATCGCTATTTTACCCAGGAAGAGGACTGAGATCAGCAAAACTTGCCGATGTATTCAAAACTTCAGAAGATCATTGTCTAGTTAAAGCTCTATTGCAAAGTAAGCTAGGACTTGCAGAATTTACCACCCAATTTAAACGTAGTTCTAATAGAAGGATAACTAAGTATAACGAAAGTAAAATAGCCAATAATGAGTTAAGTAAATTCACTAGCATGGTATGGCTGACTCCGCACATGGAAGGAATCTTTACAAGCGGTAGCAGTGATAGAAGAAAATTTCTTGATAGAATAGTTTATAATTTTGATCCAAAGCATGCAGAGCTAGTTAGTAAATACGAATATTACATGCATGAGAGAAATAAAATTCTAGTAGAAGATATAAGAGATGATAATTGGCTTAAAATTATTGAAGAAAAGATGGCTGATATTTCTAACCATATTGCTAATAATCGCTTAAAAACCTTAGAATTTATGCAGCAAGCAATAGATGACCTTGAAAATGAATTTCCAAAAGCCGATTTATCGATTGACGGCATTGTTGAACAAAAAATATTAAACGGTAAAGAAAATATTGTTAGTTTTATTATTGCAGAACTTTATCAAACAAGAAGCAAAGATAAACTACTTGGTCGCACTAGTTTTGGAGTTCATAAAAGTGACTTTTTAGTAAAGCATCAAAAGAAAAATATCTTAGCCAAATTCTGTTCTACCGGTGAACAAAAAGCTATATTAATTGCAATAATCCTTGCTGAAATGAATTATGCTATAAAGCTAACTAAAATAGCACCGATTTTACTTTTAGATGAGGTCTTTGTGCATTTAGACGACAAAAGACGTCAATATTTAATCGAATTTTTTACCGGCTTAAACATGCAACTATGGGTTACCACTACCAATCTAGAGGGAATAGAAAATTTTGCAACTAAAGCACAATTGATTAAGTTATAGTTTGTTTAATAATGTCATTCCTGCGAAGGCGGGAATGACATCAAGAGTATTTTCTGATCCATACAATAAAGCACTATCCCAATCAGCTTCACAAGAAAAATTTACAACATCCTTTTTGATTTTTATCGCACCTCTTAAAAAACCAAAATAACTATTATTATTTTTCATAAAATAAAATTACTCTTCACTTACTATTATATGAGCATTAGTTAAATTTAAAGTTTTTTGTATATAAATATATTGCTTAATCTTTTGAAACTGCTTAAAATTTGCTTAAAATTAATTTTTAATTTATGTAAATACTATGACAAAACAAGCTAATAAAATATCCTATGATGAAGTACCTTATTCTCCATTTACTTTCAGTTATACCTCCCCACCTTATTTAAGAACTATCGGCAGGCTATTCGGGCTAAACCCTCCACCTCTTGAAACTGCTAAAATACTTGAACTCGGTTGTGGAATCGGTGTTAATCTGCTTAACTTTGCTGAAACATATCCTAAATCACAATCTCTAGGTGTTGACTTATCCAAAACACAAATAGAATTAGGTAAAAAAATTATCAGTGATTTGAAAATAAAAAATGCCGAACTAAAGGCATTATCTATATTGGACCTTGATGAGTCATACGGTAAGTTTGATTACATAGTTTGTCACGGCGTATATTCATGGGTACCTGAAGAAGTACAAGATAAAATACTCGAAGTCTGTAATAAACTGCTAAATCCAAACGGCATAGCTTTTGTAAGCTATAATACGCTCCCGGGCTGGAATATGCAAAGAACAATACGTGAAATGATTATGTTCCATTCAGAGCTATTTAATACTAGCCATGATAAATTACAACAAGCTAAATTACTTTTAAAGTTCATCAATGACTCATTAGAAAGCTCCACAACGCCTTATTCTAATTTCTTACGAGATGAAACAAAATTATTATCTGCATATACGGACTCATATGTATTACATGAATATTTAGGCGAAATTAATACAGGTACATATTTTCACCAATTCATAGAAAAAGCTCAAAAAAATCATTTAAATTACTTAGGTGATACGTCGCTTACTGCAATGTTTATCGGTAATTTACCTACTCAGGCAGCAGAAAAGCTACAAGCCGTTAATGATATTGTTCGTACTGAGCAATATATGGATTTTATCACTAATAGAAAGTTCCGCTCGACATTATTATGTCATCAAAACATACCTATAACAGAAAAATTGAATTTAATAATTTAAAAGAGTTTTTTACTAGCCTTAATATTAGACCGGCAATTCTAGAAAAAGCTGTTGATTTAACTAACGAACAGGAAAATGTTAGCTTCTATTACGAAAATTTACCTGAGCCTTTTATTTCAACCACTTCGCCGATCATGAAAGCTATTTTATATGTATATGCCGAAAATATTAGCAATCCGATAAGCTTAGAACAAGTAGCAAAAGAAGCTTTTAAAAAGCTTGGTAAATATCAATTACAAGATTTCTTAGCAGCATTAGAACAGCATTTTATCATATTCATTTTTCAAGGTTATCTCAAAATATTTGAGACTAAACCTCATGCTATAGCAACTATCACCGAAAAACCTAAAACTAGCGAATTTGCAAGATACCAAGCAAAACAAGCATATTTTAATAATGTAACTAGCGTGTTTAGCGTCACTAATAGACTTAACGATATGGTAGGTATACCGATACATGAAAAATATATTTTAGAAATGTTAGACGGTACGCATAATATTGATGATATTAAGAAAGGCGTTCTTGAAAAAATTAATTCAAAACTTTTAACTGCTCGTGACGATAAAGGACAGGAAGTAACAGATCCAAAATTATTAAAAGAATTTGTTGACTATGTAGTTAATACATCCCTTGAGAAATTCCGGATGAATTATCTGTTAGTAGAGTAATTAAAATGTTCGTGATCAAGTCTGCTTTGTTGCATGGATCAGATTTTTCGTTATTGCGAATAGTCGTAGACTACAGCCAATCCATAAAAATATAATCCGAGTCAATGAAGAGTAGCTATACGAAGCTCAACTTGGAAAAGAGCAAGGAGCCGAGGAGCAGAGCGTATACTTAATACGTGAGCATCCGAGGACTTACAAAGACGACACAGCCAATTTTTCAAGTTGAACGAGTATAACTATGCTACTAATTTTTCACGCAATACTTCAACTAACTTATTAATTGCTTCGGTTGGGTGGATATTTTCAAGGATAGCAAGCTCGCCTGCAAGTCTATTTAAAGCTGATTCGTAGAGTGTTCTTTCACTGTAAGAACGATCATTATCAACATTTTTATGTAAGTCCCGTAATACTTCGGCTATGGCTACAATATTACCTGAGTTAATTTTACCTTCATATTCTTGGGCTCTTCTACTCCACATTCTATTTCCTTGTTTTGGTTTACCTTGAAGAGTTGAATATATGACATCTAAATCTTTTCTGCTTGCAACCGCTCTAAGACCAACAACCGCAGCTCTACTAACAGGCACTTTTAATGTCATTTTATCCTGCGAAAAGGAAATTACATATACTTTAATTTCAGTACCTGCAATAGTATGATATTCTATATTTGTTATTTCACCAACTCCATGTGCAGGATAGACAATTCTCTGCCCTATTTTAAACTCGGATTTTTGTTCGGATTGTGTTGTATTTGCCATTATTAATTCCTCCGTAGTGGTTTTAATGCCTAAGAACTTAATGTTAGACTATTATTTCCTATAGTATAGCATATTTTGCTTTTATTACAAAGTAGAGATTTTTATTGAAATAAAATTGATACGATCTTATTGTAGATAATATTAATAAGTTAAAGGAATAAATATGCGAAGTATTTTTATTGTACTAATATTTTTATTATTTTTGAGTAGCTGTTCAGAAGAAAAAGCACAAGATAAGAACCATGAGGAAAAACAAATAATAGAGCACAAAACTCTACAAAATAACACAACTTCTAAAGAAACGAATCAGAAAGCCGTAAATTCTGAAAATATGGCTGAATCAATAGTTCCTGCTAATGATAATAATCAGACTGATGAAGTATCAACGCCGGCTTCACAAGAACAAAAAAATCCTGCAATAAAACCTGTTAAAGTCACTTTTAAAGTTGATGATAATGATATGGTTCTTGGTAACAAAAAATCAAATGTTATAGTAGTCGAGTATTTTTCTCCTACCTGTCCGCATTGTGCTTATTATCATCAAACAATTTTTCCGGAACTTAAGAAAAAATATATTGATACTAACAAAATTGCATATGTGGTTCGTGAATTTATTGCTACTAAACAAGATTTAGATGCTGCCATTTTAGCCCGCTGCAAGGGGGATACAAATAGTTTTACACAACTTCATAATATCATATTAATACAACAAGATAAGTGGGCATATAGCAATAAATACAGAGAATTATTAACTGATATAGGACAACTTGGCGGTATTTCTCCGGAAGAATATAAACAATGTTTAAATAATGATAAAATTACTGCAATACTAATTGCTAATACCAATTTTGTAGCAAAAGCACCCCAATTTATAGGTACTCCTTCTTTCTTCGTTAACGGAGTACAAACAGGAAGTTATAGCATAGATACTATTTCCACAGCAGTTGATAAAGCTTTAGAGGAGCAGAAAGAAAAAGCAAAAAATGAAATAAACTTGTAATTTAGATCGTTATTGCGAGCAGTCGTAGACTGTACGGCAATCTCGTTAAATATCCTGAGATTGCTTCGTCGACGCCTATGGCGTCTTCTCGCAAGACGGAGATAAACTAATGAATACGGGAAAACTAAAAGATATCAAAGCAAGAATTAAAGACTTAAAAACTCCTAAGTTCTCTAATCCTAAAATTCGGCCAGAAATTAGCCCATTCACTATCGCTGTAGATTTAGTTTCAGGTACAATGGTAGGTGTCGTAATTGGAATATTTACGGATAAATTTTTTAATTCTAAACCTTTATTTCTTATTATATTTACAATAATAGGAATGATTGCTGGCTTTAACATTATAAGGCAAAAAGTAAATAATAAAAAGTAAGGAAATGACTCATAGCCCTTTAGCACAATTTGATATCAAAAAATTAATAGACATCAAAATGTTCGGTTTTGACGTCAGCTTTACTAATTCGAGTATCTATATGTTACTTGCTAGCATCTTAGCTCTAACTTATTTTTACTTAGCTTTTTATAACCGGAAATTAGTACCTTCTAGATTACAAGTGAGTGCTGAAATAGTTTATAATCTTATAGCTGATATGTTAAATCAGAATATAGGAGTAAAAGGACGTAAATTTATTCCGTTAGTTTTTAGTTTATTTATTTTCATTTTATTCTGTAATTTACTTGGTATGACACCTTATAGCTTTACTGCTACTAGTCATATTATCGTTACTTTTACCTTGGCAATTCTAGTATTTTTAATGGTAACTATAGTCGGTTTTGTAAAACACGGCTTACGTTTTTTAACCCTTTTTTTACCGCACGGTACTCCTTTATGGTTAGCACCGTTGATGATAGTAATTGAACTATTTACATATTTAGCAAGACCGGTTAGTTTATCATTGCGACTTGCCGCTAATATGATGGCGGGACATGTTTTATTAAAAGTAATATCCGGTTTTACCGTTTCATTAATGATTTACTTGAAATTTCTGCCAATCCCTCTTATGGTGATACTAATTGGATTTGAAATTTTTGTTGCAATACTTCAAGCTTATATTTTTACTATTTTATCTTGTATGTATCTTAATGATGCTATTAATTTACACTAGGCTTTTTGCACAACTTGCTTCTAAAGGTAATTTGTACGTCAATCCGATGCTCGAATCCTCACGTACTTTTTTGTACGCTGCGGTTCTGTGTTTCGTGTTTCCTGCAAATTCCTCTTTATTAGCTTCGTTGTGCAAAAAGCCTATTATACAGATAATTAGATAAAAATTTTTTATTAATTAAAAGTGAGGTTTTTTATGGACATGGTTTCTTTAAAATTTATTGGTACAGGACTTATGGCTATCGGCATGTACGGTGCAGCTTTAGGCGTTAGTAATATATTTAGCTCTCTACTTAGTTCAATAGCACGAAACCCTTCGGCTACAGAAAACTTACAAAGAATGGCTCTGATCGGCGCAGGTCTTGCTGAAGCAATGGGACTTTTTTCCTTTGTAATTGCTATGTTACTTATTTTTTCTTAAAATTCATTTTTAAATAAGATGCCTCAATTTGATATTGCTACCTATTATTCACAAATTTTTTGGCTTATCGTTACTTTTGGCTTATTGTATATCTTTGTTTATAAATTTATAACTCCAAAAGCTGAAGAAATTTTTAATAATAGAAAGACAAATATTCAAGATAATATTACGCAAGCCGATACATTGACCATAGAAGTAGAAAAGCTAAATAAATATTATAACGAGGAAATAGACAAAATAAATACTGAAATAGATAGGCTAAAAAAAGAAAAAATAGACTCTTTAGAATCAGAATTTTTAATTAAAAAAAAGAATCTAGAGCAAGATTTAAAAAACGCTATAAATCAAAACATTGAAGATATAAATTTAGCTGCTAAGCAATTTAGAACTAATAAAAGCGCAGCAATCATAAAGCTTGCCGTTAATATTATTGAAAAAATAGCTGGCACTAAAGCAGATATGAATTTACTACAAAATATAAAAGTAAAATAATGAATTTCCTAGATGAGAGCTTCTGGCTTGCCGTTAGTTTTGTAATTTTTGTATATTTAGTTTATAGACCGGCAAAAAAAGCCATTTTAAATTCTTTAGATGCTAAGATTTTAGAAGTCCAAGAAAAAGTTCTAAAAGCTGAAAAGTTAAAAGAAGATGCTGCTTTGCTCTTTAAACACACCAACGCACAAATAAAGAAATTAGAAACTTTACGCTCTCAAATGATAGAAGAAAGCAATGAAGTTACCAAGAAAATCATTCAAGAAAAAACTAAAGAAATTGAAGAATTTTTAGAGCATAAAAAATCTGATGCTATACAGTTAATGCAAAACCAAAAATCAACCGCAAGTAAAGAGCTACAAGATGAATTTTGTGATGAAGTGATAAAACTTGTATCCGAATATTTTCAATCAGTTAAGCTTTCAGAAAGCAACATTTCTAAAAATTTAATGGATAAATCTGATTTTCCTCAGGATGAGGGTAAAGCTACATAGCCACACTAATCACTAGCTAGCAATTTATTTAAAATTGCTTCATCATTAACACATACCCGTAATATTGAGCCATCAATAAAATATTCAGGATGTTCGTTATCTTATTTGTTAATTCAGGATAGGCTCTAACAAATTCTTTTACACAAGTGAAGTTTTGAGCTGTTAATCGCTCCTAAGCAAATCGCTTCAAAACATAACATTTTAGCTATTTCTATATTTTTAAGGTCAGATAAAACTCCTAGTTGTTTTGCGATAAATATCTATCGCCTAAATAGCCTTTCGCCCCCAATTTCCTAAGATTGAGAACTTACTATTCCTCTTATCTTTATCAGCATTAATATATATTTTATTTAAAACATTCTTTTGTATTTTTTGTTTCATTTCTAATGTAACTTCCTCAAAATCGCCTCTTTGTAATATAAACTCCCTAGTTTCATTATTTTTTATAAATATAATAACCCATTTTTTGATATAAATTTGCCTTTCTACATTTATCCATTTCAATATCATCATTTAATATTTTTACTACATGGGGATAAAATATTTTAGAATTTTCCCAGTCTTCACTTGAAATATCTGTTAATATTTGGAAATAAATCATCTAAGATTTCTGCTAGTCTTGTATAAATCTCTTTTTCATCTATCGCATGTTCTTTATATTTATTTATATATTTTACTTTGTTATAAATTGCATTAATCTATGTAATTGTAAGCCGGCTTGTCTATTTTGGTATGTTAGATTCATTATCGATAATGCTTTTAACCTTTTTATAGGTTCTTGTAGCTTTTCTTCATCTATTAAAAATAATTCTTTGAAAATCTCTATACTGATAAAATCAGGGTCTAAATCTGCAGAATATTGTAAAATATCTGCCAAGCTAAAGGCGATTTTTCTAATAATTGTAGTAATAAAACGGTTTCTATATGATCATCTTTGCTATTTTTAAAGTAATTAATGTAATCATTTACTTTAAGTAATTTATTTGCTTTTAAATATGCTACTGCTTTAGATAGCCTATAAGGTGATGCAGCATCGTTACTACCAAAGTCTTCTACTAATTTATCAATATCTTTCTTGTTAATCTATTTTTTAGAGATTTCTTTAAATATAATATCGCTTCTTTTTTACTAAAAGACTCTAATATAATATTTTCTATATCATCACTTAAATTATTATTTTTAGTAGTAATTATCACTTGTACCTTATCATTAAGTATATTAATTATACTGTTAAGATAAGGCTCTATATATTTATGATCTTCAACATTATCAAAAATAAATAATATAGCTGAATTTAAATTAGCAATCCTCTCATGGACTAATCTTATTATGTTTTCTTCCTTTTCATCTATTACGTAAATAGTAAATTCTTTAGTAAGTTGTCTATATGCTTCAAGGACTTTGTCCGCAGAATCTGTGTTAATAAAACGTACTATTTTCTTTTTCGCTTGTGTTTGTCTATCTCCATATTTTATAGCTAGAGTGGTTTTACCGGCTCCAGCGAAAGCACTAACTGTTACAAATCGTTTTTCGTTTAAAGTTTCTTCTATTTGTTGTAATATTTCATTATGGACAATCAGATTATAAGTTGATAAAGGTGGGTAAATTGCTAATTATATTTTCTGTAACTTTAATTGATTCATTAGGAGTATAAGCATTGCAGTCTTCTAATACTTCCTTTGCTTCCCTACTGACTTCAATTAACCCTAAAATTTGCTCTCTTAAGTCATCTACTTTAACTTTAGGTAAGTTTGTAAAGATATAATATTTGCCATATTGAGGTTTTATTTCATATAGTTCTTTTATTACTTTTAACTGTTGTTTTATTAAATTTGGTATTTCTTTTTTATCTATACTCAATTGCTCAACTGTGCTAGATACCAATCGCTACTGTCCTTATTATTTGTATTTGCTATATCTACAGACAAATTTACTTTTTTATACGATAATGACCTTTGTAAGAAAGTTCAAATTTTCCCTCAGGGGTTATGATCTCTTTTGATGGGCAACCTTGTGCGGCATTATTTTCTAAATGCTTATAAACCCCTAAAAATTGTCCGATTGCAATATCACCGCTTATATAAGCTGATCGATTACCTCTAAGAAGTTTCCAAATGTCGTTGCAGTAACATTTTTATATATTAGATTGCTTGCTAAAAAGTGCTTTATTAATATGCGGATTACAGACATTTACAAAATTTGGAGCTGATAAATAAGTTGTTATATTTAAAATTTTTACGTCAAAGGTAGTTTCATGGCTATACATCTGCGGCTAAAGATTTTCTGTAGCTAAACCCGGGCTATCGAATGTGATTGCCTTTGCTTTTGGATAATGAAAATCTCTATGAGCAAAATATAAACTAAGCTTCTGCGAGCCATACACCTAAAGAATGACCTGTGAAAGATAAATTATAATTATTCTCTTCAGCATATTTGGTAATCTCCTTTGTAGCTTCATATGCGGCCGCTTGCTGTGCCACTATCTGTCCAACCTAAAATACTTTTAAAATGAGCTTTAAACGGTGAATTAATTTTGAGCAAATCTAATTTTTCAAATGTAGTACCTCGAGAGGTAAGTACCATTTGTTTTACTTTTTCATTTACATATGCTTACTGCGTAATATCTACCTATTTCAGGCTTGTTAAATATTTTCCTGTCTTTTAATTGTTCATTTCGGGTTTTGACCTTTTCATTATTTTCTTTTTCTACAGTAAAATCTACAATATCATTTTCCGTAGAATCCATATAAGCATGTAAACTAAATAAACCATGGACAAAGTCGGTAGGGTGGTGCTTTATAGTTTTGATTATTTAAGATAATTTTACTTTCAATCTTTTGTACAAGCTCACTAGAAGCATTAGGCACCTTGCCCCAGCTTACATTACCGATAAAATTATTATTTTGGATTTTAGCAGCTATTTCCTCTAGCTGCGGAAGCGTTAAATGTAGATTGCTAAAATCTAAATGAACAAATGAAGGGGCATGCTTTTCTAGACACACTATAATTGTTTGATAGTCACTTATAGTTTGAGAATAGTTAACTAGATTTTTTGAAGAAAACACATCTGCTTTCATAAATATACTTCATAAAATTTTATTAATTGTATTGTATAATACTAATTGAACTGAACTTTGTGTTTTCAGCCGATTTTTTTGAAGCATCATAAATTAAAAGTTATTATTTTCAACTATTATTTTTATTCTGAATTTAAAATTAGATTATTTAAGATCTTATATTATAGGAAAATATAGAATGGTGACCCCTACGGGATTCGAACCCGTGTTCCCACCGTGAAAGGGTGGTGTCCTAACCGCTAGACGAAGGGGCCTTAATTTTAAGTAAGCAATATAGATATATTAGCCATACCGTGGCTATGACCATGGCATGACATTAAGTTAGAAGTTTTATATAACACCTTTGCAAATATTGCAAGTATAAAAATTATAGGTTTACCTTAAGCTTAACACTACCTTGATGACTTCTATAATGTTTATTTAGATAATAATTATAATCCAACGAAATAGTAGTATTTTTGATACTGCCTATAATACCCGTTCCTAAATTATAGGATGTTTTCGGTTGCTTCGGTATTAGATAATTATGTTTGAATGTATTATCAAATATTTTAACAACTCTATTTATTCTTTGGGTTTTCTCTTTAAAATTATGTTCTACCGCTCCTTGGAATGTTAGACTTAAATTATTAAATTTTAGAGCATCTTTTAAAGGTACTGTGACTTTAGTACCGACAATTCCGGACAATATATTATTCTCTTTCATTGTAAGAGCTATTTCTTGTACGTTAACACCGATTTCATTATATACCCCGTCTCGTGACTTCCCGTATCTTAAGCCGATATTCGGGGTAATAACGAACTTGCTCTGCAAAAGATAATTATAATGCAGTAATGCTTCCGCATTATAACTATTATTACGATGTTTTACATTACTTCTAATTTTAGTATCACCATATGAATAAGTTGTTTTATCTTTAATAAAGTTTTTAGAAGCAGATACTAAAGCTTGTAGTGCAAAATTCTTCGGTAATTCTTTTTGTCCGTAAATAGAAACCACATGACTATTAATAAGTTCTTTATCATTATTTTTACTATTTTTAAATTTAAATACTGAATGAACATTACTATAAGCTATACCTACGATATTATTGTCGATTTCAGCATCAAACCCGATAGTAGCACCTTTGTTAGTACCTCTATAACCGGTCATATTCTCAACGCGTCCATGATTATTAGTGCCGTACATACCACGCATCCACAAACCTCTTTTTATATGAGACTCTTCTTCATCACCGGCTCCCACTGCTACCATATTATTAGACATATTCATAGATGCATCTAATCTGTTACGAATCATATTATTTACAATAGTATTAACAACTTTCGCTTGATTTAAAGTAGGAGCGTTTTCTGAAATTTGCGTTTGCATTTCTTTTTTTGCTTCCTGTTCAAGAGGAATAGCAGTATCAACTTCCGTTATTTTAAGATTACCCCAATCGGAATCGGATAATTGCCCTATTGTTTCTTCTTCCTCTTCAAACCCTGAATCATAACTTTCTTCATCTTCGCTACCATCGCCTAATGCTAAACATTCCTTTTCTCTATCGTCACTTAATGCTAATGCACACTCATTACTTGATGCAAGTGCAGGTAATGAAGATAATTGTCTACTTACTTCTGTGTCTTCTTGTTCTTCATCCCCTGCAGGTAAGATAGATTCTGATTTACCATCCGACACTAACATTTCTTGTAACAATGACTGAGCAAGAATATCTGCAGCTTCTTCGCCTGTATACTTCTCTAGAAGTAACGAAGAAATTTTTTCATCATGTTCTTGTAATCGTGCATTTATTGCTAAAAGCATTTTTTCATCTAATTCCTCTACATCCTGTATACGATTACTTATATAAGCCATTGCTTCTTTAATATGATTAAGTTCCTCACTTCTAGAACTTGAGCCAGGCAATTCTTCTATTTCTTGTATTTTATTGCTTAATACTCTTATATAGGTATCTACATAATCTTTATCAATTTCTCTAGTTAGAGTATCTACCGAAGTTACAACATCACGACTACTCAAATCATCACCATTAGAGAAGCTGTTTATGCTACCAACTGAAGATGAACATGAAAATACTGGCTTACTCTCAGTTACCTTAGGTTTAGACTCAGTATCTAGATGCTTTATCTCCCCTTCTAACCAAATCTTTTCTGGATCATCATGATTTAAAGTATCTAACTCCAATTCCTTAGCTTTATAATCATTGGCTATTTTTTTATGTTTAGATTTTAATTCCCCTAATTTCATAACATTAGAATTATTTAAATCCTCTAAGCCACTAACCGAAGGTGAACGGGATAGATTTGATTTGCATCACTAAGTACACTGCTTATGTCATCAATTGAATAGGAACGTAATATTGATACATCTGTGCTTGAAGACTTTTCATTTAAAGAAAATTCTGCTGCTATGGTTTTCCTTTTTGCTTTTAATTGTGATTCTTTTGAAGATAAGTCTAGTGCTTCCATAGCTAACCGCTTAAATTCTGGGTTTTCTGGATCTTGATATTGATCCAATGTGGCAATAGCTTGCTTTTCCTTAACTATTCTAGCTTCCTCTACTTCTAATAATTTATCTTCTAAATCCAAATACTCTAATTTCTTGTCAAGATCGGCACTTCTGAATAATGGCATAGGTAATTCTCGTTTACTAGTATTCGTGTAACTTATAGATGGCTTAGGTTGCTCTGTCTTATATATTGTTTCTGATGCTAAATTCTCATAACTAACCGACTCATATATAGTAGATAAATTAAATAATGGCTGTGTACCTTTTTTAATAGTACTATCAACCAAATTTAGTCTACCTTGTGATCTATCAAGTAAAGCTTCAACTTCCTTTACTACCTCAGGGGGAGCAGTATTATATATTGAAGCATCTACATCTGTAAGTTCTCTCACCATAGTACTATCAACCAAATTTAGTCTACCTTGTGATCTATCAAGTAAAGCTTCAGCTTCCTTTACTACCTCAGGGGAAGCAGTATTATATATTGAAGCATCTACATCTGTAAGTTCTCTCACCATAGTACTATCAACCAAATTTAGTCTACCTTGTGATCTATCATTTATTATAATATTTTTATGATCTTCTCGAAATTGTTGAGCTTGCGGAGAGTTATATAGTGACCCTACATTTATAGTTGGGGTTACAGCTAAATTTTTTGGTAAGCTATCCATATTAGCAGGCGGCATAGAATGACTATTTCCCCCATTTGGATTAAATCCAACATCTGCATCTGTTTCTATATTATTAAAGTATTTATCTGCTCTACTTTTAATAGCATCCAATTTTTTTTCTGCTTTTGAATTATAAGCTTTTATATCTTCCGGTTTGCGTATTAATACCTGCTGTAATTCTTGAGAGATTTTAATTGCTTCTCGGTAATCATTTTCTATTTCCTGTAAAACTAAACTAAGTGATTTTCTTTGTGAAGGACTGGTTGTTTGCAGTATTGCGGTTCTCTTTGCATCTAAAAGGCTTATAAGCTGAGTTGCCTTTTTTGTGAATCCACTAACTACATTATGATTCTCATTTCCCCAAGCGTGGCCAAATTCTCCCTCTTGATCTACTGTTCTTTTTTGCTTTGAGGTTTCTCCATCTTTTTTCCTTTTTCTGTTCTCTGCATAATTTGTTTGCAAAATTGACCCTACTTTTGATACAGCTCTATTTATTATATTACCTTGTTTGTTCTTACTAGAAACTAAATAGGTACTTTCTTCAGTTAAAGTTTCTTGAGGTGTATAATGTAAATATAGCTCTAGATCATCCTGCACACCTAAAGTTTCTGTACGCATTTTTTCTAATTGCAGTTGTTGTATCTCCGGAATACTTCCACTTACATTATTTTTCCTCGATGAGTCACTTTTAGCAACCGTTGTATTTTGTGTTGGTGTTATTAAACTAAGAGTTTCTATAGTTAACGTATCAGGTTGTTTTAGATTCTGAACGAATGCGTCGCCAGCTAAATCTAAATATTCTAATCCTCTTTTGTCAAGCTTTGGACTTGAAGAATATGGTGCAGGATTTTTCCAATTGTTGTCAGATCTCAAGCTTTCATCTGTAGTTGTGGTTTGTAACAATGCTGATTTTTCTTCAAAATTTGATGATATTACACTTTTAGCTGAAGACGAGCGTGATAATACTGGTGTACTGCTTTTTCTTAAATTCTCTTCATACTCTGCATAAGACTGAAATATTTCCTCTTGCTCATATACTTTTTGAGTTTCTGAAATTCTAGCTTGCTGAATTTCATATAATTTCTCGAACAAATCTTCATATGCCTTTATACTGGCAAGATGTGCAATCTCACCTAATTTTTGACTAAATTGATCCGCACTAAACTTTCTCATTTCTGTTGCTAAACTATCTATTACACTATCTATTTGAGCTTGATTTGACTGATTTGGCTGTATGCTATTCAAATAATTAATGTATTGTGAAACCTTAGATTCGTAAATATCTTTTGAATGACTTGGAATAGGGTCCTCTATTTCTTGATTCGGCAACATTACTGTATAAGGTTGCTGCTGAACTTTTCTTGGCACTAAGTACCCCTCTGCATCCTCTGGTTGTTCACATAAAATTCTCTGAACCCCATGACTTAATGGTATGGTTGGCTTTGCTTTTGGCGGCTGCTTATAAGTAGGACCGTCAAAATCACCATTCATTTTATCTTGCATGGCTCGTAATGCCGTTCTACTTGTTTCTTTTTTCACACTAGCAGCTACTTCTTTAGCTTTATCTGATGCCGTTTTTATAGCTTTTTCTTGTTTCTTTATTTCTGATAACTGCTTTTGTGCTTCTTGTTTTTTCTTTTCTCTTTCTGTTCTAGCACTACTTTTTCTTGCATTATCTCCGCTTGATTTATTTTTATTAAATACACCTTGCCGAGCCTCATTAATTCTTGCTTGCTGTGCTTGAAACGCACTAACTTTGGTTGACGCCGTTGTAGCCGGAACTGTTTCCTGCGATTTTATCGAAACTTTATTTGCTGGAATATCTATTTTTTCTATTTTCTGAAATAATCTATCTGCTTTATTGTTTTTACTTGTTAACTCTTTTTCAAGCTTCTTTATTTTATCTTTATTTTTACCTATTTTGATTTTTGTTTCTATCTCTTCAGCTCTTGACTTGAGTTCTTCTGTTGTTTTTTGTGCTGAAGTTAGCTGCGTATACAACTTCTGCAATGGTTTTTTATTTTTTTTACCTGTGGTATCTTTAATAGCCTGTGTTACTTCAGCTAACTTGATTCCTATTATCTCATTAACTCGTGATATATTACTTACCATTCCTGCTGCAATTTCAGTACTGCTTTTTTTTGTAGGCAACGGTACAAATGTCGGCTTCAGAAGAACTTCTGGTTTAACCTGTGAGCTAGATTGCACTGCCTGTTGTTGCGGGTTGCTACTGCTAAACGATAATCTTCGTGCTGCCTTTGAGTTTGTGTTTATGTTTGGTGGTGTATTAGCTCCTAAACTATCATTTGGTTTAGAATCTGAAGTAGGCTGATACGGAGTCGCCGGTGTTGATGATGGAGTACCAGGTGCCGTAGTATAATGTTCAGGTGATGTCAGGGTAGTATTTGGTGTATTAGGTGCAGTGACAAAACCATTTGAATCTGGGCTAAAAGTAGGCGAAGACTCTGTTATTATAATCTCTGATTTTTGAGGCATTTGTTCTATCGATTCAGGAGTATAAGTACTTTGACTTTGTGCTGTTTTTTCAGTGCCTGCAAATGTTTTGCGTCTAGTAATTGGTCGTACTTTTCTTGCTTTTCCGACATCAGACTTACTACGTGCTACCACTTTATAATGATCCTCTATAGGAACATCTTTTAATGGATTAGATGCCTTAGGTTTGTTAGATATTTTCATTTCTCTTATTTCAGATGGAGTATATGTGTTTATTTCTGGTTCCGGTACAATTACTGTTCCTATCTGCTGTGGGGTATTTGTTGTATCTTTGTGTCTGTTTAATTGTGACACGTGATTCAACAATTTATTACTGAGGTCGATACGAAATGCTTCTTTACTCATCGCCATACCCTCAAAAGGTATTGCAATTATTGCTCCTACTGAAATAGAGGCAAACAGAGAATATTTTAAAAATCTTGATTTTTTTAGTAAATGTTGTTCTGTTAACTTATTCATTACAAATATCTCAATTTAAATTAAAATTTTATATACATAACGTTGGACATTATAATAAATAAATTAATAAAAAGCAATATATAAGTTAATTTATCTTAACTTATAATTACAAGAGAATTTGGTTCTAATCATTGAAAATATAACAGATTTTTCATTTTTTGTGTTTATTTAATATTAACCTTTACTAGAAATTCTAATATATTTTTACAGTTTACTTACTGAATGATTATTGCTTTTATTTTTGGCATATTCATCTCTAAATATCGTGTAACTTACATAGCGAAATGCTTTATAAAACTATCATCACTAAAATTAGCGGTAAAATAGAATCGATAAAACCGACTATTATAGGAGGATAAGTAGTATTAAGTCGCATAAAGATAGAAAAAATTAATCGTAACTTACAAAAAGTTAAAATTAGTATACCGAAAAATATATACAAGAAATTAGGGTAAATAACCGAATTACTTTGCTTGCTAAGCTCTATAAGCCGCAAAATAGTATACTACCCGGGGGTTATGATTTTGGTTTTTACGCTTATCTATCTGATATTGGAGCAAACGGCTATGCGATGTCTGAGCCGCAAATTATAGAACGTAATGAAACAAATTTTGATAGTTTTATTTATAGAGTCGTTCCTATATTTATAATAATAGAAAAGCTAGGAAAAGATAAAGGGAATTTTGCAGCTGCAATATTACTTGGCGAGACAAAAGGTTTAAACAGGCAAATAATGCAGGATATGAGGCAAAGCGGTATATCACACGTGCTTTGTGTTTCAGGATTGCATCTATCTTTAGTTGTGATGATTATTTTCCTTACTACAAGGTTTTTATTATATCTTTCAAATTATTTGGCATATAATTTCAATATAAAATTAATCTCTGCTTATTGTTCGCTAATAGGAAGCTTTGGTTATTTAGAACTAAGCGGTATGCAAATAGCAGCGACTAGAGCTTTTATTACTGATGCAATTTTTATTTACGGTATTATATTTACCGGACGCTCTTGCTTTCCCCCTTCGTTCACTTACAATCGCGGCTTTTATAATATTACCGTTAAATCCCGAATATATTTTTCATCCAAGTTTCCAATTATCTTTTATCGCCGTATTATCGCTTGTTGCCGGTTATGAATTTTACTTAAAGAATTCATGGTTACTTGGAGAAAAGAAAGGCATTTTTGGAGCAGTAAAATTTTATACAGCCTCAAATATTTATTCAAGCTTCTTAGCAAGCATCATAACGGCACCTGTAGTAATTAATCAATTCTTTATATTTGCTACTTACTCAGTACCAGCTAACCTCATTGTCGTTCCGATAACGTCATTTTTTCTTATGCCGCTTGCTTTGTTATCTCTGCCTTTTACCATGATCGGGTTTGATAACTATATCTTAAAGCTTATGGGATTCTTTATTGATATAATAATAAAATCAGTCGCCTATTTTAATAGTTTACCGGCTGCTGTATGGTATTTCGGTTATATTACCAATTTCAGCATATTACTCTTTTTATTCGGCTTTTTTGGATTTGTATATGGAAAACTGCTTGGCGTTTGCTTGGTCTTGCAATCATGGCAATATCTTTTATATTTATGTTCTACTCCCCAAAGCCGGAATTAATATTTGATGCAAATCATATGGCGGTAGGCGTTAAAGATAGAGAAAATAAACTAGTAATACATGCTGATACAATACCTGCTTTCAATAGAACTTACTGAGCTAATTGGTTTGGACAAAAAGATAGTATGGTGTTACCTTTAGAGAATAATATTTTTTAACCAACTACGGACAAAAAATTGTCATTAATAAAGATAATCATTGTGAGAAAGCCGAAATTCATATTAAGCTCAATTATAAATCTAAATGCCGTGGGAGCTTAATAACGATTAATAAAGATTTTTTTAAAAAAAGCCCTGTTACACTTATCTTTTGCAATAAAAAGGAATGTACGGTAAAATCTTAGTACCGGACTGTTTTTGTTTTATGTCATTCCCGCTTGGCATTGTTGCGTGGACAGGTTTATCCGTCATTGCAAGGAAAAACTGTAAGTTTTGACTAGGCAATCCAGTAAAAAATGCTTTTTATTATTTTTCTGGATTGCCACGCTCCTTAAGTCGCTTGCAATGACTACTCAGTATCCACGCAACAATGCCAAGCGGGAATGACATAAACGAGCCATATAACAAGGTCCAGTTTTTAGCTAGGATGACATCAAAGTCTTTTTAAAAACTATCCGATACTTTAGGTAAAATCGAATAATGCAAGTTACACACAAAATACTAAAAATCCCCTCAAAAGGATATAGAAAAATCTTGAGTCTCTTAAATGAAAAAGGACAAGCAAGACTTATAGGCGGATGCGTACGTGATGCGTTACTAGATCTCTTGCATAACAAAACTAATAAAGAGGAATTTGAAGGAGACACGGAACACAGAATCGCAATGTACATCGTACGTGAGGATTCGAGTACCGGATCGACGTACAAATTACCTTTAGAAGCAAGTTATCCAAGAGATCGACTTGAGAAAGGTAGCTACGATATAGATATAGCTACTAATTTGACACCTAGTGAAGTAACAAATATTTTATCTGGAGCTAAAATAAAAACTATTCCGACCGGTTTAAAATTCGGCACGATTACGGCTACTTTAAATAATGAAAAATTTGAGATCACGACTCTTAGGAAAGATATTGAATGTAACGGCAGACATGCCAAAATAATATTCACCAACGATTTTGCCGAAGATGCCGCAAGACGAGATTTTACTATTAATGCTTTAAGCTATTGTCCCTTTAAGAACGAGATATATGATTATTTTGAAGGGTTTAAGGATTTGCAGCAGGAAAAGGTTATATTTATAGGGGAAGCTCTAGATAGAATTAAAGAAGATTATTTGCGAATTCTACGCTTTTTTCGGTTTTCTAGCTATTATACGAACCAGCTTGATGATGGCAGCTTTAAAGCATGTAAAGCTTTAAAAGACGGCTTAAAAACTTTATCACGAGAGCGAATTAAAAGCGAAATGGATAAAATTATTGTTTCAAAAAGAGCAGCACAAATTTTAAAAGCTATGTTTGAAATAGGAATATTAGAACTAATATTCTCTATCCAAAATTATGAAATAAAATTTTTTGAGCAGGCAAATGATTTTAAATTAGAATTAGTTACTCGATATGCACTCTTATTATATTGTCAAAAAGATTTAAATTTAAAGGTCTTTCTAGATTGGAAATTCTCAAAACATGAAGCAATACAAATATTATCAATAACGAACTTTCTGAATGACGCTAAATTTAACATGAAAAAAATTTGGTTTGAAAAAAAGAATTATAAGGAATATTTATTAGCAGCTAGCATAATCGGTAAATTAAATCATTCACAAGTAAAAGAATTTATTCTTAAATATGATGCGTTATTACGTCCTAAATTCCAAGTAAACGGTAATGATTTGTTAAATATGAATGTAGAAAAAAAAGAGATAGGAGAAAAACTAGAATATCTAAAAAATTTTTGGATAGAGCAGGATTTTAAACCTAGTAAATTAGAGTTGTTGGCGAAATTATGAGAGCTAGTAAGTCAAACCGTCATTGTGAGGAAAAATTGAAAATTTTGACGAAGCAATCTCGTGCCAAAATCCTGAGATTGCCACGCTCCTTTCAGTCGCTAGCAATGACGATTTGGTATCAACGCAAGCAAGCCTTCACAAAGATGACATACCTAACATTACTATTCCTTACATTCCTCAGCCTTACTAGCTATGCTAAGCCTAAGATAGTTGTAAGTATTATGCCAATCGGCAGTATTGTTTCGATGCTTGTTAAGGATAAAGCGGATATCGAGAGCTTAGCTATTAGTAGTGACTGTCCACATCATTATAATTTAAAACCTAGTGATTTAGTAAAAGTCAAAAATTCTGATATAGCAATTTATATTAATGAACAATTTGACGGTTTTGCCGAGAAATTAATTGATAATCATAGCAAAAACATTATAAAAATCAGTGATATTAAATCTTTAACCACTATAAAAGATAATTGGCATATTTGGCTTGATCTTAATAATGCTGTGATTTTACTACAGGAATTTGCACGAATATTTAGTGAAAATTTTCCTGAGTTACAAGAAGATATTAATAATAACCTTTCAACAGCACTTAAAGAATTAAATAAGCTACAAGAGATTAAAAATAATGAGCTTGCAACGATAAAAGACGTAATTTTATTAAGTGACAGTAGCGAGTATTTTTTTCTTAATACTAATATTAAAACTGCAAAATTATATAGCGACAGTCAAAAAAGCCTCCGATATATAAGCAAGCTAGAAGATTTAATTAAAGAGTCTAATAACAAATGTCTTGTTTTAAGTAATGAACAAAATTCACGATTATACGACAAATTAAACGCTAAAATAATAATATTAAATAGCGAAAACTGGAATGTGCAGAATATAGGTTCCAACACTTTTCAGAATCAATATTTACAAATGATTTATCAAGTTAAAAAATGCATACACTAAATAGCGAAGAAGAGACAAAGAAGCTTGCAAAACTTTTAGCACAAAGCTTAAAACCAAATGATATAGTTTTACTTAACGGTGACCTTGGAGCAGGTAAAACATTTTTTTGTCGTGAAATTATTAAATATTTTTGCGGTGAAAATACAAGCATTATAAGCCCGACTTTTAACTTACTGCAAACATATAAAGCATCTAACTTCACTATATATCACTATGACCTGTATCGTCTTAAATCACCTGAAGAAATTTATGAACTTGGATTTGAAGAGGCATTAAACGGCAATTTAATTTTAATAGAATGGTCTGAAATTATTAAGCATTTACTTACTCCGCCTTTAATCGAAGTAAATCTAGAAGTATTAAATAATAATAAACGTTTATGTAGTATAATAACAAATCATAAAGAAAATTCACAATAATCTTCCCTTATTGATTTTTTACAAGATTCTCCGCTATTCGATACAAAACTTGATATTCAAAGAGATAAAAGGCCTACTAGAAAAGTTAAGTTATAATTATGAACTATTTAATTTTTCTTTTAAATAATTTATAAACTTCTCCATCATTTCTTTTTCCTATAAGAAAGATATTTAATATCTTATTTAAAAAATCCTTACTCTCTTCCTCTCATAAAAAACCGCTTTTACTCGCATTTTTTGCTTGCATTGCCCAATACATATCTTCAAGCTGATTAATTTTCTCATATTCTTCATGTGATATAAGAACAACTATGGGCTTACCGTATTATTAATATCTAACTAATCAATTGTCATGTAATAAAAACGCCTTTTCAATAGGAAGTAATTTTAATTCCGGTAACATCGGCATAATTAAATCTATTCCGGCTTTTTCATTACTATTACCGTGTACCAATATAAAAGAACCATTTTGAACTTTTTCACCTTTAGCAAGCCATGCATTACTCCCAAGCGGAATAAATCCCAAATCTTTTAGTTTTTCTATTAATGTTTGATCGGAAACTAATCCAGGAAAACGAAAGAAAGGTGACGGAGCAATATTATAACTTACTAATATTTTCCCTGCTTCTAATACTTCATTTTCAAAATCATCTTTATTGGAAAGAAGGAAATTATCTTCAAGAGGTTTATCTTTAAAATAAGGATGACTAAATGAATGATTAACCCATGCTATTTGTAAATAACCGTTTTCTTGTTGTTTTAATAACCATAAGAATTCTTCTGTATGCTTATTAATCCATAATCCTGAAACACATATAGCAATCGGAATAGGTTTATTTAGTTTGATCGATAATTCTACGAGCTTTTTAAAAAAATCTTCTTCAAAGCTTTTGGAAGAAGGACACATGTCAATTGTCAAGAACTGTCCTTTTACTTTATACATGCTACTCGTAGCACCGTAATTTTGTTGTATATAAGGTGTAGAGCTATATTTATTTAAAACTTTAATATACGGAGTTTTACTTAATTTTTTTAGAAGATTTTCTTTTTCTATTTTATTCGTAGGTAAAATTACCAGCTCTTGTAGGGCTATTTCAGTTTTAAAAGAATTCGGATCTACTAAAACAAAATATGATTTTTCATTATTTAAATAAGAACGAATAGCAATTCTTATTTTTTTATTTTCAGCAATTACAGGCAAAAATACCGGTTTATAATCAGTTATAATTACTGCTTTTTCACCTGCATAGCTTAAACTAAAAAACAATATTACAAAAATAAAACTTAAAATTCTTTTAATTTATTCGTCTCCATAACGCTCGTATAAAATTCCGCAATTTTCTCTTTTACAGCTAGAGGATCGTTCATTAAATTAACAGCACCTCTAAACTCTGCTGAATTCGGTAAACCACTACTATACCAGCCAATATGCTTACGTGCAATAGGTACACCCACAGATTCACCATAATAATCAAGTATTGCCTCATAATGCTCGGTTACGATATCTAGCTGCTCTGCTATAGAGGGAGCAGATTTTTCTTCACCTGTTTTAAGATAATGATCAATTTGTGAAATAAGCCAAGGTTTGCCATATGCTCCTCTACCGACCATAATACCGTCTGCACCGGATTTTTGTAGGGCTTCTTTTGCCTTAGCAAAATTAGTAATATCACCGTTAGCAATAACCGGAATCTTTACCGATTCTTTAACTGATCGTATAAAATCCCAATCGGCATTACCGGAATAAAACTGGCATCTAGTTCTACCGTGAACAGTAATCATCTGAACACCTGAGCTTTCAGCAATTTTGGCTAAAGTCGGAGCGTTTTTCGTATTATCATCCCAACCTATACGCATTTTAACGGTTACCGGCAACTTAACCGCTTCAACGGTAGCTTCAAAAATTTTAGCTGCCAGCTGCTCATCCCTCATTAGAGCCGAGCCTGAATAACCGCCTACTACTTTTTTCGCCGGACAGCCAAAATTAAGATCGATAATTTTTGCCCCCATACCCTCATTCATTTTAGCAGCTTCTGCTATCAAATTCGGCTCACAGCCTGCTAGCTGTACGCAAGCACTTGTTTCATCATCACGCATAATGGCACTTTTTTTTAGTGACTGTCTAGATTCCACAATCATTGCTCTACTTGCTACCATTTCAGAAACTACAAGCCCTGCACCAAATCTTTTCACCAATCTTCTAAATTCCAAATCCGTAACACCCGACATTGGAGCTAGTATAATATTTGAAGAAAGCTCAATATTGCCGATTTTGATCATAAAAACCGTTATAAAAATAAACACTCATAATATCATAATTAAGTATTTTTGTCTAATATTACTAATTAAGAATAGACAAAAGCCGATTAATCTATTATAAGCTCAAGTTATATTTCTTGTTCTTACACCCATAATAAATGAAAGAACAGTATAGACGAAGATCAACCTGGAAAAGAGCAAGGAGTCTGTAAGCCGAGGAGCGGAGCGTATACTAATACGTGAGTATCTGAGGACTTACAAAGACGACGAAGCTAATTTTTCAAGTTCATCGAGTATATACGGCCACGTAGCTCAGTCGGTAGAGCAAAGGACTGAAAATCCTTGTGTCGTTGGTTCAATTCCAACCGTGGCCACCATCATTCCTTACTTTAAATCCCGTTATTTTATATCTTCAATTAAATTTCTATTGCATCTGTAAACTTATTTTTGTAATTTTAATTAACTTTAGGTTAATAAGGATAAATTATGTTTATACGTATAAAAAAATTTTTGGAATACATAAAGAATCAACACCTGAAGAATCAGATGAAATATTATATAATCAACTAATATCTTTACTAGAAAAATTAACGTGTGTAATACACACAAAAGATGAAGATAAAAAAGAAGTTGAAAAATTAATATTTAATCAATCCGATGAGGATGGTAATACAGCCTTAATTTTAGCTGCTGATGCAGGTTTAGAAGAAGCTTGTTTAAAACTTATTCCCAAGATGTCTGACAGGCTATTAATACGATCGAGGAATATACGTGGTCAGCCTGCATTAACAAAGGCTATGTGGCGTGATTTAGATAATGTTTGTATAGAGCTTATTCCAAGAATGTTTGGGGAAAATATTAACGCTATTGATAAATTCAGAAGGACATTGTTAATGCTTGCAGCCAAAAAAGGCATTATAGCAGTTTCTCTAGAGTTTATTAAGCTGCTGCCACCTGAGATGATTATTCGTGCTGATAATAATAGAAATATGGCTGCAAGCTATGCAGATACAGACAAAGCATTTGCCGAGGTAAGGGAATTATTGCAAGAAAAACAACAAAACTTATTAAAAAATTTAGCTTCATTTCTAAATAAAACTTTTTTATAACAATGGTTTAGATAATTTTTTTAAAATTGCATATGCTACAAAATTCTATAAAAAAGTGAAAGTAAATAAGTAACTATTAGCATCTTATTTACAAGAACAAAATAATAATACTGAATCTATTATAATAACGATGAATAATTTTATGAAATTATTCCCATTTTCCATTGCAGGAGTGTATAAAAATTCAACTGGAAATTCAATCGGATTCTAAAACCCTTTTTTACATTTATCATGCTTACCAAATGAAGCAATATGTTGTATTATCTCCCACTTAGAAAATGAAAAATGGGGATAGATGTTGAGTTGTCTGGAAAAAGTAGCGCTACATAGAATTAATAAAAAGGGACAATTTTGCCTTCATCTTTAATTTTTATGATGCTTATAAATTTTGTTATACAAAAAAGTATTACTTAATATACTGTCGCTTGGTGGAACAAATCATCTATTCTCTTCTGCTTTCAAAAATTGCTCTTTCATTTTATCAAGGATTCGCATCCTCACCTCTCAAAATAAAATTCAATTCTTGAAAGCATTTGAGTATGCTTGCCTCCACCATTTAAATTCTGCTTATTTAATTACTCCCAGTTAATCAGTTTTTTAAAGTAATTAATTTTAATATAACAAAAAGTAATTTTCATTACTTTTTAAAGCTCGTATGTTCAATACAAAATCATTCTTATCATAGATAAAAATTTTAACTAAGTTTAGATATAATACAGTGCCAAGAATAATTGAACGAAATAAACCAAGCGATGCTTTTAAAAGTTGTTTATCGATTATAAGTATAACTTTCGGTATGGTAAATTGAATAAATTTCTAATTAATTTGTAGTCAGAATATGATGTGTAAGGTTTTTTAGCTAAAATAAATTCTATTCTTAATTCCCTATTTATACCATTTGGATAAATTTCACGTAATAAGTATTTGTCTTTAATAAAAAAATCTAGATATGGCTCAATAATAGCTATTTCTACTGTTTTAGTGTTCATAACGGCTTAGTTCTCATTAGTTAAACTTAAATGATTCAAGTTTGATCACCAAGAAGCTAAGCTAAAACCCGATTGGTGATCAGGGAGTTAGAAACACCGTCAACAAGAACAGCTGAGTAGTTTTTAGGCTTAAAGTTAATACTCTAAGCCCTGAACATGACTACTACCTCCCCGACCGTAAAATATCGAGGAATAAACCAATTTAACGGTGATTTTACCGCCTGTTGATGGAGGTTTCTATACTCCAGAACAACCTTAGCTGTTCCAAGATGATTCTAAGCAAAACTTTAAACAAGTCAATATGATTATTGATTTCAAAAATTGGTATTGCTCGCATGACTCGTTTTATGTAATTCCCGCTTTCGCGGAAATGACATCGAGCGGGTTTTTCGAGCCATGCAACAAAGCTTACAGTCGTTTGCAATGACGATATCAATCTTTATTTTGCAATACCTTGTATGCTATCTGTAAAACAAGATTAAATCGAATAGCGGGTTATCCACTCGCGTTGTTATAATACAAGGCTATCATTAGAATCGTTTACTCCTAGTCCTGCAAGCATTATATTCTCCATTCTCGTCACATAGTCATAAGTTGCAGAATAACCTGAATTTATTAATGTTTCTTTTTGTTCAGCTGTGATATCAAAATTTAAAGCTGATATATTATGATCATCAATAAAAACTGTTCTATCATGATTCTGAAAACAACTTATCAAGTCAAAGCTTGTGAGAACTTCAGCTAATGCATATAGTTGATCCACAACAGTAGTAGAATCCATAAACGGTTTAGATTCTGTACCATTCTGATAAGCTTCTAATATTTCTTTATTGATTGGTTTAAACCCAAGAGTTTTATAATTTTTATTATATGTTTGAGGGAGGCTTTGTGCTGCAGTTTTATCATCACACCTCAACCGGGTAATTATTCGTAACTCCACCATCCACATATGTTGAAACTACTCCTTGAACAGTTTTTTGTACGGACTGAAAATATATAGGAAAAGCCCCTGAAGCGTATACGAATTTTATGACTTTCTCATCAGGAGCATTTTCATAAGATAGAATTTCTGGAAATTGAGTACTGAGATTAGTACACACTAAGTATAAATCTATATTTGTTTTTTGACTGTCATGTAGCTGTTTAAAAGTAATATCGGGGTCAAATCCCTTGTCTTCTAATATTGCCCTAAAAATTCTTCTAGATATTTCTCAGAATTTAACCCTCCGTAGAATACAAGGTTATACACTTCCATTTACTAGTATGATCTGAAAATTTATTAAAATCAATTTTCTTAAGTATATCCTCAATTTCTTCCAGTTGATATCCTAGTGCTATGGAGAAAGCAGCTATTGCACCACCGGAAGCTCCAACTACTTTCTGGATATTTTTTTAAACAATCTTTGTCTTTTAATGCCTTTAGAGCCCCTGCATACACGATGACTTTTACTCCACCACCTGCAAAGGCTAAGTTGTTTATTTCTAACATTTTCAATACCTTGATTTAGTTAATATAATTTAGGCTTTATTAAAAGAAATTAGATTATTAATATTTTTGTAAAAATTGATAAGATTTGTACTAAAATAGCCACAATATATTAATTTAATTCTTCTTAATAAAACGTAAATTAATATTAACTAAATATTTTTCTAGATATTAAGATAAATATTAGGTTTATATTAATAAAAATTAATATTTGTGACTTTTTATCTAGATCTTACAATCAAATAGACGTTGTTGCGTGGATCGGTTTTTCCATCATTGCGAGGAATTTGCATAGCAATTGACGAAGCAATCTCAGGAGTTTGTTATTATTTCATGAGACTGCCACGCAGACTACGGCTGCTCGCAATGACGATATAATTCTTTACTTAGCAATACCTTTTATGCCACCTGTAAATTTTGTTGCATAATAAAACTATCACTTATATACTGTCGCTAATGATTAATTTGCTTAAAGTTATATGGTAAGTAGTAATTTTTATAAAAATCTAGGGCCACGAAAACTAACAGCAATTATAGATTTTTTACACGATATTATAGCACCTCCTAAGATTCATGAGGATATAGCTATTCATGATATTAAAATTCTGCATGAAGCATCACCAAATGATATTAGCTTTTTAAGCAATCCTAAATACTCCGAATTTTTAAAAACTACCAAAGCTGCTGCTTGTATAGTGCCGAAAAATTTTACGGGAGAAGCAAATCCAAATACTGTTTTATTACACGCCCAGAACTCATATTTTGCTTACGGCAAATTAATAGATTTTTTTTATGCTCCTATTAAATCATACCCTGCTAAAATAATGAAATCCGCTATTGTTGCAGATTCGGCGACTATCGGAAAAAATTGTTATATAGGTCACAATGTAGTTATTGAAGACGATGTTATTATAGGTGATAATAGTATTATAGAAGCTGGAAGTTTTATAGGTAGAGGCGTAAATATCGGCAGAAACGCTAGAATAGAACAACATGTTTCAATAAATTATGCAATTATAGGTGACGACGTCGTAATACTTGCAGGTGCAAAAATTGGACAGGACGGGTTTGGATTTTCTACCGAAAAAGGCGTACATCACAAAATATTTCATATAGGAATAGTTAAAATCGGCAATAATGTTGAAATTGGTGCAAACACTACTATTGATAGAGGATCACTTCAAGATACAATTATAAAAGATTTATGCCGCATAGATAATTTAGTACAAATAGGGCATGGCGTCAAAATAGGTAAAGGCTCTATTATCGTAGCACAGACAGGTATAGCAGGAAGTAGCACGATCGGTAAATATTGTGCTCTTGGAGGGCAAGTAGGAATCGCTGGACATCTAAATATAGGCGACGGGGCACAGGTAGTGGCACAAAGCGGTGTAGCACAAAATATAGAAGCAGGTAAAATTGTCGGCGGCAGCCCTGCAATTCCTATTATGGATTGGCATAGACAATCTATTATTATGAAACAATTACTAAAGACCTCTAATAGCAAATTAAAAAAGTAGCTTGCTATTGAAAAGAGCTTTGTTGTTGCATGAATACCTGAGTCGTCATTGTGAGCTAGGCTACGTGGCAATCCAAAAAAATTAGCAAAAAGTGCTGATTTTAGTACTTTTTACTAGATTGCTTCGTCAATTATTTCATAATTTCCTCGCAATGACGGAAAATTTACATTAAAGAAGAGATCTAAATAAATGATCATAGATATTACTGAAATCATGGATTGGATACCTCATCGCTATCCATTTTTATTATTAGATAGAGTACTTAAAATTGATCCTAACAAATCAATAACAGGTATTAAAAACGTTACCGTTAACGAACCGCAATTTACAGGACATTTTCCGGCAAGGCCTGTTATGCCTGGTGTTCTAATGGTTGAGGCTATGGCACAATTAGCTGCTATATTAGTTGCTAAATCTTTAGGTTCTACTAAGAATAAAGAAGTGTTTTTAATGGCTATCGAAAATGCAAAATTTCGTAGAATTGTTCAGCCGGGGGATACTATGCATATCCACGCTGTTATTGATCAGCAAAGAGCTAACGTATGGAAATTTTCAAGTACGGTTACGGTCGAAGGTGAAATAGCTGCAGAAAGTAAGTTTACCGCAATGATTAAAGATAAAGCATAGGGACATAGTGTCAAATTCTAATATTCATACTACAGCTGTAATTGCAGAAGGTGCAAAGCTTGGTAAAAATGTAAAAATTGGATCGTATTGTATTATAGGTCCTGAAGTTGTGCTTCATGACAATGTCGAGCTAAAATCCCATGTAGTAATTGAAGGGATTACCGAAATCGGCGAAAATACCGTAATCTATCCTTTTGCATCAATAGGTCAACCTCCACAAATCTTAAAATATGCTAATGAGCGATCAAGCACGATAATTGGCTCTAATAATACTATTAGAGAATATGTTACGGTACAAGCAGGAAGCCAAGGTGGTGGAATGATGACAAGAGTAGGAAATAATAATTTATTTATGGTCGGTGTCCATATAGGTCATGATTGTAAAATCGGCAATAATGTAGTATTTGCTAATTATGTAAGCCTAGCAGGTCATATTGGGGTAGGTGATTATGCAATAATCGGCGGACTATCTGCCGTACATCAATATGCTAGAATCGGTGAATATTCGATGATCGGCGGGCTATCGCCGGTCGGAGCAGATGTAATACCGTTTGGGCTTGTAAGTAGCAAACGTGCGGTGCTTGAGGGCTTAAATCTAATCGGTATGAATAGAAAAGGGTTTGATAAAGTAAAGTCTTTAAGCGCTTTAAAAGCTATCGAAGAAATCTTCTCAGGTGAAGGTAATTTTGCTGAGCGTATAAAACAAATTGCTGAGAAATATAACAATAATTCTATAGTAATACAAATTATCGATTTTCTTAATCAAGATAGTAGTAGAGCATTTTGTCGTTTTGAGAAGTAAATTTATTTAACTAGCGATATGTAACACTTTGTGTTACAATTAAATATTATAAGGAGGATAAAAATGACAAAAAGTATTACGACTAGTATACGCTTAGAAATAAATAACTTGAAAAAGCAACTTATGATTTACACCGTGAAAAAAGCTGGATAATTAGTGAAGCAATACGTATATATCTTAAACAACTAGAAAATTCAGACCTAGCCAAAGAAGCTAAACGTCAATCCTTATTAGCTAGTAAAGAAAACAATCCTGATGCCGACTTATGGTTAAAACACAATGAAGAAAGTTGGTTAGATGAATGGAAATAATAGAAATTAAAAAAAGATATGTTGTTGCTTGGTGTAATATCGGAGATTATGGTAAACCTCGCCCCGTTTTTGTTGTTCAATCTAATTTATATAAAAATCATCCATGTATAACAGTTTGCCCTCTAACACGGATTTAATAGATGCCCCAACTTTTCGCCTGTTGTTGACTCCTACAGAGCTAAATGGTCTTAATTTAGAATCTCATATTATGGTTGATAAAATTAGTGCTATAAGAAGTGATAAAATTCAAAAAAAATTGGTGAATTATCACCTGAACAACTAGAAGAGTTAATTGAAGCATTATGGATGAATTAGCCACTAATTTTCTCATTTTTTCTTGCAAAGAGTTTTGGCGTAAACGAGTTTTTAAGCTCTTAAAATCAACTATTTCTGCATTTTGATTTTGCTGGCTACATGCAAAAATATATTTCTGCTCTCCCTTAACTTTTTGAATACATTGTCCGCAAATTCCTTTCATCATACATTGCATCGATGAATTAACGCTAACTATTATTTTTGTATTTTCACTGAATATTTCATTTTTTAGACTTTGCAATTCTTCTATTATTTCAGGAGAAGCATTAATTATTACTATATCCACTGAAACTAATTTACGGATTTTTATATCAGGATAGGTAACAAATATAACTTCATTATTATTTTCTTTTAGAACTTTTAATAAGCCTATATTACCGGCTTTGAAATCAACAATAACTATTTTTTTATTTTGAGGTATTTCTAGCGGCGAACCTGTCGGTCCCATTAAAACTACTTTCTCATTTTCGGATAATGTTTTACATAAGCTAGTAGATTTACCGACTTCAAAAACTATAAAACTAATTAAGCCTTTTTCTACATCAATATCGATAGGGCTTAAGGCTACAGGCTCTATTAACTTAGCAGCATCTTCAGAATAATTTTGTAAGCGAAAAAACTGTCCGAACTTAAAATTTTTAGCAGCAAGCGGCGAATGAATTATCAACTCAAAAGTTTTATCATCTAAAATATTTATTTTATTAACCCTAGAAGTCAGCAAATAATCAAGCTGCGTACAAAAATCTTTATAGCTACCTTTAAAGCTAGGATTATTATTTATAAGCTTTTTGTTAATAGCGTCGTACCCTTCTTTGGTACTAGCAAGAGCCTTCACTATACTACTCGAATATTTAGGATTACAATCACCGAAATAACTATATTTATCCTCATCGAATTGAGTGTTATTTTCTATACCGATTGCCATAATCACGGTTTTGGTTTTAATGTCATTGCGAGGAAATGCGTAGCATTGACGCGGCAATCTTGTTAAACCAAACTCCTGAGATTGCCACACAGTCTTTGACTGCTCACAATGACGGTTTCGATTCTCAAACTCCACAGATTCCACATGACCGTATTTATCAACATTAATCCTTAAAGGTTGCATATTTTCCTTAAAATCAACACCGAGTGCTAATGCATATATTAGCTCTTCGTGATTTAATTTATATGCCGGCGAATCTTGCAATCTTCCACGATAGTAGACAGTAACACCCCCAAGCTTATTAAAAACCTTTCTTAATTCTTCATTATTCTTAGCTTCTTTAAACAATTTTGCATGAGCAATAAATTCTTCAGCTATTTCTTTATCTTCCTCCGTTAAATCTTTTTCTATATAATCTTCGGCAAATTCCTCTACTTGTTTTTTATAGTAATATAAACTTTCCGTTGCTGCGTCTAAGGAAGTAAGACCGCCACCTATTACCGCAATCGGCATCCTAATTACCATATTAGTACTAGAATTTTTCAAAAATGCCCCTCCGTTTTGCAAAGTCATTAAGAAATCAGAAGCCATTTTTACGCCCTTAGCTTCAAAATTTTCTATATCCAAAACTTTCGGCTGACCTGCTCCAATGCAAAAAGCTATATAGTCAAAACCCAAATCGAAAGCTTGTTCTTTCGTTATATTAAAATCTAAAGCTACTCCGTCATAATATTTGAAATTATTATTTCTCTCTAATATTAGCCGCAATATATCGAGATTGTTTTTATCCCACCGAACGGTAATCCCATATTCCGCTACCCCTCCAAATCCTCTTGGCATTCTTTCCGATAACAAATTTTTATATTCATGCCAAAATTTTATAGGCTTATGAACGTCAAAAGGCAGTAGAGTAATTCTTAAACCGTCAATAGCCACAACATTATGACCTGACCGTAATAAATAATAGCTAAGACTAAAACCTGCAGGACCAAGACCAGTAACTAAAATATTATAATTAGTAGGTTCTTTCGGAAGCGGTGCATAAATATTAAGCGGATTCCAACGAGTAAGCAGTAAATATATCTCTAAGCCGTAAGGTAATTTAAGCGTTTCTTCTAAAATATTTGATTCTATTAATGGGATATTTACCGGATCTTGCTTTTGGTAAATACAAGCTTTTGAGCAATCATTACAAATCCTATGACCTGTTGCTGCAACCATCGGATTATCAATAACGATAATAGCAAGAGCACCTAGGTTAAAACCTTGTGCCTTAACATAGTTCATTTCAGAAATTTTTTGTTTTAACGGGCAGCCTTGTTTTAAATCCGTCATTGCGAGCGACTGCAAGGAGCGTGGCAATCTCGTCAAATCTCCTGAGATTGCCACGTCGCTTCGCTCCTCGCAATGACGATTCTGAGGTTGCAATCCCTTAGAACAGCTATCCTTATCTTGCTTATGGCAATAAATACAATAATGAGAATGGTTTAAAGCTTCATCTAGATTTAAAAAAGAATCTGTATAGTCAAAATCTACTCTCTCATTTTTTTGATATTTTAATATTTTTTTATCGTCTATTAGATTTTCTTTATCTAGTTTTTGTGGGAGGTTGAATAGGATGTTATCCTGTGGCTTGATACCCTCACACAAATAAACCCTATACGCAGCATACCTAGCTGCTATGTCTAATTCTTCTGCAAAACTTTCTTCTGCCTGTTGCCATATAACTATTTGTTTGGCAAATTCTCTAGAAGTAAAATTCGCACCTATTAAATCAGTTAGCTTTAAATACACATCTTCAAAATCAATATCTTTTATTTTTTCCGGTGGATATTTTTTTACGGCAACACGTTGAACAAATTTTCTTTTACATTCATAAATAATATCAAAATCTTTATGTTTTAACCTTGATATCGTTATTTCTTTTGAAATACAAAATAACTCTGCTAAAAAATCGTCTAAATGAGGGGAAATTTTTAGCAAAAATTCGGAATAATCTTTTGGAGTAATGGAGAGAGGAGTCGATCTAAATAACATTATATCTTTATGCAAAGATCTATCGGCTTTAAAGAGATAATCTAAAAATATTTGATCTAATTTTTTAAGTCCGGTTAAATCTAATTCATTAAAATCTAGATTAAAACCAAGTTTCATAAATAATAAATAACTCTTTTAGAAAATTGTCTATAAATTAAATAACTAATACAAACAGTAATAAATGCAACTATAATAGACTTAACTATCAGCATCATATCCGGTAATGTTCCGTCAATCACCAACGCTTGTACGGGTCTTATAACTAAAAAGAACGGATTAAATTCAAAATATATCTTTTTAGACTCCGGAATTAGCGAATATGGATAAACTATTGGTATACTCCAATAAATAACTCCAAGAATAACACTCAACATTTGCGGAATATCTCGAATATACGGCGTTAAAAATGCTACTGCGATAGAACCGCTAATCACGCATATTATTAAGGGCAAAATTAATATCGGCATAAATATTATTTGCCAAGAAAATTTTTCTGGAAATAATAAAATAAAAGCAAAATACATTGCAGAAAATGAGCAAATTAAAGTATATAATTGCCCTAAACTATCCGCAACAGGAAAAAAAGTCTTAGAAATTCTAACTTTTTTTATTATTTGATCACGTGTAACTAAAGAACTTGAACAAATCGTTAAGCTGCTTACTATAAAACTCCACAAAGGAATACCGCCGACTAAGTTCATTACCATAAATTCTCTCGGCTGTCTTAATAAAAAACCAAAAAAATATGAAATTACCATTATGTGAATAAAAGGCTGAATTAAACTCCATAAAGAACCTAAAAAAGAATCTTTATTTTGCCTAATTATAGAAGCTTTAACTAGTAATACTATTGCCCGCCAGTATTTTTTAGAAAAAAAATACTTTATCATTTATGAATTTCCTTGTTGTTGATTATAGATTTTAAACATTTCCGATGGTGTACCATCACCTATAATATTGCCGTCTTTTAATAAAATACATCTATCGCAATTATCTTTTATAATTTCTTCTTGATGACTTACTATCATTGAAATAGGAGTATTTTTAAATTTATTCTTCATTAAACTAAGAGATTTTTCTATAAAATAGCTATCGCCTGCCGCAAAAACTTCATCAAGTAATAGAATCTGCGGATTTTGAAATATCGATACAGAAAAAGCAAGACGTGATAACATACCGGAGCTATAAATTTTTATCGGTAAATCAATTTTACCACCAAGTTCTGAAAAATCTATAATTTCTTTTTCAATTTTTTTGCTATATTTATCCAGCATATTATTATATAGCATTAACATTTTTATATTTTCACGACCAGTTTGCTCAGACTCAAAACCAACTCCCATATCTATAATTGCCGCAATATCTCCATGAACTTTGACTGTACCGGATTTTAACGGATATATTCCGGCGATTAGCTTTAGAAATGAACTTTTTCCCGAACCGTTACTCCCTATAAAAGCTATTTTTTCTCCCTCATAACAAGAAAAATTAATATTGTTTAATATAGGTATATTTGGAGAAAGAGAGACTCCTTTTTTCAAGAAGAAATGCTTTAAACCTTGAGCTCTTTTATGAGTATCAATACCTTCAACATAACCATTAGTTATCTCTATAAATACTTTTGGATGGCTAAGTGACATAAAATAAATATTAAATAGATTTATTAATCCAATCTAAAAGAGATTTTTTTTGTTGCAAACCTATTTTAGTATCTTTTTGTTCACCATTTTTAAATAACATTATCGTTGGAATACTACGAATACCGTATTCTGAAGGAGTGTTAGGATTTTCATCAATATTCATTTTAAGTACTTTTACCTTGCCTTGTAATTCTTTACTGATTTCATCTATTATCGGTGTTAACATTTTACACGGTCCGCACCATTCTGCCCAAAAATCAACCAGTACAGGTAAACCCGATTCTAATACTTCCTTTTTAAAAGAGCTATCCATTACGTTATTTGCCATAAATTCCTCTATGTTTTGTAGCATTGTCCATATATGGACAACATCTATATTTATAAATAAAATTATAAAGTACAGACTTCTACTTGTAAATAATGAAAATCTTTTTATTTATTATATTTATTTTTTCTATTATAATATATTCGCATTATTAAAGCTGCTGTTTCCTCTATTGATCTAGTCGACACATCAATTACCGGCCAATTTCTTTGATCACAAATTTTTCTACTTCTAGGCACTCTTTTTGTACTATATTAAAATCCGTATAGCTTTTATTTTCGTTAATTTGTAATAGATTTAATCTAGCTTCTCTTATCTCAATTAACCTATTTGGATTAATAACGAGTCCTACTACCAATTGACCTATATCTTTTTCTATAAAATCAGGAAAGGGGCAATTATAAACATAAGGAATATTGGCAGCTTTTAAACCGTTATACGCTAGAAATACGGAAGTCGGTGTCTTAGAAGTTCTAGAAGGACCTATTAATATTATATCAGCCTCTGATAATTCATTAAGCATTTGTCCGTCATCATGTCTTATAGCATAATCTATGGCATTAAGTGTATCAAAATAAGTTTTATCAAATTTATAATTGTAATTCTGTTCTTTTTCTATTTCAATACCTGAAAAAACAGACATTTCTTTAATAATTTTACCTATTACAGAAATACATGGAATTTTTAATTCATAGCAAAATTTCGTTAAAGCTTTTCGGAGTTCTTGATCGGCAATCGTGTATAATACTATCCCATATTTATATTCTATTTTACTTAATACTTCATTTAGCAATTCCAAATTTCTAATCATTGGCCAATGATATAATTTTGGTTTTAAGGAAGTAAATTGTGTAAGGGCAGAATTTGCTGCATATTTTGCAGTTTGCACGGAAGAGTCTGAAACTAAGTGAATAATCAGCTTTGTCATACTTTACACATGTAATTGTGGATAAATTTTTTAATAACTTATTATTTTTCCTATCAAAACCTATTAAAAATTTCCTCAAATCCTTATTAAATCAAGTAAATCTAGTGTATTTTCTTTTAAATAAATAGTTTGTGGATAAAATTGTGAATAAATATCATTTTTCTTTGAAAAAATAGTCTTTTCTAAGCTATAAATGAATTTTACACTTAATTATCCACTTGTATAAATTCATTACAAACTTATGTGAATAATAATTTAAAATGCCTATATTTTTAAGAAAATTTTAATGAAAATTTTGTTGATAACTCTGTTTAAAACATTTAATCTACATAATTCTACTTACATAAACAACAAATAATAAATATATTTATTATTTTAATATTTTTAGTAATAACATGAAGCAAATTATAAATCCGTTAAAAGGAAATAGTAATAAAATACCTATTTGGTTTATGCGTCAAGCAGGTAGATATTTGCCGGAATATAAAAAAGTAAGAGAAACAACAAAAAACTTTCTAGATTTTTGTTATGATGTTAATAAAGCAACGGAAGTAACCTTACAACCGATGAAACGTTATGGATTTGATGCAGCTATTATTTTTTCCGATATATTAGTTTTACCTCATGCTCTTGGATGGGAAGTGGATTTTAAAGAAAATATAGGGCCTATATTAAAGCAATTCAAATCACAAGAAGATTTTAAATATCTGCAAATCAATCCGAATGATAAATTAGAAAAGGTTTATGAAATAATAAAAAAAGTAAAAAAAGAATTACCATTCCCCATTTCTTTAATAGGATTTGCAGGTAGTCCTTGGACAGTGATGAGTTACATGCTAGAAGGAAAAGGAAAACAGGATTTTAAAACGAGCAAAAAATTCATATATGAAAATAAAATACTTGCTAAAGAATTATTAAATTTTATTACGGAAAAAACAGCTGATCATCTTATAAATCAAGCAAAATCTGGAGCAGATGTTTTAAAGCTTTTTGATTCATGGTCAGGAGTACTTGCAGAAGAGGAATTTACTGAATTTGTAATAGAGCCGACAAAAAAGATTGTACTAAAAGTAAAAGAAGTTTTTCCAAAAACTCCTATAATTACTTTTCCTAAAGGAGCAGGATTATTGTACGAAAAATTTATAAAAGAAGTACCGATAGATGTTTTAGCCGTAGATCAAATGGTCCCTCTTGAAAAAATGAAAGAGTGGAGTGATAAAGTAATAGTACAAGGTAATTTAGATCCGGTTGTATTATTAACTAATAAAGAAATTATTAAAGAAAAAACTTATAAAATTCTTCAGGCAATGAAAGGAAAGAATTTTATCTTTAATTTAGGACATGGTATTTTGCCTGAAACACCTACGGAAAATGTAGAATTTTTGACAAAATATGTTAGGTTATATGAAGAAAAGAATAGCAATAGTACTTTTTAATTTAGGCGGTCCAAAAGACCTTAAATCAGTGAAGCCTTTTCTATTTAATCTATTCTATGACAAAGCTATAATTAATCTACCAAATCCTTTGCGTTATATTATCGCTAAAATAATTTCTATTACTAGAGAGAAAAAATCTCAAAAAATTTATTCTTTAATCGGTGGTAAATCTTCTTTACTTCAGGAAACAGAGGAGCAGAAATTAGCACTAACCGAAAAGCTAAAGCAACTTATAAAAGAAGATTTCGCTATTTTTATAAATATGAGATATTCAGCACCGTTTGCTAAAGAAGTAATAGGCCAAATAAAAAAATATAATCCAAGCGAAGTAATATTATTGCCTCTATATTCTCAATTTTCAAGTACCACGACAGGATCATCGGTTAAAAATTTTTTACAAAACCTTGATATTGATATTCCAATTAAAACAATTTGCTGTTATCCTCTAGAAAAAGATTTTATAAAAGCCCATGTTTCATTAATTAAAGAAAAACTATACGGTAAAAATTTTCGTATATTATTTTCTGCTCACGGGTTACCCGAAAAAATAATAAAAGCAGGCGATCCTTATAGTTTTCAGATAAAAGAAACAGTACAAGCAATAGTTAAAGAATTAAATATAAAAGATCTAGATTATAAGATAACTTATCAAAGTAGAGTAGGACCTATAGAGTGGTTAAAACCGAATACGGAAGACGAAATAGAGCTAGCAGGAAAGTTAAAAAAAGACATAATTATCGTACCTATATCCTTTGTATCCGAGCATGTTGAAACACTAGTAGAGCTTGATATTGAATATAAATTAATCGCAGATAAATATGAAATTCAATATACCAGAATTCCGACACTTGGAACAAATAAAATTTTTATTAATAGTTTGACAAATATATTGCTACGATTTATTAATAAGGTTGATACTAATTTAGTTATGAGTAGCTCTAGTACAAGAATATGTCCAAACGAATTTACTAAATGTTTGTGTAAATTAACAAGTTAATAAGGAAAAGAATGGCAAGTTACTATCTATGGTTTAAGTCAGTCCATCTGATATCTGCTATATGTTGGATGGTAGGACTTCTTTATTTACCTAGAATCTATGTTTATCATATCAAAGCTAAAATAGGTAGTGAGCTAGATAGTACTTTACAAGTAATGGAGCTAAAATTACTCAGATTCATTATGAATCCGGCAATGATTAGCACATTTATTTTTGGTTTAATAAATGCTCATATTTACGGGTTTGTTGCTCTTGATACTTGGTTTCACTTTAAAATGTTTGCAGTATTAGTTTTAGTGATATTTCACGGTTTACTTGCAAGATGGCGAAAAGATTTTGCAAATGGTAAGAATGTCCATTCAGAAAAATTTTATCGCATAGTTAATGAGATTCCGGCTATTTGCATGATTGTTGCAGTAATTATGGTTATAGTGAAACCATTTAACTAGTATACTCTTTTTATTTGAAAAGGGATTGTTAAAGATATATCGTCATTGCGAGTAGGAAATAATAACAAACTTCTAAGATTGTGCTTCGTCAATTACTTACGTAATTTCCTCATAATGATGTTAAAACAGATCCATGCCGGCAATGTTTTTCCGTGAAAGGAAAGTAGGAATGACATAATAAAGCAATGTCTGCTAATCTATACTTTAGCAATACCAAATATTGCTTCTAATTCTGCTAAGCGTTTTCTCTATTGCGTTGATATCTCTCTTTTTCAAAGGTCTTTCTAGCACCTCTGCTATCTCAACTTTTAGGATTTCTAAATTTTCTTTTGAAGTAAACTCTGCTACGAGTTCAGGTAGGTTCTTGTTAGTTTGATTGGATATGTAGTTACTCCCGATTAATTAAACTTAAATTGCTTAAGTTTCAACCACCGAAGAGAAATAAACCCTTGGTGGTCAGGGAGTTAGCAAAACTGCCAAAAGTCAGCTATAATAGGTTTTGCTTAAAATAGTTTATTTATCTAAAGGATTTTTTATTTCTAATGTAAGTTGTAAAATTTATTTAGAATATCTATGAATAATAGCTGATAAACTTAATAAGTTAGTAATCTTTAAAGATAAAACCATTAGAAGAATTTTGCATAATAACAAATGGTGGTTTTTAGTAGTCGACGTAGTAGGAGCATTGACTGATAGTAGTGACCCTGGAGCTTATTGGAGAAAACTAAAACAAAGGTTAAACGAAGAAAAAAGTGAGGTCGTGACAAATTGTCACGGACTGAAATTAACTGCCACAGATGGAAAAAATATATAACAGACTGTGCAAATACAGAGTCATTACTTCGTATTATACAATCTATTCTGTCTCCAAAGGCAGAACCGTTTAAACAATGGCTTGCTAAAGTCGGTTATGAAAGGATTCAAGAAATTTCTGATCCAGAAAAGTCAATTGATAGAGCAAGGGATAATTGGAAACGACACGGTCGTAGAGAGAAATGGATTTAACAATGTATGATGGGGCAGGAAACACGAAATAAATTAACTGATTACTTGGAAAAACCATGAAGTAACAAAAGAGAATGAATTTGCTATATTAACTAATATTATTCATCAAGAATGGGCTGGTATAACTTAAAGAACACAAAAATATAAAGGGCTTAACAAATCAAAATTTACGTGATCACATGAATGAAGCAGAATTAATTTTTACTGCTCTTGCTGAATTATCTACTCGTCAGGTAACAGAAACTAATAATACAACAGGAATGGAAGAAAATAAGGTTGCAGGTAAAATAGGAGGAAGTATAGCTAAAAACGCTAAAACGGCCTTGGAAAATAAAACTGGTAAAAAAGTAATCTCAATAGAACATTATTTCCCGCCTAAACTTACAAAGTAAAAAATTTTGTTATAGTGAAATGCATTGAATTAGGTGACATTTTTTAATTTTTAAATAATATATCTCATATCGTAAATGGGTTGGCATTCGCTGTATCCTTAAAAAAATAAAATATTTCTTATAAATATCATCTAATTCAATGTATTTCACTATAAACCAAGGATTGCATCGGTTTTGTGGAAAATACTCTCACTTTTTACAGAAGTTTCAACACACCAAAATAGCATTTTGCCATTCCGGTTATGATTTTAAAAAAGTCAATCAAACTTTACTTCAGGTGGCAATGACATTAATATTGCCTCGACATTTCCATCGGTCATTAAGCCGAATTTAGTACCGCGGTCATATAGCAAATTAAATTCTACATATCTACCTCGCCTTATAAGCTGGTATTCTTTCTGCTCAGCTGTCCAAGGTAAAAATAACTTACTTCTAACGATTTCAGGATATACCGACAACAAAGCCTTACCTACGTCCTGTGTAAAGGCAAAATCCTGTTCAAAATTACCATTATTTAAGTAATCATAGAATATTCCGCCTACTCCTCTCGGCTCTTTTCGATGCTTTAGATAAAAATATTCATCACATTGCTTTTTGAATTTAGGATAATAGCTAGAATCATACTTATCGCACGCTTCTTTAAAAGCTGCATGAAACTTTACAGTTTCGTTTTTTTCCGGATAAAAAGGTGTTAAATCGCTACCGCCGCCAAACCAACTTTTAGAAGTTTCTATATAACGAGTATTAAAATGCATAGCGGGAATTAGCGGAGATTTAAGATGTGCGACTAATGAAATGCCTGTTGCAAAGAATTTCCCGTCTAGCTCTGCTCCTGGAATTTCGCTGCGGAATTCGGGAGAAAATTCACCAAATACGGTAGATATATTAACCCCGACTTTTTCAAATACTTCTCCTTTCATGAGAGACATGACACCGCCACCGCCGCCGTTACGTTGCCAACTTGAGCGTATAAACTTAGCCGGTTTTAAACCTTTGGTTTGTGCATATTCTTCTTCGATTTTTTCAAATTCTTTGCACAATAAATCACGTAAATTAGTAAACCAACTACTTGTTATTTCTTTATTTTCTATGTTCATAATTATTAAGCAACGATTTAATTACTTTCTTCATCATATACATAATCACTAAAAATACGGCAGCAATGATCATAATATAAAAAGCCGGAGCATAAAATAAGCCTGTGCGCTCTACAAGCCAACGAGAAATAATAGGTGAAGTTCCGCCGAATATCGCTATTGCAAAATTGTAACTGAAAGCAACACCGGTAAATCTTTGTTCTGCCGTAAATAAGGATATAACGAGTATATAAGCTGTACCTGCTATGCTTCCTGCGAGCATACCAAGTATTGTAAGAGCTATAATTTGTTGCCATATCTCTTCTGTCGACATAAGTAACATGGTCGGTAAAATCAATATCAAGATAGCAACACCAACAAGCATTGCCATTTTAAATTTTCCGATAATATCGGAAGTACCGCCGGCAAGCGGCATCGCTATCATCGCAATAAACGAACTATACGCTAAATATGATAAAGCAATAGTATTACTAAGAGCATTACATTATAATAGAAAACATTTATATATGTTTTTACTAAATACATAACGCTGCTAGCGATAGCACCTATACACATAGTTAAAAACATCGATCTCCAAGCAGTTCTAATTACATTGGAAAAAGGTGCTTTAAGAACTTGTTTCTTTTTCTCAAGCATTTTAAAAATCGGTGTTTCCGATACACGCAATCGCAAGTAAAATCCTGCAAGACCCATAAATCCGCCAAGCAGAAAAGCAAAACGCCAAGCAAAATCTATATGAGAGAAATAACGTTCTATTATAATACCGATAAATGTTGCAATTAAGGTACCGGCGATATTTGAACCATGTACTAAACCTGCCGTAAAACCCGGTCTTAAATTTTGACGATGTTCAAGGATAAAAATAGCCGCTCCCGTTCCTTCACCGCTAATACATAAACCTTGAATAAGCCGCATTATAACTAGAGTTATAGGGGCATAAATCCCAATACTTGCATATGAGGGTATGAGACCCATAATAAAGGTCGGAATAGTCATACCTAGCATCGAGATTATTAAAGCGATACGTCTACCGTATCTATCACCGATATAACCGAATAATATGCCTCCTATCGGTCTTGTCAGAAAGCCAACCGCAAATACTCCAAGGCTTAGAAGAATTCTAATGAATTCTGATTCGCCTGGAAAAAAAACTTGTCCAATAATCAGCGAAAAAACTGAATATACCGTAAAATCATAATATTCGAGTATATTACCTGAAATAGCAGATAAAAAAATGAACTTAGACCTATTCATCGAGCTTTAAATAACTTAATTACTAATTAGTTATTATAGACAAGTTACATCATTTATAAAGTGTAATTTATAATATTATAAATTAACTTTTATAATATTTAATTTTTTATATATTATTAATTAACATATGTAGTATAAATATTTAATTGTCGGCATTTTAATTCTTGTGGTGATAGTAATATGTTTTTGTGGTTATAAGTTCTTGTTTAATAAACAACCTGAATCAGTTGCAAATGATTTTGAAAAAGAATTAGCAAAATGTGATAAAGCTATAAAACAAAATTCAGGCTTATTAATAAAGGAGCGGTATTAATTCAGTTGGGAAAATACGATTTAGCTTTAGAAGCTTATAATAAGGCAATCGAAGTAGATCCAAGTCATCCTTATGCTTATAACAATAAAGCAGAAATATTAAGAAAGCTTGAAAAATACGAACTAGCACTTGAAGCATAAAATAAAGGAAATGAGTTTAATCCTAATGACGCTAAAGCTTCTATAAGGGGTTAGCTTTAGATACGTTACAGGAATATGAAGAAGCTATTAGATCGTATGATACAGTATTAGAGCTAGAACCGAATGAGCCTGTAATATACTTTAATAAAGGAAATATATATTTTAATATAGAAGAATATGATTTAGCTATTAAAATGTATAATAAAACAATACAGTTTAATCCTGATGATTTTAGAGCTTACGTGAATAAAGGAATAGTTTTAGGAATTCTTAAAAAATATAATTTAGCATTAAAAGCTTTTGATGCAGCACTTAAATTAAATATCAATGATTATAAAGCACATCTTAATAAAGGTCTTACTTTGGAAAAATTAGGCAAATACGATTTATCTCTTGAATAATACAACAAAGCATTAGAATTAGAGCCAAATGACTTTTGAGACACAAGCTCAAATACAAGCTATATTAGACATGCAAAAGGCTAAATAATAGTCATAATTTATTATGACTATTATAACGTACATATTAATTTGGTCATAACTATTATAATATACACGTTATAATGGTCAAGCACTTATAACCTAGTTATCCTCTAGTGGGAACTACCGGAATTCCTACTTTTGTAAGTTTAGCTCCTTTTGGCTTTTTAATTCCTGCAAATTTCTGTTCTTCTTGTTGTTTTCGTAGTTTTTTTCCTATTTTTGCAGCTTCTCTGCTACCTTTAAGAGCACTTTTTACGGGCTTTGTGTTAAGATTCGTAACATCTTTTGAAGTCTTAATACTTCAAATCTTTATCAAAATATTTTACGTCTGTAGCAATACTTAAATGGTAAACTCTGCTACCTTTTTGTATAAACTGATTTTGTAAAGCTTTACCTTCTAAATCTAAGAATTTACCATTTTTTTTGAAGAATAGTTTCATCAAGCTTAATATTCTCATCTAATACTACTTTTCCAAAATCACCTACTTCTCCAACTTTTGTACCACTAAGATCATATGCGTAAAGTTTTTCTTCATGGAAATCTAGGTTGTTCAAAAAGTTCTCTATAGAATTCTTATCATTAGTAAAATTGCCTAATTCATAGGTGCCTATAATTTTCTCTTCTTTGCTTACTACTTTTTTCGTATTTTTAATAATTCCAAGATAGGCTAGAGCTTTTTTAAACTTACCCAAATTACGCTTTACCTCAACTTCTATGGGTCTAGAAAATTCTTTTTCTTTTACTTCTTCAACTTCTCCTATAACTAATTGCCCATCTATGGGGCCGCCCAGTTTATCTTTAAAATGAATTAATTTGGCATTTTTACTCTATTTAATTCAGTTTCTTCAGTTTGAAAATGTAGATGTTTTTTTCTGGCATAAATTCCTCCTTGAATAAATTGTGGTTTATTTCAAGTGTAAAGGAGTAAATTAAATTTTTGCAAGAAGTTTTTATTGTTAGTTATTTCTCAATAACTAACAAATATTAAGAATTAAAAACTACTGTGCCGTCCAGCCACCATCTATCAAGAGTCCACTACCTGTTATTAATGATGCTTTTTTTGTCACATAAGAATATTACTAAGTTTGCTATTTCATCAGCTTCTACAAATTTTTTCGTAGCTTGAGATTTAAGGATTACATCCCTTAACGCTGATTCTTAACTGATATGTCTAGCTTTAGCAGTATCTGCTATTTGATTCCTTACTAATGGTATGTTGACGTAACCGGGACAGATAGCATTAACTGTAATATTATTCTCAGCCACTTCTAAAGCAACGGTTTTGGTAAGCCCAAGGATACAGTACTTTACTGCTACATATGCCGACTTGAAAGGTGATGCGACATATGCATAAGCGGAAGCGATATTAACAATTCGCCCGAAGCCGTTTTTTTTCATAATCTGTATTGCGTATGTAGTATAGAAAGATGCTATTAAATCTATACACAAAATTTGCTCCCATTTATCTTCAGGAAATTCATCGATAGCAGCAACATGCTGAATACCTGCATTATTTACTAATATGTCTATTTTACCGAATTCTTTTATTATCCTCTCAAACATAGAATGAATTTCATCAGGTTTTTCCAAATTTATTCCTTGATAAAATACAGCCCTTGTCCCAAGTTCTTTCAATTTTGCTGAAATTGTGGCTACTTCATCTTCTTTTGCAAAACCGTTTTTGCAAAATGTTTTGCTATCTCAAGCCCGATACCGCTAGTAGAACCGGTAATAACTGCTACTTTGTCTTTCATTTTTATCGCCTTATAAAATATGCACTGTCATACCGTGGCTTGTACCAGCCAGCTAAATCGTCATTGCGAGCAGAGTCATAGGCTGCGTGGTAATCTCAGAACTTTAGCACTAGATTGCTTAGTCAATTACTTATGTAATTTCCTCACAATGACAAGAAAATTAGAATCATGCAACAAAGCTGATCAAGTCACGGGATGACATATTTAATCAAGTAATATTTGTCTTTTATTTAAAAGTAACTTATATTAGATTACACTTAAAGAAATAATGTATAAATCTATGGAAATTGTTAATAGTGTTGATGCATCTGTATCTTGCCAGGGCAAAGAACCTCCATATGACCATCCGAAAGTTTATTTAGAGATAGATAAAGAAAAAAAGGAAGTTATCTGCCCATATTGTAGTAAGAAATTTAAACTAGTAACAAAATGACTATAAAATTTTTGTCAGAAAGTACTATCAACCGAATTGCTGCCGGTGAGGTTATAGAAAGGCCCGCATCGGTAGTAAAGGAATTAGTTGAAAATGCTGTTGATGCAAGTAGTACTAAAATAGATATTATTTTAGAACGTGCCGGTAAAAATCTAATCATTATTTCCGATGACGGTATTGGTATGACTGATAAGGAATTAAAAATTGCTGTTGAACGTCATACAACTTCTAAGCTTGATGAAAGTGATTTTCTAAATATTAATACTTTCGGTTTTAGGGGTGAAGCACTGCCGTCTATTGCTGCTATTAGCAAAATGCTAATTACTTCTAAAAAACGAGATGCCGACAAAGCATTTCAGATTAAGTTAATCGGCGGCAATGAAAAACAAGTTACTATTTCTGTTCATAATGAAGGTACTAAAATAGAGATACGTGATTTATTTTTCGCAACACCTGCACGTTTAAAATTTCTTAGAGCCGATAAAACAGAGCTTGCAGCAACTGTAGATGTGGTTAAGAAAATCGCTCTAGCACATCCTGAAATTTCTTTTAGTTTAACACATGACGGCAAGAATTTATTAAAACTAAAGGGACAAAATAAAGATGCTGAAACTAACCTAAAACAGCGTATAATTGATGTAATAGGTGATGATTTTATAAAAAACGCCGCTTATATAGACTTCAAAACACCTGATTTCTCTATTTGCGGCTATACTAGTAGCTCGACATATAATAGAGCTTCAAGTGAAGATCAGTTTTTATTTATTAATAATAGACCAGTAAAAGATAAATTATTACAGGTAGCTTTAAGGGTAGCATATCAAGATTATTTAGCTCGTGATCGTTATCCGCTATGTGCTATATTCTTACAAATCGATCCGCAACTTGTTGACGTTAACGTACATCCGGCAAAAGCAGAGGTTAGGTTTCATGACCCGAATTATGTGCGAAACTTATTAATAGAAGCAATTAAAAATGCTTTAACAAATAAAAGCCATGTTACTTCTACTATTATCGCCTCTGATGCTCTTGAGTTATTTAAAAATCCTTTAGTTAACAAACAATCGCCAGTAAGTAAAGTTATAAATGTTAATAGTAAATCGGCAGATTATAGACCTACTACTCATTCTACACTTAATACAGTTCCTCAAAATCATGTTTGTCAAAAATTAATCGATACATTATCACATGCTAAAATAGAACAAGAAGTAGAAAACCGTATAGAACATGAACAGCAAACCCGTAAACAATATAAACTTGGAGCAGCTAAAGCACAACTTCATACGACTTATATTATTTCACAAACCGAAGATAGTATAGTGATTACCGACCAGCATGCAGCACACGAACGTTTAGGGTATGAAAAAATAAAAGATTACCTTAAAACGGAAGAGTTAATCAAACAGCGTTTGCTTATCCCTGAGATAGTAGAACTGCCAAATGAAAAAAAAGCAGATTGTTTATATGACCATAGAGAAAAACTACATAAACTCGGTTTAACTCTAGAAAAATTCGGTGAAAAATCTATTATAGTAACTGAAATTCCAAATATCCTTGGAGATGTAAACGTACAAAAGTTAATTCAGGATCTCGCCGATCATTTATCGGATTTTGGCAAGAATATAGCTTTGACAGAGTTAATCGAGCATGTAACGGAAACTTATGCCTGTCATTACTCTATTAGAACAGGACGAAAATTATCGGCAGATGAAATGAATGCCTTACTGCGTCAAATGGAAAATACGCCGCTTTCAGGTCAATGTAATCACGGCAGACCTACTTATATTGAGTTGAAGCTTAAGGATATCGAACGCTTATTTGGACGGTAACTCGTTCGCAATGACGTATCTCTCTTTATTTTGCAATGCCTAGTTTTTACTTGACTATTTTTCATTTTCGTTTTATTCTGCTTTTCTTAGAATAATAATATCTTGATTTAAGGTGTCAGCTAATGGCAAAGAAAAATAAAAATGTTTTGGTAAGGCTAGTAAGTACTGCCGGCACAGGTGTTTTTTGGGTAAAGAAACGTAATCCGAAGACCCAAACCGAGAAGCTTTCTTTTCGTAAGTATGATAAAGTAGTTAGAAAACATGTTCTTTTTAAAGAAGAAAAAATAAAATAATTGTAAGTAATATATGGCAGTAAAAATTCGTTTAGCTAGAGGTGGTGCTAAAAAACGTCCTTTTTACCGTGTAGTGGTAGCTAACGCAACAGCACCTCGTGACGGTGACTTTTTAGAAAAAGTTGGAACTTATGATCCAATGCTTGCTTCAGATAATAGTGAGCGTGTTGTTTTAAAAAAAGATCGTATAGAATATTGGCTTGGCACCGGTGCTAAACCAACTGAGCGAGTCGCAAAATTTATTGAGCAAGCGGGTGTTACTCTTCCTAAGAAAGTTAAAAAGGAAATGGAAGTGAAAACAAAAAACCGCAAAGCTAGACTAAGTAAAAAGGAAGCTAAAGAAGCTTAGTTTATAGTGTATTTTCGTCATTGCGAGCAGGCATTGACTGTGTGGATCAATTCAGCCCCTGTCATCCCGCTATTTGAGTGCAGGATTTAGTAAATTTGACTGTTACAAGTTATTTTTCTAGATATTGTGGTCAAGACACGGGTATGACAGCACATATCTCTTCTCTATAATCATATTAATATGCCGGATTAGCTCAGTGGTAGAGCAACCGCCTTGTAAGCGGTAGGTCATCAGTTCAAATCCGATATCCGGCACCATCAAAATTTTTCTTGTCATACTGGGACTATCTTTATATAGATACCAAATCGTCATTGTGAGCAGCCGTAGTCTGCGTGGCAATCTTATGAAATAATAACAAACTTCCTGAGATTGCTTCGTCGAATTACTGTGTAATTCTTCTCGCAATGACGATTTACCGATCCATGCAAGCAAGCTTTCACAAGAATTATATAGAAAAAAACATACAATAGTGACATCCTTTAAAATTTTTATATATGATAGTAATCGATAAAACATCTTATAGAGCTGTGGGATTTGATAAACGTATTAAATTCCTAGTGCTACATTATACACAGTGTGATTTTAAGCAGTCTTTAGATTTTCTAACCGGTGAAAAGTTAAGTAGCCATTATTTAATAAACAATGAAAACCCTGAACATATATTTCAATTAGTAGAAGAGCGTGATAGAGCATGGCATGCTGGAGTAAGTTACTGGCAAGGTCATGAGCGTATTAATGATACATCAATCGGTATTGAAATCGTAAATCCTGCTTTTGAAGTAAATGCAAAAAACAATGATATAGTTTGGCTACCCTATTCGGAAAGGCAAATTAATAGTGTTATAAGTTTGTGTAAACAGATTATTGCTAGATATGATATTAAACCTACTAGAGTAGTTGGGCATTCTGATATTGCTCCAGGTAGAAAACAGGACCCTGGTCCGCTATTTCCTTGGAAACTATTATATGATAACGATATTGGAGCTTGGTATGATGAACAGGCGTTTAACGATCTATTGCCGCAAGTCGACATAACCGATATTGCAGCAATTCAGCAAAAATTTATTACATACGGTTATAAGCTTGAAGTTACCGAAATTTTAGACTCTAAAATGAAAGATATTATAATTTCGTTTCAAATGCATTTTCGTCCTAGTAATTTTTCTGGCGATTTGGATGCTGAAACCATAGCAATTTTAGATGCATTAATATTGAAATATAAATCTGAATTAATATGATAAGATTTATAACTATACCGGATTTTGCGGATTATCAAGTTACTTTGAAATTAATGGAAGATTACGTTAACAAAGTAATTAGTGATCATGAGCCGGAAATTATTTATTTAGTTGAACATTCGGCAGTATATACAGCTGGTACTAATTATAAACAAGAAGAATTATTAAATTACGGTGATATTCCGGTAATTTACACAGGACGTGGCGGTAAATTTACTTTTCATGGACCGGGTCAGCGTGTTATTTATCCAATTCTTAATTTAGCTTCACCAAATCGACACAAAGATTTAAAGCTATATATAAAAATGCTTGAAGAATGGATTATAAATAGCTTAAATTATTTTGGAATTAAAGCATATATTATTAAAGATAAAGTAGGAATTTGGGTAAAAGTAAGGAAAGATGAATTTGCTAAAATTGCTGCAATAGGTGTTAGAGTAAGAAAATGGGTTACATATCATGGTGTAGCTATAAATATTTCAACAGATTTAAGTAAGTTTAGTGGGATTATTCCTTGTGGACTTGAAAATTCTTTAGTAACATCTTTAAATCAGTTAGGGATTCATGTTGAAATGTTTGAATTTGATAAAATTATTCAAACTGAATTTAATAAAATATTTAAATGATCAGAAAATTTTTACTCACAATTTTTGCTCTTTGGGTCGGTGGTTTTTGTTATTAGTTATATTTAATAAATTCTTATAAGCTTAATAGTAATACCACTAATGCAATAATAGTGTTTGTAGGAGGAGGACATAAAATTGAAACCGGTATTGCTTGGCTTAAGGCAGGCTATGCACCTATATTATTTATTACTGGTATAGAATCTACAGAGCAATTAAAAAATTTGTTAAAGGAACGTAATGTTATAGAACAGCAGGTAATATTTGCTCCGAATAAAATAATGTCTGAAGAAGATAATATTAAGAAAGCGGTTGATTTTATTGTAACTTACAATTTTACTTCAATAATTTTAGTAGAGCATAATTATAATATGCCTTTTATGCTAAATAAGCTTGAAAAAGCGATTTCTTCTTATAATAATATCTATATAGTACCATCTCCTGTTTTTTCCAAACAAAAATATGATGTGTTATTAAAATCCTATCATCGTTATTTAATGAGTATACTCGTTTAATTTGCTTCTTTACTCTTTTCTAGTACAATATTTTAGAACGGCTACGCCAAATAATGCAGAAATTAAAGAGCCTATTATTACTGCAGCTCTTATAGAGTTTGAAGGGCAGCTGCTCTCAAACGTAATACTACCTATAAATAAACTTTAAATCCAATCCCTCCAAGTATAGCTATAGAATAAAATTTTAACCATGAAGTATCACTTGGTAAATTACAGAGTTTAATTTTACAAATGGATATGAAAATAGCATAATACCTAATTGCTTACCTACAAATAAACCAAATATTATCCCATAAATTAAAGCAAGTATTGAGTTGGAACAAATGCCTTTAAATGCAAAATTTTCTAAAAGGATACCGGAATTCATAAATACAAAAAGCGGTAAAATAAAGTAATTTACAAAAGGACGAGTTAAGTTTTCAAGTTTTTTAAAAGAAGTATTAAATTCTCCTTTTATATTAACAGGTATAAAAAGTGCTATAATGGCTCTGCATAAAGTATCGTGAATACCTGACTCCACCATACTAATCCATAATAATAAACCTACAATTATATAATAAAATAATTGTTTAACTTGTCGATAATTCAATATAAACAAGATGAATATAATTATAGAGGAAATTAATAATGCCGGAGTATTGATTGTTTTAGTATAAAACAAAGCTAGTATAATTAACGTAAAAGCATCGTCAATTAATGAGAAACCTATAATAAAAGCTCGTAATTCTAAAGATATATGTCGGCTGAAAAAAGATAAAATACCAAGGACAAAAGCAGTATCAGTTGCGATAGGAATAGCCCATCCTTTTATTAATCCCGGTTTATCGTAATTAAAAAATATGTATATTAAGACAGGAATTACCACACCTCCAAGGGCTACCGCTGCAGGTAATATTAGTTTTTTTATTTTTATGTTCACCTTCTACTAGGTGAAATGTCATCTCTAAACCTATTAATAAAAAGAAGAAAGTCATGAGACCGTCATTAACTAACTCTATAAAAGTTGTTTGTAAACTTACATTTCCTATTGTTAAAGAAAATTTACTGTAAATAAAAGAAGAATAATATTTTGTTAGGAAAATGTTATTGCTGACAATTATTGCTAAGGTAAAAGCAATAATTAATAATATACCGGCAAAAGTACCTGATTTAATTAATTCTCTTAACTGGTTATTTATACTCATGATTTTAATATTAGTTATAACAAGCTCATAATAATAAGTTATTTAAATTCATTAAGAAAGTCAAAAATCTATATAAATCCATAGCAATAATTTATTTTTTAGTGAGATAAAAAGTTGTTTTTTGTACTTTTATAAGCTTGTATAATAAGTGTAAGAAGATATAATTATTAATTACAAAAAATATCTAAGCAATTCTTATGTTAGCAGAACAGCAAACCGAATGGATTGAATGTATTATCAGCAATAACCTTGTAAATAAGGTATGGCAGCATATAGATAATGATACTAAAAAGAATGTTTATTTCCAAAAACCAAAATCAAAAATAGAACAGACAAGATTAAACGGAAAAAGACCGGATTATATCTTATATGAAGATATAAAAGGCGATGGAATATTTCTTAGAAAAAATTACATCAACGGAAAAGTGATTTAGGCGAATATTTTACACTGAGAAATATAGTTAAAACCATTATTAATTTGGTTGATCCTAAATTTAAAGAAACAATTTATGATCCTTTTTCGGTACAGGTGGATTCTTAACTGAAGCTTTTAATTATATCAAAGAAAATAATATAATTAATACCGATGTAGAAAAATTAAGATTTAATATATTATATGGGCGAGAGTTAACCAAAACCGCTAGAATCGCTAAGATGAATATGATTTTGCATGGTGATGGACATAGCGGAATTCAGCAAATAAATAGTCTTGAGAACCCTAATGATGTTAAACCCTTAACTGATCAGCAGTTAAAGTTTGATGTAATTGTTGCTAATTGCCATTTTTTCAAACTATCACTAAAAAAACTAGCAAAAACGGCAAAACCATAACAGAAAATCATATAACTTCTCTTTTTATAACGGCATTGCAAAAAATAACGGTGATGCTGCTTGTGTTTTGCATTGCCTACAAAATTTAAAAGAGAGTGGTAGAATGGCATTGGTAGTACCTGAAGGGTTCTTATTCAGAAAAGACACCGCTGCTGTGCGTCAATTTTTACTATCAAAAGCAAAGCTGCAACTCGTTATCTCTCTACCGCAAGGTACTTTTTTACCTTATACAGGAGTAAAAACGTCAATACTTTATTTTATCGATGCACATAAACCGAATAATCAAAAAGAATATTGGTTTTATGAGGTTAAAAATATCGGCGTTACATCTAGACAATAAAAAAAGAAAAATTGTCGGTATAAATTATTTAAACAGGCGAGGATGGAAAATTAAATTTATCTAAATTCCTTTTATAGATCTCGATTTTTATCAAATAGCTAAAAAAGGATTGGTGAAAAACAATGATATTTTAATGTGTAAAGATGGAGCATTAACGGGTAAAGTGTGTTTTGTAGATGATAAAATTTTACCGCAAATAGAAGTAATGGTTAATGAACATGTTTATATTTTTAGAGGGAAACCGAATATTATGCATCAATCTTATTTATTTTATTGTTTAAATAGCGATATAATTCAAAGTCAAATTAATAAGAACTTAGCTTATAATAAAGGTGCTCAGCCTGGTTTAAGTAGAGAACATATAAACTCAATTTACATTTCTCTTCTGTCTCTAGAAAAACAACAGAAAATTATTAAAGAATTGAATAGCTATCAAAAGATAATAGAGGGGGCAAAACAGATAATAGATAATTGGCATCCTTATTTTGAAATAAATAAACAATGGGAAATTGTTAAATTTGGCGATATCATTATCAATAAATTAAAAAGTAATATTTTATCTCTTGAGCGTAAGGAGTATACAACATTAATAGTATGTAAAAAAGGTAAAATGATTAACATTAATACTGCAATTAAGGGGGATATTCCAGTAATAGCAGTTGGTCGGGTTAGTCCTTATTCACATAATCAATATAATTTTAACGGTAACATAATCACTATTTCTTCATTGGGAGCATATGCTGGATATATTTGGTATCATAATTCACCAATGTGGGCTTCAGATTGTAACGTAATCTATTCAATTAATGAAAAACTATTGTTAACTAAATATCTATATTATATTTTAAAATCTCAGCAAAATATAATATACCAAAAGCAAGCTGGATCAGGTCAACCTCACGTTTATTTGAAAGATTTAGAGGATTTACAAATTCCTATCCCGCCTCTTGAAGAACAGCAAAAAATGGTAACAGAGCTCAAAGTAAGATTGACAACCTTAAAAACTATATAAAACAATTTGAAAACAAACTAAAAACCACATTAAATTCTCTTTGGCAATAATTGATGTACATTAACTACTTAAAAGATTTGATTGGTTTTAAGTCTGTAACTCCTAAGAGCGATGGGGCTATTGAGTATATTAATGATTTGCTTAAACAGCACGGCTTTAAGACCGAAATAAAAATATTTGGTGATTCTAAAAGTGAGCAAGTCACTAATCTTTATGCTGTTTTCGGTAGCAATGAGCCTAATATTTGCTTTGTTGGTCATGTAGATGTAGTGCTGGCAGGCAATCATGAGCTTTGGCATAATGCGAGGCCATTTAAAGCTAGCCAGCAAGACGGTAAGATATATGGCAGAGGTGCGGTGGATATGAAAGGGGCTATAGCGTGCTTTCTAGCTGCCAGCTTAGATTTTATAAAAAATAATACCGATTTTAAAGGTTCCATTAGTTTCTTACTTACTAGTGATGAAGAGGGAAAAGCAAAGCATGGTACTAAAGAAATGCTGCAATATATTTATGATCAAGGATATAAGATAAATTTTGCTATTGTCGGTGAACCTACTTGTGAAAAAGAAATAGGCGATGCAATTAAGATTGGCAGAAGAGGAAGTGTTAACTTTAAATTAAATATAGAAGGCTTAAGCGGGCATGTAGCTTATCCTCATAAAGCACATAACCCATTGCCTTGCTTAATAATAATATTGAATGAGTTAACAAATATAAAACTTGATGAAGGTACTGAATTTTTTCAACGTTCAAATCTTGAAGTAACGAATATCGAGGTCAGTAATAATACTTCAAACGTAATTCCGGCAAGTACGGAAGCATCTTTCAATATACGTTTTAATAATTTACATAGTGCAGAAACTTTAGCAAAACAGGTAGAAGAAATTATTAAACAGCATTGTAAAGAATATAAAGTAGATTATAAGTTAGAATATAGTAGTTCTGCTGAAAGTTTTATTCAGAACCCTAGCGATAAAATAAAAGAATTTGCTAAAGTAGTAGAGCATACGCTTAAAATAAAGCCTGAATTCTCTACAAGTGGCGGTACGTCGGATGCAAGATTCGTCAAAAATTATTGTCCGTTAGTAGAGTTTGGTTTATTATCCGAAACGGCACATAAAATAAACGAATACACAAAAATTAGCGATTTACAAAAATTATATGATGTGTATTATAACTTTTTGATGGAAATACTTTGATATCATTCCCGCAGAGGCAGGAATGACATAGAATCCATGCAACAAGGCCACCTTTTTACAGGAATGGCATTACCATACGCGGATGTGATGGAACTGGTAGACATGCAAGATTTAGGTTCTTGTGCCGTGAGGCGTGGGGGTTCAAGTCCCTTCATCCGTACCACTTAAATTTTCTCATAAAAAATAACATAAAATTTTTATGCAGCAATTTAGTATTTATCAAACAAGCGATGAATTGCTTCTAAAATCGATATTGCTTCTGATAGAAAAATGCTATCACTCTGATCTTAAAAGTGTGATATTAACTGCAGATGCAGATCAACAAGAAATGCTCAATAAAAATCTTTGGACTTATTCACGTAAGCAATTTATACCTCACGGTAGTAAACTTGATCCGCAGCCTGAAAAACAGCCGATTTATATTACCGATGAGTTACAAAATCCTAATAATGCTAGTGTGCTTGTTATTATTTCGCCTACAGATATAGGAAAAATTTTACAAGCAAAAGAGTATATAAGAGTTTTCAAAAGGATAATTATAATAACCGATTTACCGGAAGATTTAAAAGAATTAACAATTAAAATAAATAAATTTACCGGACAGGAAAACAAAATAGATTGTTTTACTCAAAATCCTCGTGGAGCTTGGAATAAAGTAGTCTAATAAATTTATATTCTTTTACGTATAAATAAATATAATCCGATCGTTAAAGCAATAACCAAATTGAAATAACAAGCAAAAATAAAATCTAGATTTTTTGAAGCAAAATTTTGTAATATAAAATGACTTGAAGTAACTAGCAATACTGTTAAGGCAGAAAATAATATCGGCATAAAAGTTGTTTTTTTGCTATAAGGATATCTCAAAAAAACTGCAAGTGCTACAAAAGGTAATACAAAATTGTATAAAGGCCAAATTATTCTTTGATGTGCTTCAGCAATTAATTTAATTTTTTTAGTAATAGCTAAATCATGAGTAGGGGCAAGTAATTCGCTTATATAATATTCGTTTGCTTCTTTATTATGTTTAGTTCTTTGCGATACTAAAGGATTATCATTTTGTAGTTTTATCATTAAAGAATCGAAAGTTAACTGAGTTAAATTACCGTTTACGTCATATTCTTGTCTTAAGCCTTTATTAAGTTCAAAAATCGGGCTATTATCATATATATTAAGAGTACCTGAACCCGCAAATATTACTGATGGGTTATCAGCGTTGCGGTTATCAAATATTATTACGCCATTCATAATATTTCCTGCGGATTTTTTATCTATAAAAACAGTGATATCTTTCGTTACTTTATTAAAAGTTTTCTCTTCAATCATACTTGAGATATAATTATTCTTTATAAAGTTTAAACGTGATTTTAAGTTTATATGAGATAACGGCAGGATGTTAGAAGATATATAATAAGCAAGTAGCATAACTATTAATGCGACATATAAAGCAGGTAGTGCTAGCTGTACATTATTAACTCCTGAAGCTTGTAATATAATTAATTGTCGCTCGACTTTTAAATTATTATAGATATAGATCATGGTAATAACCGTTATTACCGGTAACAGAATAAATAATAAAGTAGGAAGTACTAAAACTATTAAACTGAAGAAGTCTATAACTTTTATACCTTTATCAAATAAATATAAGAGTTTTAATATTTGCGTTATCCATACTATACTAGTCACTGAAAAAGTAACGACTATAAGCAGCGGTAAGATATTTTTTATAAAGTATTTTCGGTATAGTAGCATAATGTTTGTTTGGTTTTTTGATGTCATTCTCGTTTTTAGCTAGGAGCGACATCAAACGCTTTTCAAAGACTGTCCAGTACTATGGATGGTTAGATGGTTTTGGGGGAACTCGTTCCCGGTTCATTTCAAAATAATTAAAAACCAAGTGCACTGTGTGAACCTAATCGTATTAACTTCAATGTGCCAGCATCGGGTTTTCTATAAATTAATACTAAATCCGGTTTAATATGACAATCTCTAAAATCTTTCCAATTACCTCTATAAGGGCATGACCTCTCATATGTATAGGTCATGTTATATCAGCAACCAAGTATCTAACTGCTTTCAGTAAAATATCATCCAAATTTATTCCACGTTTAAACTGTGCAGTACGTTTAATCGTTCTCATTTAAATCAGATAACAAATTATTGATATTACCAACATGAACTAATTTGCCGCTTCTTGCAGCTTTCATAGCTTTAATTGTTTCATCATTTGGGATAAGTGGATCAAACGGCAATGCTTTTTCACGAGCAACACGAAATAACAGCATACGAACAGCATCAGATAAAGTAAGTCCCATAGCAGCAAGCACTAAAGCTGCTTCTTCTTTCACGTCTTCATTAATACGGGCTCGCACAATAGAATCAGCAGACATAAAAATCTTCTTTCAATAATGTAGCTACATTGTAGCGCGCATATTAAAAACTTTCAAGATTAAAAAACAAGTTTTTTATATGTTTTTTCTTAATTACTGCCTCATTAATAGAAAATCCCCGATCTTTCTTATTATATGATTTGCAAAGATGCGATAAATTAACTTACCTATCAGTATTGTTATAAATGCAATAATAATGCCGTAGATTATATCACTTGGGTAATGCATAGCAAGGCTTATGCGAGATAAAGACACGAGCATAATAACACAAATCATTAAGATTTTTAATGGTAATTTTATATAATTCCAAGCAAAATACGTTACTAACACGCTAAGAGCTGCGTGGCTACTTGGAAAGCTTGAAAAGCATCTTTCGTTTGCAGTATTTATTATGGTCATGAAACTATCTACAGGAAGACTGCAATAAGGGCGAGGGAAATTAACTGAAAATTTAAGAGCGGTAAAAATTAAACCGAATACCCCGTATATTATACCGATTTCAACTAACTTATTATAATTGTGCCAGAATTTATTTTGCCGCTTCTTATCATTTTTGGTTTTCTTTAATTGAATATAAAAATATATACAGTATAAAATATATATTAAGGCGAAATTAGCGATATTAAAACAAAACGAAATTATTTTAAAAAAATAAGGTATAAAGCCGATATTAGTAAGTTATTCAAACATAAGAATATTTCTTGATTTAAGCCGCAAAAATTATAAAAAACTTCAAACATTATTTTAAATATTTATGTTACAAGTAATAATACTTGGGTGTGGAGGATCTATAGGCGTACCAGTGATCGGGTGCAATTGTAGTACTTGCACATCTCCTTCAAAGTACAATAAAAGGACTAGATCAGCAATATATATTAACGATGAAAATAGTCAAATATTAGTTGATTTCGGTTTTGATATTAGAAGTCAACTATTACGAGAAAAGATAAATAAGCTCGATTGTGCTATATTAACACATTATCATTCCGATCACGTTAACGGCATCGATGATTTACGAGTATTTACTTTTATGCAAGGCAAGCCATTTGAAATCTATACAGATTACGATAGTACGGCAAAGCTCCATACAAAATTTGATTATCTATTTAACAATAAGTTATTTAAGCTTGGGCGACTGTTCACAACTCAATCTGTTAGTTTTTTTGATAAAATTAAGATTAATACTATCGAAATACAATTTTTTAGACAGCATCACGGTCCTATAGATAGCTTGGGCTTACGTATAGGTGATTTCGTTTATTCGCCCGATTTAATCGATTTTCCTCCTGAATCAGATAAATTTTTAAAAGATATAAAAATATGGATATTAGATTGTATGGATTATAAATCAAATCCGAATCATGTAGGGCTTGATAAAGTTTTAGAATGGCGTGAAAAATATAAACCTGAGCAGATATTATTAACCAATATGAGACACACGATAGATTATCATGAGATTACGAAAATGCTTCCAAATAACGTTAAGCCGCTTTATGACGGTTATAAATTTACGGTCTAGTTTATGATTATTTTAGAAAAAGTTTGTAAGCGTTATGGCAAGAATTATGCAATTAAGAATATTGATTTAAGTTTTACTACTAAGGAAACTACTGTAATAATCGGTCCTTCTGGAAGCGGTAAAACTACTCTGCTTAGAATTTTAAATAATTTAGAAGAACCAAGTAGCGGTACTTTTTTGGTAGACGGGAAGAAGCTACTGCTTAAAGATAGAAGAAAGCTTCTTTTAAAAGTTGGTATGGTTTTTCAAAATTTTAATCTATTCCCGCATTTAACGGTAGGAGAAAACCTAATCTATACGCCGGTAAATGTTTTAAATTTGCCAAAAGAACAAGCAATTTCTATGGCAAAGGAATTGCTTGCAAAATTTAAGCTAACGCAAAAATTTGACTCATATCCGGCAAGCCTATCAGGAGGGCAAAAGCAACGTACCGCAATAGCAAGGGCTTTAATGATGAAGCCGAAAATTTTGTTATTCGACGAACCGACTTCGGCACTCGATCCTGAAAATATTAAAGATGTTATAGAGAATATAAATTTATTAAAAGATCAAATGAGCATGGTAGTAGTCACGCACCATTTGAAGTTTGCAAAATTAATAGCGGATCGTGTTATTTTTATGGATCAAGGACAGATTTTAGCAAATCAGCCTGCCGAGGATTTTTTTAATAAACCGGCATCGCATCGAGCTAGGTTGTTTTTAGAGAATATCGGCGATTTAAGGTGATTTTCTTGATAAAGATAAAATTATAGCCTATAAATTAGTATTTAGATTTAGTATTAATTATAGGTATCCTCAATGAACTTAAAAAACTGGCTACGTCGTCTAAATAAGTTCGCAGGTAACCACGTATTAAGGATACGCTCCACTCCTAGTCTTGCAGACTCCTTGCTCTTGTCCAAGTTGATCTTCGTATAACTTTCTTCGTTTACTTGGAGTCAATAATGGAATATATTTATGCAAATCTAGCAGTTAGTATATCAGAATTTAAAAAAAGCCCTACTGCATTATTGGATAAGGCAAGTGGTGAACCTGTTGCCTTATTAAATCATAATAAACCGATTGCTTATCTAATTCCAGCTGAATTATATGAGCAAATTATTGAAGCTTTAGATGACAAATATTTATTAGAGCTTGCTACTTATTAGATTAAAAGATAAAGAAAAGGCAATAGCGGTTAAAAGTAGCTTTTGTCATTCCCGCGAAAGCGGGAATCCAGTAAAAAATGGTAAAAATAAAAAAAATCATATAAAAATTTAGTATGTAATTTGTTTAGAAAGCTGGATTCCTGCTTTCGCAGGAATGACATAGAATCAATAAATAATATCGCCATATGAATAAAAAGCTTATCCTATTTTTTAGTATAATGTTACTATTATCACATCGTACAGTTTTGGCACAGACATGAGTAGAATTACCGCAAAAACTAAAAAGCTTGAATTGCAAAAAGACGAATTACAAGGAGGAGCAATTGCAATTTTATACAAAGGTGAAGTTATTTATTTATAAAACAATGTTTGGAAATCAGAAAGGTAATAGAGGAGTTATTTATGGATAAAACTTTATTTCCTTTAGCATCGGTTTTAAAAGCTGTTTCAGCAACGGCAATTGCATTAATGGTAGATCAAGATAAGTTGAGATTTTGACGAAAAATTCAAATTACCATACCTAAAAATGCTATTAGTCTTAATAATATTTTAAGCCATACAACAGGTTATCAATTCTCAGGAAATATTGAAATTGAGCAAGGAATGAATAAGCTTTTAACGTTGCTAAAAAAACAACAAGCTAGTTGTAAACCCGGGCAATGCTATAAGTATAGTAACATATTTTAGTTTACTTGAAGAAGCTTTAAATTGTAAAAAATCAAGTTTAGAACGCAAGATATACAAATATTACCGCTAGGGCCTGAATGTACAACTTGCTTATCCGCATTCTAAAGCAATAATAGACGGACAGGAGGTAATAACATTGCTGCCGTTTCCGCCTTATTACCCAAAGACGGTACCTGAATCTGTCGGTATTTTTGCATCGATAGATGGAATGATTGAAATATTCACACTTAGTTTTGGTTATAAACCGAATTTTATTGCTAAAAGTACTTTAAGATCGTATGTATAAAATAGTAGAATCAAACAAAGATGTTTTTGGATTTAAATGGCAACCGATTTGGCCTATTAATCAAAAAATTATTGAGTCATATTATGCTCTTGGATGGCGTATTCTTAAAGTAAGAGGATGCTCAAATAAGGATTTAATTTTTCACTCAGGCTATATAATTAACGGTATTAATTCTTTTATTGGCTTTATACAGTCAGAAGAACTTGGAATTATTATTCTAGTGAACCAAGAAGGTAGTTTTCCACTTAAAAATGGGCTGGGACTTTGGTTTGATTATATGGATTAAAATTTATATACTCAGATAGAACTTCGTATACCTATTCTTTATTTACTTGTAGTATATTATATGAATAAAAAACTCATAAAACTTATTTTTATCATTTGCAGCACCGTAATTGTAACCGGTTTATTATGCAAATGTATCAATCAACATTATCCAAAATTTTTTAAAGCACCACAAAATATAGGGAGTTTTTGTGTGTCATTATTAATATTATTTAGTATAATTTACAGTACTATTAGCCAAAATGAAATACGCAGATTTTGTTTGCAATTAGCAATGTGGGCAGTAATTTTCTTAGTTATAATAACCGGTTATGCTTTTAGGTTTGAGCTGAACTACGCTTATCATAGAGTAATGTCTGCTTTAATTCCATCATATAAATGGTCTACTGAAGTTGGAGAAATTATTATAGCCCGTAGCAGAGACGGGCATTTTTATATCAATGCTTTTGTAAATAACGTTAAAATAAAATTTATGGTAGATACAGGGACAAGTGATATAGCTTTAACTAAAGAAGATGCTCAAAAATTAGGCTTTGACTTAACTAAATTAAAATATACTAGAACTTATCTAACAGCTAACGGCGAAAATAAAGCCGCCCCTATAACCTTAAATAGTGTAGTAATCGGTACGGAATTTAAGAACATCAAAGGACATGTAGGTCTTGGTGACCTTGATATTTCGCTTCTTGGTATGTCGCTACTTGAGCGTTTCAAAGGTTTCAGGATTGATAAGGATTTATTGATCTTGAATTATTAGACTTCTTGCATAACTTGCTTCTAAAGGCAATTTGTACGTCGATCCTAATCCCTAATCTTCACGTATGTCTATATATGCTGCAGCGGCAAGTGCTTCCGTGTATCCTTTAAATTCCTTTCTATAAACTACTTTGGAAAGATGTCTATTTTTTACAAATTTCCTTGTTATTAAGAAATAGTTAAATTGTTAATTATTTCTTGGCCTTTATATCAAAAAGTGCCAACATGCCTTTTTTAAATAAAAGGGTTTTGTGTATCAATATAAATATGACGAAATCAATTTGTTTAATACTATTTACAATTAAGACATTAAGAAGATCAAAGAACTTGTTAATAATAAGATGGCTGTTTCTAATGAGTTTGCAACAATACCACTAAATGAACACGATGATACACCTCTGCATATAGCGTCTATTCTAAGTAAAGAAAATATAGTTAAAATACTACTGAAGACAGAGGCTAATCCTGATGACGTAAATTGTGAAGATAATTTTCATAAATTGGCAGAAGAATGTAGAAACGGAAAATTTAGTAGAAATTTTCATTTGAAAAATTAATAGAATTTATAGCTTGGAAAGCATCAATAAAACTTTTGGATACTAATTATAATATTGATGTTGTTAAACTTTATCTACAAGATGCTCGTAATTTGAAAAGTTTTTTAGAAACCGGTAAAAAAGAGCTAACAGAAGAGCAAAAAGAAAAATTAGAGCAAAAATTAGATAAAATAAACGATATGATTATCCCGTCTCTTAGGTATAAAATAGGGATAAAACGCTATTGAAATATAAAGAAATATATAATGAAGAATATCAAATATTAAAAGAGAAACTTAAAGTTTTGCCTGAGATAGCGCAAACAGAGCTTAATGAGATGTTGGGGATAATACATCTTATTATGATGATATTTTGTGAATAAATATGGATACCAAATCGTCATGAGCTAAGCGACTAAAGACGTTGTTGCGTGGAGCAGTTTTTCCGTCATTGCGAAGAAATTTACAATAGTAAATTGACGAAGTAATCTTGGGAAGAATTCCTGAGATTGCCATGCTCACTAACGTTCGCATGCAATGACGACTTGTGTCCACTCAACACGATCTTTGCAAGAATGACGTAAAAGAGCCGTGTTAAAACGGCATTTTAAAGCCTGGTGGTAAGCTCATACCGTTTAAAGCTCCTGATAAAGAATTTTGAGAATCTTCATCACATTTTTGTTGAGCATCATTAAAGGCAACTTTAATTAAATCCTCAAGCATTTCTTTTTCTTCTGCTTTTAATAAAGATTCATCAATTGAAATCTTTTCAACGTTGCCTTTACCGGTTGCAATAACCTCAACAAGTCCGCCGCCGGCTTTACCAGTATATCTTGCATTTGCCATTTGCTCTTGAGCTTCTTGCATTTTCTTTTGCATTAATTGGGCTTGCTTTAAAAACTGATTAAAATTTACCATAATTCTATCCTATATATTTTTAGCTTTTAAGTAAAATATCTGAAATTGTTATATTTGGAAAATGTTTTTTAATTAAACCAAAATCGTTACTTGCTTCAATCTTACCAATTAACTGATTCTTTAAGGTTTGCTTGTTCTGCTCTTTTATTATTACTATCTCAAACTTTTCATTAGTAAAAGCAGCTAACAAATCTTCTATTTGTCTTTTTATTTTGCTTGTAACTTCAAGACTTACGAACTCTAATCTATTATTACTGAGATTTTTAAGTTCCGTATGATTGAGCAGGAAATAATATATATCTATCTCATTATTTTTATATAAATATTCAAGAAAATCTACAATTTCAAATTTTTTTTTATTTCTGGATTAATTGATTGATTTAAATTTTGATTATTACCGTCAAAATCTGTAAGCAAGGGTAGCGATGTCGAATATATAGATTTTATAACTAACATTTCCGTTTCTGTTAGTTGGTTATAGGAAATTTTTATTTCCCCTACTCCCTTATTATATATTTGCCATAAGATTGATAAGTGCGGCAAGCTGGTGTTATCTAATATGTTTTTAGTTCTATCATTAAATGATTCGTATATAGGCAAACTATAATTAGGTAACATTTTTACTTTATTAAGATAAGCAATAAAATCTGATACCGATTCTATAAAAATCTCAAGATTAACCGAAGAACCGTAAAGTTTATTTATTAAATTTATAGCTTTTTCCGTCTCTCTGTGGATAATACATTCGACAAATTCTATTATAACCGAACTATCGACAAGCCCAAGCATTTGATTAATTACTTGAGGACTAATTATATTGTCAGATTTCGCCGACATACTAGCTGCTTGATCTAAAATAGAGACTGCATCACGTGCCGACCCTTCCGATTTGTAAGCTATAATTCTTAGTGCTTCTATATCGGTTTTTAAATTTTCTTGCTTAGTTATATATTCAAGTAGCTTAAAAATCTCTTCAAAACTCAACCGCCTTAAATCATAACGTTGACATCTTGAGATAATAGTTGCAGGTATCTTTTGTACTTCCGTTGTTGCAAAGATAAATATTATATGAGGTGGTGGTTCTTCCAGTGTCTTAAGAAGTGCATTAAATGCCCCTTTAGAGAGCATATGCACCTCATCAATAATGAAGATTTTATGCTTACCTTGTAGGGGCTTATACTCGGCGGATTCTATAATTCTACGTATGTCATCTATGCTAGTTTTACTTGCTGCATCAATTTCGATTATATCAGGGTGATTATGATTATTAAAGCTGATGCAATTCGTACATTCCTCGCATGTTTTAATAGTCGTATTTTCGGTAATTAAAGCAGAACAGTTGACGGATTTAGCAATAATTCGGGCGGAAGTAGTTTTACCGACTCCTCTAATACCTGTTAAAAGATAGCCTCCGGCGAGCCTATCGTTTAAAATAGTATAGCTTAAAACTTTGACTAATACCTCTTGCCCCTGAAGCTCGGCAAAGTTACTAGGGCGATATTTCCTTGCAAAAGGAATATATTGATTTGATGAATTTATATCTAGCACGATAGTTATAAGACTTTTTATATCATTTTAGCAGAAAACTGGCTTTATTGCATGGTTCTCTATGTCATTCCCGCGAAAGCGGGAATCTAGAGAAAATAACCTTGATATTGCTACAAAATACGTATTTTGTAAAATAAACATATAAAAAATTTATTTTGTATATGTTTTACTGAATTCCTGCTTTCGCGGGAATGACATAAAACGAACCGCCTTGCTGTAGAAATGACAAAAATTAGAATAATGCTAGTAATGACCCATCAAATCCCACTCTGGCTGCTTCCTTTCAGACCTGACCGACTAAACAGGTACAATGCCCACTACTAGCATAATTAACATAACCTGTTTATTTTCAAGAAACAATATATTTTTTTTCTATTTCCGATTTTGTTAATCTTTTAGGAGGACCGAATATTTCAGGGTTTTTTACTTTAAACAAATCATCGGAAAATTTTTGTACTTTAGCTATTTTATCAAAAGTAATAGTGACTATATTATTATCTTCAAATATTTTTAATGCTTCAATTTTTTGAGTAGCTTTATTAAAAGTAATTTCGCTACGTTTTTCCGTTAGAGTATGATAGATAGTAATTTTAGAAATATTTCTTTCGTTAATTACTGATTCAAAAACAAAATCCTTGTCAAAATGCTCATTATCTTCTAATAAAAAATTAAATGTATTTTCGCTTCTATTAATACGGCTTACTTGCTCCATATCATAATCATACATCGATACGAAATTTTTAGTACCTATTATAACTAAAGGGAAAGGAGGATAATAATTACATCTAAAATTATAAGGTTTATGGATCAGTAATTTTCCTTTAACTGTTTTACCGTACGAATCTTCTTGAGTAAAATCTATCGCAACCGATTTTATCGTACGTAGATAAGTTTTTAGCTCCGAAATAGCTGTTTTATCATCTGCCCCAAATGCTAAGCTTGAATTCACAAAAAGATAAATAATGATTAGAAAAAATATTTTTTTCATTTTCGTTGTTTTATATTTTAAATTATGTTTAAAATACCTTATGTATTTAGTTAATGCAAAATATAATTAGTATTTATGAAAATCGTTGCTTTAAAAGAAAAAGCCAAGCATGAAACACGAGCCGTTATAACGCCTGAAGTAGCAGGATTGCTAGTCAAAAAAGGTTATACGGTTATGGTAGAAAAAGATATAGGGCTTCATGCCGGTTTTCTTGATGAAGAATATGTTGCTCTAGGTGCTAAAATATCTTCGGTACCACTCGAAATTATTTCTGATGCTGATATTATATTAAAGGTGCAACCTTCATCTGTTACAGATAAATGTAGTGAGCTTGAATTTGCAAAAAAAGGAGCAATTATTGTAGGATTATTATCGCCTTATTTAAATCATGAATATATAAAAGCGGCAGCTAAAAAAAACCTTACGACTTTTGCTATGGAGTTTGTGCCGAGAATTACTAAAGCTCAAAATATGGACGCTTTATCTTCTCAAAGTAACTTAGTAGGCTATAGAGCGGTAATTGAAGCAAGCTATCATTACACAAGGGCTTTTCCTATGATGATGACGGCAGCAGGGACGATTTCACCGTGTAAAACTTTAGTGCTTGGTATCGGTGTTGCCGGTCTTCAAGCTATTGCAACGGCAAAAAGGCTTGGTAGCATTGTTGCAGGATATGATGTAAGAGCTGCTACCAAAGAGCAGGTAGAAAGCTTAGGAGCTAAGTTTGTTTCACCGGAATTACAGGAGGATTTACAAGATAAATCAGGCTATGCTCACGAGAGTTCGGAAGATTATAAAGCTAAACAAGAAGAGTTTTTAGCAAAAATTATTAAAGGATATGATATAGTTATTACTACTGCACAAATTCCGGGAAAAAAAGCACCTCTGCTTGTTACGGAAAAAATGCTAGAATCTATGCAGCGCGGCTCAGTGATTGTTGATATAGCGACTAGTACAGGCGGTAACGTGGAAGGTTCAGAACCGGATGAGATCGTTACTAAGCACGGAGTTACAATAATAGGTTTATCAAACCTTGCTACTAAAATTGCTACCGACAGCTCAAAATTATATGCTAAGAATTTGTATAATTTTCTAACCTATGCATTGCAAGACGGTAAGTTTAATATGGATGATGCGTTAGTACGTGAGATGTTGATTACTAAAGACGGAAAAATTGTGAGTGAGAAATTAAATATATGAATCAATTACCGACGATGGCTAAACAGGCTGCTGAAATTGCCCATAATACCCAAGAATTATCAGATAAATTAAAAGATTTGGTAATAGACACTAGTTGGCAAACAAACACAAGTACTATAGATCCGCTAGTATTTGCTATAACTATTTTTGTATTAGCTTCTTTTGTGGGCTATTATGTTGTGTGGAAAGTAACGCCTGCACTCCATACTCCGCTTATGTCTATTACTAACGCTATTTCAGGTATTATAGTTCTTAGTTCTATGATTGCTGCAAGTAGCTCTGCTTTTGGGTTTCCCGGTCTACTAGGGTATTTTGCAACGCTGCTTGCTTCTATAAATATCTTCGGCGGATTTATAGTAACAAAAAGAATGCTCGAGATGTTTAAGAAGAAGTAATTAATAATGTCATACCTGCGTTGTTGATACCCAAATCGTCATTGCAAGGAGCAGGGTTTTGCATGGATCGAAGAACCTACTCGATGTCGTTCCCGCGTAGGCAGGAATGACATAACAAGCCATACGGTTAACGTTTATAGTGACAAAAAAATAAAATTAAAGTTCTAGTTCTTTATATTCAACGGTAACTACTTCGTATGATTTAGATCCTTTCGGTGTTGTAACTTCTACAAAATCACCTACCGATTTTCCAATCAAAGCTTTTGCTATAGGAGAAGCGATTGAAACTCTTTTTCTAGTTATATCGGCTTCATATTCTCCTACAATGATATATGTTACTTCTTCTTCAGTATCGTTGTCGATCAAAGTAACCGTAGCCCCGAATTTTATGTTATCTCCCGATAATTTACCAATATCAATAATTTCCGCTCTTGCTGTCATATCTTCAAGCTCTTTAATACGCCCTTCTATAAATGCTTGTTTCTCACGTGCCGCTTCATATTCCGCATTCTCGGATAAATCGCCGTGTTCTCGTGCTTCGGCTATATCTGCACTAATTTTTTTACGTTCTACATGTTTTAAATGTTTAAGCTCGTGTTCTAATTTTTCAAAACCTTTAGCGGTGATAGGAAATTTTGTATTCATAATTATATTGTATAGATTTAGTAAGTTTAGTATACTATTTTCAATAATATAGATTTCAGCAAGTATATTTGTAATAGTGAAATTTGTCAAATAAGCCTTTTTAATTATTTGGCATTGCCTAAATATCGTCATTGCAAGTGGTCCTTGTCTAAGCGGATTCTATTATGTCATTCCTGCGAAAGCAGGAATCCAGAAAAAACTAACAGAGACTGGATACCGCGATCAAGTCGCGGTATGACAAAAGATTACTGGATTCCTGCTTTCGTAGGAATGACATCGAATACTGCTCGCAATGATGTTGGCATTATTTCTCATATAACAATAGCAACAAATTAGTAATCTTATGGAAATTAAAGATTTGGACTTTGAGAAAAAGCGTAAAATTTTCCACCTATCGGCTATAATATTTCCGCTGCTTTATTTATTTATTCCAAGAACCGCTATTACGTTATTATTATTTATAATAACGGCTATTACATTATATTTAGATGTATCACGTCATAATAATGCAAAAATTAGCGAATTTGTAACTAGATTTTTTTCAAAAGTTATAAGGCTTGAAGAAAATAATGGTTCTTTTGCTTTAAGCGGCGTTAGCTTTATGATGCTCGGTTTTTTCTTAACTGTTCTTCTTTTCCCTAAAAATTTAGTGATTTGTTCGTGGTTGATTTTAATTATTTCAGATTGTTTAGCGGCTCTTGTCGGCGTTAAAATAGGAAATAGCTTAGGTAACGGTAAATCTATAGCCGGTTCTATTACCTTTTTAGCTTCTGCAATTTTTATAAGTATATTAGTGTATTTCTATTTAGGATATAATACAAGTTTTATTATTATTATTATAAGCTGCATAGGGGCTACAGTAGCTGAATTTTATTCAAAAGATTTAAGAATTAACGATAATTTGTCTATACCGCTTTCTTATTGTCTTTCTACAGCTATTCTTTCCTACATATTGTAATATAATGAGAGTTGCACCGGAATTTTATGAGTTCTTAAGAAACCGTATTAACATATCGGATGTAGTGCGGCAAAAAGTAGCTTTAACTAGAAAATCTGGTAACTATGTAGGTTTATGTCCCTTCCATCAAGAAAAGACCCCATCTTTTACGGTTAGTAATAGTAAGAGATTTTTCTATTGTTTTGGTTGTAAAGCAGCCGGTGATGTTATAAAATTTACTTCTAATATTAGCGGTTTATCTTATAATGAGTCTGCTATAAAGCTTGCAATCGATTACGGTATAGAGATACCGAAATTAACTGCAAAACAGAAAGAATTTTATGAAGAATCCGATGAAATTCTAAATATTTTAGAACTCGCCAATAAGTTTTTCAGGACACAATTAACACCTGAAATATTACATTATCTACACGAAAGGGGTATTACCGAAGAAACAGTAAAAGAGTTTTCAATAGGCTTTGCCCCGAAGAGTAATAAATTTGAAAAATTTTTTCACGATAAAAATATAGATATTATAAAGCTTGGTAAAGCAGGGCTGATCGGCAAGCGAGAGAACGGTGAAATATATAATTTATTTTCTAACCGTATTACTATTCCAATTAGAAATATTTACAATAAAATTGTAGGCTTTGGCGGTAGAGTACTAGGGGAGGGGCTGCCTAAATACTTAAATTCACCTGAAACTACAGTATTTCAAAAAAGTGAAACTCTATACGGTGAGCATAAAGCGATAAGCAGTAGCTATAAAAAAAATCATTCGATTTTAGTAGAAGGTTATTTTGATGTTATAGCACTACATCAAGCAGGTTTTAGTGAAACAGTTGCGAGTCTCGGTACTAGCATTACCGAGAATCACTTACATAAATTATGGCGTGCTGGCGATGAAATTATATTATGTCTTGACGGAGATAATGCAGGCATAAAAGCTAGCATAAGAACTATTAACTTAGCATTACCGCTTATTAATAGTGAAAAGAAAATTTCTTTTATTAGGTTACCAAGCGGATTTGATCCCGACGATGCAGTAAATAAAAACGGTGCTGATTTTTTTGCAAAGCTTATAGATAAAAGAATAAGCTTATCAGAAATGATTTGGCATATTGAGTATAACGGCAAGAGTTTTAAAACTGCGGAAGAAAAAGCTAATTTAGAAAAAAATTTAACAAATTATTGCAGCAAAATATCGGATAGTTATTTAAAAGCAAGTTATTACAGGTTTTTTAAAGATCAAATATGGCAAAATTTAGTTACAACGCAGAAGAAAGCTACAACTAAAAACTCAAATTTAGCTCCTATAATTTCAAGTCACAGCTATTCGGAGCTTGAAATACTAGAACACGCTTTTTGTGCTTTGTTGGTTAAATTTCCTATAATACTTGAAGAAAAAGATATTAGAGATTTCATCTTAAATTTAAATTTTAATAATAAATCGCTTGAAGAATTCCGTAATTGGTATTTAAACGAGATTATAGATAATAACGTAGAAGCAAGTGAAATTACTGCAATTGTGGAAAAAACTAGCTTTTTTGATATTTTTTTATTATTATCAAAAACGGATAATTTGTTTTTAGATATCTCATTTAATAAAAATAATATCAGACTGGATTTATTATGGCAGTGGCTACATAAGAAATATTATCTAATAAATTTACAACAAGAATACGCTATTACCATAAACAGTACTGACAATCACGACTTTGAAAAAGTTTTACTATATAAAAAAGAAATTCTGAAGATTGCAAATGAACTGCAAGTTTTAAACGAATCTTTTATTAATCACACGATAACTTAATTATTTCAAACTTCTTTTAAAAGAAAAAAGCATATAGGTATTTAATGAGCAATAGCAATATAGACAATGATCTAGATAAAATAGATAGTTTACTTAAAAAAGCTAAATCTAAAAAGTACCGGTCACTTATGATGATATAAACAACGCTCTTCCTCTTAATAAAAATCCTTCAATAAGACAATTAGAGGAAGCTATATTAAAATTTTCTGATGCAGGAGTAGATATTTTAGAATCTAATGAAGATGATGAAATTAAGCTTGATATCGGAATGGATGAAGAATTTAAGCTATCTACCAATGTTGATAATGAACCTGAGGATGAGGTAGAAGAAGAAAATATAGGTACTACTGATGATCCTGTAAGATTATATCTTAAGGATATGGGGGGAGTCGATCTTTTAACTCGTGAAAATGAAGTAGAAATAGCAAAAAGGATTGAGGAAGGACATAAAACAATGACTGCTTCCTTATGCAGAAGTCCTGTTGCTATGCGTTGTTTTATAGTATGGTATGAAGATTTAGTTAATGAAAAAATGTTACTACGTGATCTGATAGATTTAGAAGCTAACATGTTACATGACGAAACACCCGAAAATGATGAAGAACATAGTAGTGAGACCGAAGGAGAAGAACATGAGGATAATCACTTATCTATGTCTAGAGTAGAAACGCAGATATTACCTAATATTATAGAGCGTATGAAAAAGATTTCTTTTATCTGTGAAGAGCTACTCATTGAAGCTAAAAAATGTTATGAGAAATCTTTTGAGCCGAAGGTTTTACAAAATAGCAAAAAATATAATAATTTGGAATTATTAATAAATGAAGTTTCGGAAATACATTTTAATTCTAAAAGAACGGAAGAAATTTTAGGTAAGATGTATGGAATAAATCGTGATTTAATTAATAAAGAAACAGCTTTTTTAAAACTTGCTGAAAAATATGGAGTAACTCGCCAAAATTTCCTTGATGAATATATAGGATCGGTTATTAATGCAGCATGGAAAGAAAAAATGCTGCAAAATAAAAAAGTCGCTTGGAAAGAGTTAATGACTAAAGAATCGGATTATATAGATCAAATGATTGCTGAATTATCGGTTATAGAATCTAAAACCGGTCTTTTAGTTAATGATTTTAAAAAACTAGTGAATACTATACAAAAAAGCGAGAGACAAACACTACAAGCAAAAAAAGATATGATAGAAGCGAATTTACGTTTAGTTATATCTATCGCTAAAAAATACGCTAATAGAGGATTGCAGTTTTTAGATTTAATTCAAGAAGGTAATATAGGACTTATGAAAGCGGTGGATAAATTTGAATATCGCCGTGGTTATAAATTCTCTACCTATGCTACGTGGTGGATTAGACAAGCTATAACAAGAGCTATTGCCGATCAAGCAAGGACTATACGTATTCCTGTACATATGATTGAAACAATTAATAAGATACTACGTACTTCAAGACAAATGCTTAATGAACTCGGATACGAACCAACAGCGACGGAAATCGCTAACCGTCTTTCAATGCCGCTTGATAAAGTGCATAAAGTCATGAAAATAGCTAAAGAACCTATAAGTCTTGAGAATCCCGTAGGTGATGATAGTGACGGCGGTCAATTAGGCGATTTTATCGAAGATAAGAATGCAGTAGCACCGATTGATGCGGCAATTCAGTCAAATTTACGAGAAGTTACCACTAGAGTACTTGCAACCCTTACGCCTCGTGAAGAAAGAGTGCTTAGAATGCGTTTCGGTATAGGTATGAATACTGACCATACATTAGAAGAAGTAGGGCAGCAATTTAAAGTAACTAGAGAACGTATAAGACAAATCGAGTCAAAAGCTTTAAGAAAGTTACAACATCCTATTAGATCCAAAAAACTTAATAGCTTTAGAAGCGGAGGAAAGCGTGGTGACGGTAATCCATCGGATTTACTAGAAGCATGATAATACTTATACTGTCATCCCGTGATTTGGGATCTCAGGACACGGGCTATGATACAAGATCCCGTGGTCAAGCCACGGGATGACAGTGGGCTATTATGTATCGATATAAAATTACCATTGAATATTTAGGCACGGATCTTGCAGGTTGGCAAAGACAAGCAGGAGTAATGTCGGTACAGCAGGTATTAGAAGAAGCGATTTATAAATTTTCCGGTGAACAGGTGATATTGTTTGGGTCAGGAAGGACAGATGCCGGTGTTCATGCTATAGGTCAAGTAGCACATTTTGATCTTTCAAAATATTTAGAACCTCACAAAATTATTACAGCTATCAACTATTTTGCAAGACCGTATGCCGTAGGAGTATGGAATTGTGAATTAGCCCCCAATAATTTTCATGCTAGGTTTTCAGCTACCTCTCGTTATTATATATATAGAATTATTAATAGACCTTATCCATCGGTAATTGATTTAAATAGAGCATGGTGGATTAGTTCACCTTTAGATGTTTCAGCCATGCAACAAGCTGCCGCCTATCTATTAGGCAAACATGATTTTACTTCATTTAGGGCTAGCGCATGTCAATCAAAATCACCGATTAAAACTTTAACTGAACTTAATATTATTAAAGAAGACGAAGAAATAAAATTATATCTTTCAGCCCCGTCATTTTTGCATCATATGGTACGTAATATTGTCGGCAGTTTAGTACTTGTTGGTAAAAATATTTGGCAGGCAGAACAAATTAAAGATGTTTTAGAAGCCAAAGATAGAAAAGCCGCCGGTCCTACTGCTCCCGCCTCCGGTCTTTATTTTGTGAAAGCAGCGTATTAACAACCATAAATTTTGTCATTACAATGCCTCCCTGCATAGGCATTGTTACGTGGATACCACCTTGTCATTGCGAGGAAATTACGAAGTAATTGACGAAGCAATCTCAGGATATTTGACGAGATTGCCACGCAAGTACTACGGTTGCTCACAATGACAACCGGATATCCATCTACAAAGCACACTCGTAATGACGTCCTAAATTAGTACACTACGACACTGTCAATAAACTGTATAATTTTTCATGGATGTTAGTTAACTTACCTATATCATTTCCACCGGCTTGAGCAAGGCTTGCTTGTCCACCTCCGCCGCTGCCACCTAAGAATAAAGAAAGTTTTTTGGCAATTATATCTGCATTGTATTTGTCTGTTATGGCTTTACTCACCGCAACTGTAATAGATAATTTACCAATTCCCTCGGCAATATATACCATTATCAAATCTTCTACTTTTTTTGTTAAATTTTCGGCAGCTTGACGTAATATTTTATTGTCTATATTTCCTACTTTTTTGTATAATAGTTTTATTCCTGTTATTTGTGCAGCTTGCTTTTCAATTTGTTCTATACTTAAATCTAAACTAGCTAAATGAGTTTTTTCTAACTCTTTCTCAATTTCCTTGTTACGCTCTAAGATATTATTAACCTTAGTAATAAGTTCATTTTTATTAGTTTTGAAACTGTTTTCTATCGATTTAAGTAAACTATCCTTTTCTCTCATTAATTTAATTACGAATTCACCGCAAACTGCTTCAATTCTACGAACACCTGCTGCTATAGCACTTTCGCTTGTGATTTTAAAGCAACCGATGTCACCGGTACGTCTGACATGCGTACCGCCGCATAATTCTAAAGAAGTCTCACCCATCTTAACTACTCTTACTTCAGAGTCGTATTTCTCGCCAAACAGTGCCATAGCTCCTTGTTTAACTGCATCTTCAGTTGCCATTAATGTAGTAGTTACTTCATGATTATCTCTAATAATCTCATTTACCTTATCTTCGATTAAAGTGATTTCTTCATTAGTCACAGCTTTAGAATGGCTAATATCAAAGCGTAAATAAGTCGGAGCGACTAACGAACCTTTTTGAGTAACATGTTTCCCAAGTACCTCATGCAGTACTGCATGTAATATATGCGTTGCCGAGTGATGAATTCTTAAATTTTGCCTATATCTTATGTCTATACTAAAATTAGCATTCTCGCCTACGTTAATCTGCCCCTTTTTCAAAATACATTTGTGGACTATAATAGAGCCTAAATATTTTAAAGTATCTATTACTTCTACTTCAGAATCTTTTGCAAATATCGTTCCGATGTCACCTATTTGACCGCCTGATTCACCGTAGAAAGGAGTTTGGTTGCTGATTAGCAGGAATTGTGTATCTATCTCTTTTATATCATTAACTAAATTATTATTTTTGATTAATGCAATTATTTTACATTTTGCTTCATTAAGTGTATATCCCAAAAACTCCGTGCTACCATGTTGCTCTTTGATATCAAACCACAACTGATTGGTTTTTGATTCACCGGAGCCAAGCCAAGATTTTCTAGCACGTTCTTTTTGCATAAGCATTTGCTCTTCAAACCCTTTGTGATCAACGAAAATATCACGATTTTTTAGAATATCTTCGGTTAGATCAAGCGGAAATCCGTAAGTATCGTATAATTTAAATGCTACTTCTCCTGATAATTCATTACCTTTTGTTAGCGTTTCTGTTTCTTCGGTAAGAAGTTTGAGACCACGTTCTAATGTGGCTTTAAATCTAATTTCTTCTTGTTCTAAGATACTGCTTATAAAGCTTTCTGCTCTTTTAAGTTCAGGATAAACATTCCCCATTAAATCAACAAGTTTTGGCAGTAATTTATACATTAACGGCTCTTTTGACCCAAGCATATGGGCATGCCTCATGGATCTTCGCATAATGCGGCGAAGTACGTAACCACGCCCCTCATTTGAAGGAATAACGCCGTCAGCTATTAAAAAGCTACTTGCTCGTAAGTGGTCGGCAATAACTCGGTAAGAAAATTTAGCTTCTCCCTCTACTTTCACTTTTACTATATTTTCTATAAAATTAATTATTTCCTGAAATAAATCTATATCATAATTGTTGTTAACATGCTGTAATACTGCCGTCATACGCTCAAGACCCATACCGGTATCGATAGATTTTTGCGATAATTCTATACTAGTATCTTTATCGATTTGTTCATATTGCATAAATACCATATTCCAAATCTCGATAAATCTATCACCGTCTTCATCTTTAGTACCAGGAAGTCCGCCATATATTTGTTCACCGTGGTCATAAAAAATTTCGGAACAAGGACCGCAAGGGCCAGTATCACCCATTGACCAAAAATTATCGTTTGTTTTGATCTTTATGATGCGATCATCCCCAAAACCTGCTATTTTTTTCCAATAAGTAGCTGCTTCGTCATCAGTATGATAAATTGTTGCATAAAGCTTGTCTTTTGGGAGTTCAAATTCTTTAGTCAATAAATTCCAAGCGTAATATATGGCTTGTTCTTTAAAATAGTCACCGAATGAAAAATTACCTAGCATTTCAAAAAAGGTATGATGTCTTGCCGTATAACCGACATTCTCAAGGTCGTTATGCTTGCCGCCGGCTCTAAGAGACTTTTGACTAGTTACCGCTTTGTTATAAGGTCTTTTTTCTTGTCCGGTAAAAACATTTTTAAATTGTACCATTCCGGAATTAACAAACATTAAGCTAGGGTCATTGTGTGGAATTAACGAACTGGCCGGTACATGTGTATGATTATTTGCTTTAAAGTAAGTTATAAATTTACTTCTAACTTCTTCGGTGGTAAATTTAGTCATGGAAAGATATATTATTTAATGTTATGTCATTCCGGAGAGGATCATTTTTCGTCATGGCGAGGAAAATTACTTAGTAATTGTACGTACGCAATCTCGTGCCAAAGTCCTGAGATTGTCACGCTCCTTATCAGTCATTCGCAATGACGGTTCGGGTATCCACGCAGAAATGACGTCCAGTATAGTAAAATACACTGAATTATGATTAAAATAAATTTATTTATGAAAAATATTTTTGATTCGATCAAATTACATTTTGTTCAATTTGCTACAAAATTAAAAATATTTTCTTTCAAAAGAAAAAAGATTGTGGTGTTACTAGGTAATAAAGGTGTATTTCTTAGTACTTTTCTTGATAATAAATTATTAGATAAATTATTTATCCCTATTCGGGAACAGATAGACTTAAATCCTTATAAAAACTTTTTTAGTAAATTTCCAAAAAGTGATATTTATTTTTTACTTGACGGCAGTGAATGTAAAACACGGCACGATCAAATACCTATATTACAGTCAATAGTTAAACTTGATCCTATTGAACAATTTATTGAAGGTTATTTTAATAAAGAAGACATTATAGCACATTGTGTTTACGAAATTACTACTACCCCAAGTGAAATTTGGTCGACTTTAATTATGTCGTGTCCATTTGAAACACCTTTAAGTGATATAATTTCATGCATTATAGATAAAAGATCTCTTGATTTAAAAGGAATTTACTTTTTAACGTTAGAGCTAAAAGTTATTATAAATAAAATAGTGCAGAATATAGAAAATGATAAATATAACGATTATTTTCAAATTTGTGTATATGCATTACAAGCTAGCGGTATAAAATTTATTATCAAACATAAAAATAATATAATAACAATTAGAAATCTTGAGTATCCATTGGATAAAACAACCGGCTATGTTCAAGGTATTATAGAACAAGAAATTAATGATTGTTTGATATTATTTAAAAACTATATAAGTAATCTTGACCAAAGAGCCTGTATAATTCTTATAGTAGATGAAGAGTTAAAATCTTTATTAGAATCAACAAATTTTGAAGAACGCCCTGTAATCTTTATACCGGTTGATAATATACTAAATAAGCAAACTCTAGAAAAAGAAAGATTTATAGATACGAATATTAGTAGACTGTTTCTAGAATATAAGAGTTTTCCCGCTTATAATAATAATTTAAAATCAATAAAAAAACTAGTTACTATAAGGGATCTGACATTTAAATTATATAGTGCATTACTTATAATATTAATATTAGTGGTCGGTATTATCAAATATAATACAAAACAAAATTACAAAGACATAAACTCTATTAATGAAAAATATTATGCAACAAATCAAGAATATGATGATATCAAATATAAATATCCTTATATTAAAAATACTACTAGCCTAGCTGATTTATATGTAATAGGAAAATTACTAGAAACACCGGTACCACTGCCGTTTGATTTACTTAAAAGGCTAATAATTACTTTAAATCCGGCTTTTAAATTAGAAGAAATTAAATGGGAATTAACAAATATAGATAATATTTTGTTAGTTTCTAAGAGACAATTAATAATCAAGTTAATACTTAAATATCATACTAATAATCTATCGGTAGATGAATCTCTAAAGATGCTAGATGATCATATGACAAACGTAAAAAATAAATTATCTAATTTGCAGATAGATTATGTTATATATAAGGATAAAATACTTGATATATTCGGTAAGGTAGTAATTCCTTTATCGGTTAATATAGTTGATAATAAAACGTAATATTCCATGTCATTCTCGCGTAGGCGGGAATCCAGTACTTTAAAGCTTTTTAAAAGCTCGATTTATCTTGCTTTACTCTGGATTCCAACCTACGCGGGAATGACATAAACCATGCAACGGCACTAATAACCCAAGGTAAAAATAATGTTTGAAAAATATATTATGTATTTAAAGAATCTTATATTTTTTCAATTTATTATATATTTCTTCTTTATTTCCTTAACTATTTGGATAATAAAAATTTTCCAGCAAGAATACAGTAAATCTATTCTTGATAAACAAGTTTTACAAGAAAATCTAACAGAGAAAGTTTTAAAGCTTTATTCTGTCATGAACTCTAAAGAAGAAATATTAGAATCGTACAAAAAATATGTAGATTTAAGTGTGCCAAGTAGTGTGAATTGCTTAAATTATCAAGAACTAATTCCTAAAATAAAAAGCTTAAGCAATAAATATGATTTAGTAGAACCTATAGATGTATTTATAAATTCAGTATTTTTTAAAAATAATGTTCAGGCAATTGAAGGAGAAGGTAAATCGATTCATGTAAATAATTATAGCATAAATATAAAATATGCATGTGCAGATTTTTTGACTTTTCTAAAAATATTCTCTGAAATTTATTCTTATATGCCTCCTAATACTCTTATATCTTTTGTACGAGTACGTAATGAAGAAGTGTTAACACCTAAGAATATATATAAACTTTCAGTAAATCATGCTCCTAATCTTATTTATGCTAAATTGATATTATATATCAGAGAATTAGCCTCAAAATAAATTACCAAAATGAATAATGCAATAGTACTTAATAACGTAAATACTAATTTATTTAAAAAAGATATTGTTAATAATTTTGTCAATAATCTTATGAAATCTACTTGCTCTACTATTGCAAATATGCTTGCTATAGATTATACGCTAAGGCTTAATTCTAAACCAGAGGCTGAAAAATATATTAATAAATGTATTTCTAGACTCAGAAATTATTTAGGTATGCGGGTTATTAACGATGATAATTTTTCTGTAGCATTAGAGTTATTTGCAATAATGATTACTTCTGAAGACGAAAATGAGCAAAATAAGAATAATATTTTAGAGCAATCACAAGATATAATAGCAGAAAATCTTGTAGAAGTTTATTTTGGAGATGAAATAAATAGTACCAAAAAAGAAAAAATTAAAAATATATTTAAAACTCTTTTAAAAGAGAAGAATTTTGATAAAATAATAAATTATGCCGAGTCTCACAAAAAATTATTTAAGGCTTCTGTAATGTATGCCATGAAGAAATATAATAATATTGATGAAGCAACCATCTATATAAAGAAAGAATTTAATAAAATATTAGAGATGTCTTTAGTATTGACACAAAAAAGTAATATATTTAAACAAACAACTGGAAAAATCGCCGGTGCTGTTTGTGCTTTATTAGTCGGAGCAATCAGTGTTGCGACTGCAGGAGCGGCTTTTTCTATCATAGTTGTACCAGCATCAATTTTTGCCATCAGATATGCACCTGAACTTGGTGAAAAAATTGGAGGATTAATTTTGAATAATGATAATGCAATAAAACTAGAACAAAGCAATATAGATAAGTTTATGAAAACATTACAAAATGATAAAGAAAGTCTTCTATCTCAAGAAAAAACAAAAAACATCAAACAAAATATTAAAGTTTCTCCTTCTCAAATCAATGCTAAATTAACTAAGAAAGTGGTTAATGAAAAATATAGATAGGGTATAGTCATTACGAGAAGAATTACGCAGTAATTCGCGAAGCAATCCAGTAAAAATTCTGTAAATCAGAATTTTTTTAATTATTTTTCTAGATTGCCACATCGCTACGTTCCTCGCAATGACGACTACAGTATCAACGCAAGCAAAGCTATTCGCATGAAATAAAGCTATTTTTACTTGAGAATATAAAATATTACTCTTATTATCTTTTTTTAAATCAATAAAATAACAATAAAATAACTTAATGAGAAAAGTAGTAATATCCGGCATGATCGGCAACGCTTTAGAATGGTATGATTATGCATTATATGCGCAATTTGCTTATATTATAGGGCAGCATTTTTTTCCGGATCCAGAAATGCGAGAGACGTTAACTTTTGCGGTATTTGCTGCAGGCTTTGTAGTACGACCGCTCGGTGGTATTATTTTCGGTAATATAGGTGATAGATTCGGTAGACGTACTGCTTTGGTGATGGGTATTATAGCTATGGCAATACCGACTGCCGGGATAGGGCTCTTACCAAGTTATAAAACTATTGGAATTGCCGCTCCTATTATTTTAACTATTATCAGACTCATACAAGGTTTTTCTTTAGGAGGGGAATTTAGCGGTTGTATTTCGTATATTGTAGAACATGCTTCGTTCGAGCAGCGAGGACTTGCGGGGAGTAGCTCATTTGTTAGTATGTGCGGTGGTATGCTGCTTGGACTTGGTACAGCAGCCGGTTTTTCTTATTTTATGCCTGCCGATATGCTATTTGAATGGGGTTGGAGGATACCTTTTATTGCCGGTTTATTTATTAGCTCTGTAGGTTTATATATTAGAAAAAACCTAGCAGAAAGTCCTATTTATAAAAAAGCTAAGGGAACAAGGCGTTTAGCACGTTTTCCTTTACGAGAAACATTAACAAAATACCCAAAAGAACTAATTATCGCACTTGGTCTGTATATTACCGTAACTGCTCCTTTTTATACTTCTACGGTTTTTATTGGTAATTTTATGCAAACACTCGGTTATACTAATCAGCAAAGCACAATTGTTAGTAGTATAATATTAATCGTAATGATGATAGTATTTCCTATATCTGCGTATGTTTCGGATAAGGTGGGGCGACGTCCTGTACTAATATGGGGGATTATCTTGTTAATTTTATCAGTCTATCCTATTTTTGTAGCCTTAGGGTCGATGAATTTTACTTTAGCTATAATATCTCAAGTAATATTTGCTGGAGTTATTAGCATCTATATGGGGCCTATTCCAACGGTTTTAGTAGAGATATTTCCGACTAGCATAAGATTTACCGGTGTTGCACTTTCATACAACCTTGCAGCTGCTATATTTGGCGGTACTGCTCCAATGTTAGCAATGATATTAACGAAAGTTACCGGAAACAATTATGCTATTGCATATTATTTAATTGCACTTGCCTTGTTATCTTCTATAATTCTAAAATTCTATAAAGAAACCTATAAAAAGAATCTAGTAAATTAATATGAGCGAAGTTTTTGAAATACCAAACGGTGAAAGCAAGGTTTTACTCCATTGTTGTTGTGCTCCTTGTGTTGGCCCTTTAATGGAAAAAATGATCGATACCGGCATTAAGTTTATGCTTTTTTTCTATAATCCTAATATTCATCCTAAAAAAGAATATGAGCTTCGTAAAAATGAAAATATTAAATTTGCCGAGAAACATAATATAGAATTTATCGATGCAGATTATGATCCGCAAAATTGGTTTAGGCGTGCTAAAGGGATGGAGCTTGAGCCTGAGAGAGGTATACGCTGTACAATGTGTTTTGATATGCGTTTCGAGCGTACGGCTTTATATGCTTATGAGAACGGCTTTAAAGTTATAACTAGCTCGCTTGGTATTTCTAGATGGAAAGATATGAACCAAATTAATGAATCAGGAACTAGGGCGGCATCTCATTATGAAGGGGTGACCTATTGGACTTATAATTGGCGTAAAGACGGCGGTGCTAGCAGAATGTACGAAATTGCCAAAGAAGAGAACTTTTATAAACAAGAATTTTGTGGCTGTGTTTATTCTTTCCGTGATACTAACAATTGGCGAGTAGCAAACAATCGTCCTAAAATCGAGATCGGCAAGGAGTATTATTAAGACTTCAAATTAATAAAAAAATATTTTATTTTTTTGAATCTTTATATTATAATAATCTAGACAATCTAACTATATGAGGATTTTATATGAATAAATGGCAGTTACACGAAGCAAAGAATAAGTTAAGTAATATTATTGATATTGCAATGCATGGTACCCCTCAATGTATTACAAAAAGGGGTGAAGAAGCAGTTGTAATTATTAGTATAAAAGACTATAAACAACTTACTAAACAAAAACCTGATTTCAAAGAATATTTATTGAGCATACCTAAGACAGATAATTTGGATATTCAGAGAGCAAAAGGATATGCTAGAGATTTTGAATTATGAAATATTTATTAGATACTAATGTTGTATCTGAAATTCAAAAGAAAAAATCCAATTCTCAAGTAGCAGCATGGTTTTCAATTGTTCATTCTAGCCAGTTATACTTAAGTTGTATTACTATCGGCGAAATAAGAAAGGGAATATCAAAATTAGCAAAGAAAGATAAAATAGCAAGTTTGAAATTAGAAAAATGGTTAGAAAGAATAATAATAGATTATAATGAAAGAATTCTTAATATTGACAAAGAAATATGTGAGGAGTGGGGTGAATTAATGAATATTGATAGTACGAATGCAATCGATGCTTTAATAGCTGCACAGGCAAAACAAAGCAATATGATACTAGTTACTAGAAATATCAAACATTATAATATGTTTAATATAAAAATATTCGATCCTTTTAACTGATCAAAATTTTCTTTCCCAATAATAATACCCTATGAAAAAACTATCATTTCAGCAAATTATTATGACATTACAAAATTATTGGCAGGATTATGGCTGTGCAATATTGCAGCCTTACGATGCCCATGTTGGAGCCGGTACGTTTCACCCTGCAACTGTACTTCGCTGCCTTGGTACTAAACCTTGGTCTGTTGCATATGTTCAGCCATCAAGAAGACCAGGGGATAGCAGGTATGGCATGCATCCTAATAGAATGCAGCATTATTATCAGTTTCAAGTTATCTTAAAGCCGTCGCCGGATAATATTCAAGAGTTATATCTTAAAAGCTTAGAATGTTTAGGCATAGATTTAAAAATTCATGATATCAGATTTGTTGAAGATGATTGGGAGTCGCCAACCTTAGGTGCTGCCGGGCTTGGCTGGGAAGTATGGTGTAACGGTATGGAAGTATCGCAATTTACTTATATGCAGCAAATCGGCGGTATTGAATGCCGTCCCGTTGCTGGTGAAATCACTTACGGACTCGAGAGGCTTGCTTTATATATTCAAGGTGTTGATGAAGTAAGAGAGCTTGATTGGAATGGGCAAGTAGGCGAAAAAGCTTTAAAATACGGTGAAGTGGATTTCGAAGCTGAACGGCAATTTTCAAAATATAATTTAGAGCTTGCCGATAGTGAAATGTTACTGCGACATTTCAAGGATAGCGAAGACCAGTGTGAGAGATTAATCAAAGCTAATTTACCTATGCCGGCTTATAATGAATGCCTTAAGGCAAGTCATGCATTTAATCAACTAAATGCACTTGGAGTAATTAGCGTCACTGAGCGTGCTTCTTATGTTTTAAGAGTGCGTCATTTAGCTAGAATTTGTTGTACAAAATGGTTGGAGATGAACAGTGAGCGAGTTATTATTAGAGCTATTTAGTGAAGAAATTCCGGCTTTTATGCAAAAAAATGCTGAAGAGGGTTATTTAAATATATTCACGAAAATTTTTGAAGAAAACGAAATATTTGCAAAAGTGCAAGTATTCGCGGGACCTCGCAGGATAACGCTGCATGCTACCCATTTGCCAAAGATAACTTTGCCAAAAGAGGAAGAAATGAAAGGACCAAGCATAGAAGCTCCGGAAGCCGCTATTAACGGCTTTTGTAAAGCTCATAATGTTAGTAAATTAGAGCTTTCTACTAAATTAATTAGTAATCAGCTATATTATTTCTTTGTCAAAAAAACAGAAGAAAGAGAAATAAAAGAGATTTTGCCGGAGATTATTATAGAGGCTATTAATAAATATAGCTGGGCAAAATCGATGTTTTGGGGTTATTACAAAATAAAATGGATTAGACCTCTGCGAAATATTTTATGCATATTTGACGGCGAAATATTACCGATGCAATTTGGGCATTTAACCGCTAATAATATTACGTATGGGCATCGTCTTACTGATAATAAAAAATTAGAAGTAACAGATTTTGAAGATTATAGAAATAAGCTTTTAGAAAATCATGTTATTTTAGAAAGAGCAAAGAGAGAGACAATAATTAAAACCGGTTTACTGGAACTAGCAAATTCTCATGATTTAATTATAAAAGAAGATAATCGTTTAGTAGAAGAAGTAATAGGGCTTAGCGAATTTCCTGTTGTACTGCTTGGAAAAATACCACAAAAATTTTTAGAGTTACCTAAAGAAGTACTTATTTCTTCGATGCGTACGCATCAGAAATATTTTTGTTTATTTGATAAAACAGGAAATTTCACACCGTATTTTCTCTTTGTCAGTAATGGCAGATTTACAAATGCTGAACTAGTTATTCAAGGTAACGAGAAAGTTCTATCGGCACGTCTTTCGGATGCTTTATATTTTTGTAAGCAGGATATAGCTAAAACTTTAGAATCAAGATTAGGCCAATTAGAAGCTGTAACATTTCATGCAAAGCTTGGTAATTTAAGAGAAAAAGTTGAACGCATAACCGATATTTGTAATTATATAGCTCCAAATAATAAGGATTTGATTACAGCAGCTAGACTTTGCAAAAGTGATCTTGTTTCTGAGATGGTCGGGGAATTTCCTGATTTACAGGGGATTATGGGTTATTATTATGCAAAACATGAAGGGCTCAATGCAGAAATAGCCGCTGCAATTAGAGACCATTATAAACCGCAAGGTTTGAGCGACAATGTACCAAGCGGAAATGCGGCTTTACTTGCTTTAGCCGATAAGCTAGATAGTTTAGTAGGTTTGATGATAGCAGGGGAAACACCAACAGGCTCAGGTGATCCATATGCCTTAAGACGTCAAGCTCTTGGTATAATAAGAATAATACTTGAAAATAAATTAGAGCTAAATTTTAATGATTTAATTAATTTTTCTATAAACTTATATAAAGATTCATCTGACGAAAATAAGAATTTAATAATATCTTTTTTTGAAGAAAGAGCAAAATTTTACTTTAAAAATGACTATGATATTGCGTTAATTAATGCAGTTCTTGACTTAAATTTAGTAGATACAAACTTTAAGCTTGATGTGTTAAAAGAATTTTTAATAGAAGACGCAGGCAAGCAATTATTAAATGCTTACAAACGAGCTAGCAATATAATTGGTGATCAGAAAATTACCGGCTTAGTTGATGCGAGTCTCTTTAGTACACAACCTGAAAAAGAATTATTTGAAGTAATCCAAAAAATTTCTCCGCAAATTATAGATAGTATAGCTGATAAAGATTATAAGAAAGCCTTAAATTTATTATCGTCTCTATTAACTCCCATTACTAGCTTTTTTGATAATGTACTCGTTAATGACTCTGATCCAAAGATCGCTCAAAATCGTTTGTCGTTATTACAGAATATTTGTGAATTATTTGATAAAGTAGCTAAGTTTAACCGCTTATGATAAACAAAGCAGTTCAATTTATAAAATCAGGTAAAGTGGTTGTTTTTCCGACTGAAACAGTATATGGGATTGGTGCGGATGCCACAAATAATGAGGCGTGTTTAAAGATTTTTCAGTTCAAAGAGCGCCCTGCTATCAATCCGCTTATCGTGCATGTCTCCTCCATAGAGCAAGCAAAGGAAATAGGGGAGTTTGACGATTTAGCTACAAAAATAGCAGAAAAATTTTGGTCTGGACCATTATCTATAGTTGTCCCTTTAAAAGAGAATGCAAATATTGCCCCTAGCGTAACAGCAGGACTAAATACCATAGCACTTCGGATACCATCTTATCCTGTAGCGTTAGAGCTTATCAGACAATCAGGCATACCTATAGCTGCCCCAAGTGCTAACCCTTCAAACTATATTAGTCCGACTAACGCTGAGCATGTCACAAAACATTTTAAGGATAATAAGGAAATTTTTATTTTAGCACCTGAAATCTATCAATCTAAATATGGGCTAGAGTCAACGATAATCGATACAACAACTGTTACTCCTACTATTCTTAGAGAAGGGGTTATAACTGCTGAAATTTTAGGAGAAATACTAGGGATAGAAGTTTTAAAAGCATCAGAGACAAGTACTATAAAAGCTTCAGGAATGCTTGCAAAACACTATTCACCAAAAGTACCGGTTAGGCTAAATGCTATAAATTTAGAGGATAAAGAAATCGGATTAAATTTTGGCAATAGCAATCTTACAGGAAGATTTTCATTAAACTTAAGTGTAAAAGGTGACTTTATAGAAGCCGCTGCAAATCTTTATGCTTATTTAAGAATACTTGACGATTATGCTGCATCTCATGATGTAAGAGGTATAGCAGTTAGCCCTATACCTCAAGTGAATATAGGGGCTGCAATTAATGATCGCCTAAAACGTGCTGCAAAATCATAAATTTCGGCGTTCTATTCGCCTTAATAGCTTTTTGATGATATTTGGTAATTACATAGTTATCGTGCGGTTTTAAATAATCATTTTTATTTATAATTTCAAAATTACCGTTCTGCTGTATTAACTCTATTGCTTCATAAAAATAATTTTCGATATCGGAAGCAAATACTAAATTACCATTGTCTTTTAGCTTATCTTGTAAAATCTTAAGTCGTTCTTTATTGAAAATACGTTTCTTTTTTTGCTTATTTTTTATCCATGGATCGGGAAATAAAATATAAATTCCATCAAGGCTATTACTTGGTATCTCATTTAATATTAAATCCAAATTATTAGGGAATAATAAAAAATTCGTGATATTTTGTTCTCCTGTAAGCTTTAAAACATTTGCAACTCCGTTTAAATATACCTCTACCCCAATAAAAAGTGCATTAGGATTCATTTTAGCTTGATTAATGAAATGCTCACCCATACCAAAGCCTATCTCAAGAAATACTTTACGTTTTTCATTTACAAGCTTTTCTTTAGAAAATAAATATTTTGGTAGTTTGTTATCTAATAAATTCTGTTGCACTCCTGATAAGCTTTTACCGATACGTCTTGCATATGACCGATTGAGATTAATAGGAGAAAATAATATTACCCTACTGTGACCTTGTAGATCCTTATAAACGCTTTCAATATTATAACCATGATCTAAGAAAATTTGGGTTACCGCTTCTTCCTGTTTAAACCCTATTTCTAATATAATCTTACCGTTTGGTTTTAAGAATTGTTTGGCATTTTCGGCGATGAGAAAGTAAGCCTGCAGTCCGTCTTTTTCAGCAAATAAAGCAATAGACGGTTCATAATTGATTGTTTCAATTGCCATCTCTGATTTTTCGCTGTGAGCTATATATGGCGGGTTGCTAACGATAAAATCAAATTTCTGAGTTTCAATATTCTCAAACCAATTACTGTGAATAATCTGAATGCGATCCGTTACCTCATATTTTGCCGCATTACTTTTGATAATGTCTATAGCATCAAGACTTATATCGGTTGCAATTACATTAGCATTCGGTAACTCACATAATAGACTGATAGCAATGCAGCCGCTACCTGTGCCAAGTTCTAGGATATTTAAGAATTTGTCATTACAGTTTTCGCTTATGTCATTCCCGCGAAAGCAGGGATCCGTTTGCTTTTTTTCTGGATTCCCGCTTTCGCGGGAATGACATTGAAATACAACATCTACCAAAACTTCAGTATCGCTTCTTGGAATTAATACATGTTTATTAACAATAAATTCACGTGAGTAAAATTCTTTAACACCTGTAATATATACTATCGGTTCATGCTTTAATCTTCTCGCTAACAGTTTTTCAAAAGCTTCTATCTCGGCTTCATTTAACTGCTCATCAAGATTAATAAGTAAATACTCAATAGGTTTATTTATAACATGCTGTAGTAAAATTCGTGCTTCTAATTGCGGCGAACTAATACCTATTTTATTTAATTTATCTGTAGCATCACTAAGAGTTTGCTTTATAGAACATTGCATGGAAAGTTTTATTTTCTGCCAAAATTTTTCATTTATAAAATCTCATCTACACTATCTTCGGGTTCTAGAGTTATAATATCTATTTTAAGATAATTTTTGGTTTTAGGTATTTTAATTATTTTCATAAACCGTTTTATGTTATTATATCACCAATTATTTCTGAATAATATTCATGTTCTATATAGCTATTTTTAAAGCTAAGATTTGCTAATGTTTCTAAATCACAAGTGATTAAAGGTTCTTGTTCGTGTTGATTTTTTAATAAATAAGGACTAGTACAAAACCAAGCGAACTCTCCTTTTATCTGGTCAGCAGTTAGTTTATTTAGTACTTCACCATTTTTCCCATACAAAATCAAGTCAGAAAAAGCACCATATCCTGCTTCGGTAAATTTTATGGGAGCTTTCTTCTCACCTAAAATTTCTTGTTGATTTTTTAAAATATATTCTAAATAAGTTTTAAAATAATGCTTATACTATTGTCCCTCATATTGGAGCTTTTATTATTCCTATATGTGAAATAAAATTTGCGTTTTGGAAGTTGCCATAGTTATAATCATTTCTACTGATGGTATACCAATACTACTTTTCTGTTCCCATGCTTTATTATAGGTAAAAACTACATATACATCTGTTAAATCTTGGTCATGATATTCTATGCTAGAGTCAAAAGCATCTAGTCCCATAAAAGCTTTTCTATATTCTTTTTTCCCGGACTGGTTTATAAACTCCCCCTGTTTCTTTGAGAAATTTTGCCAAGTAGTTACATTTACTCCATTAACTTTTACCATATAAAAATGTAAATCATCTTCTACTTCATAATGATAAATTTCTGATTTTACTTCTTGTGCTTTATATAGCTTTGTAAAAAGATGTTGTAAATTAGAATATTTTTCATCTATTTTACTGAAATCAAATTCAGAGAAAATCCGCAGAGCTTGCATATATTGCATGTCTATATTATCAGGTGCTTTTGCTTCTTTGCATGCAACTTTTATAAATTTATTTAATTGTTCTTCTTGCTCATTAAAAAAATTTTTTTAATAAAATTTCTTTCCTATAATTTGCATCATCAATATACGTACTATTATTAATATCTATGCCTGTTTTTAATCTTAGAGAAAGAATTTCATTGACGAATTCAGAAATTTTAATTTCATGTTCTGTACTATATTGGGAAGAGCTAGCAATTTTTATAGATTGCGGTTTAAAAGATAAATTATTACCTAATTTTAAAATAAAATCTTTTACTTCTTGCCAATCTCTATAATTTGATATATCTAAGGAAATAATTTTGTCTGTGGCGGTACTTAAATCTTGCAGAAAAGTAAAAATCTTTTCTAATCTCGCTTTTTGTTTTCTAAGGTTTAAAATACCCTCTTCCATAGAATATAAGGCTTCTTCTAATTTAGAATTAGCTTTTTTCATTTTATAAATAAATATTAATCCTTAATATTATATTAAAAAATTAATATTTTGTCAATTATAAACTAATTATCTCTTCCATATCCCTTGGCAACTCACAAGAAAATTCCATAATCTCATTACTAGTCGGATGAATAAAACTTAAATACCAAGAATGCAGGGCTTGACGTTTAAAATCAATTAATTTTGCTTTTAGTTCAGGGGGAGAATGAGCAATTTTTCGGTCGTTATTGCCGTAAGTTTGGTCGCCGACTACCGAATGCTTTAAATGGCTTAGCTGTACTCTAATTTGGTGAGTTCTACCCGTACTAAGCTTGCACTCCACCATACTAATACTACCTTTATAAAATAATTCTAGAGTCTTATAATGTGTAACGGCTTCTTTGCCGCCATATTTTAATATGGTCATTTTTTGGCGATCGCTTCGGCTGCGACCTATATTATTTTTAATGACTCCTTCTAGCGGATTTATTACTCCCCACACTAACACTTTATATTTCCGTATTACCTGCCTTTGTTCTATCTGATTTGCAAGTAGCATATGTGCTTTATTATTTTTAGCAACTACCATCAAGCCCGTAGTGTCTTTATCTAAACGATGTACTATCCCGGGTCTTTCTGATGAGCCGATATCCGATAAGTTTTTTGTATGATGTAGTAAAGCATTAACAAGCGTATCGTCATGATGCCCTGCTCCCGGGTGTACCGTCATACCTGCAGCTTTGTTAATTACTATCAAATCATCGTCTTCATATATTATATCAAGTGCTACATTTGCTGTTGCAATTTTTAGCTCTTCAGGTTCTTTAAAAGAAAAAAATATACTATCATTCTCCTTGACCAAAACATCAGGATCAGAAATAATTACATCATTAACTAGTACTTGCGAATCTTTAATAGCTTTTTGGATTTGATTCCTTGAAACATTTTCAAGAAGCGATGATAGAGCTTTATCAAGCCTTATGCCATTTAGTTCGTGTGGTACGGAATATTTTAACATATTTTATTTTAAGATAATGAATAATACGCTTAAATGGTTAAGTGCAATCGGTGTTGAATATTATTGCCATGAACATCCACCGCAATTAAAGGTACGTAATAATACTGAACTAACTGAAAAGCCACAAGTAAAACTTATGTCTACAAAAGAAACTGCATTCAATATGAATGATAAAGTTCATGATAATATAACCCTAGCAAGATTTCTTGCCGATAAAGCTAATAATATCGAAGAACTAAAAGAATCTCTACTAAATTTTAATGGTTGTGAACTTAAGAAATTTGCTACTAATACGGTTTTCGGTGACGGTAATTTAGAAGCTAAAATTATGTTAATAGGCGAAGCCCCGGGAAGTACCGAAGATTTGAAAGGAATACCTTTTTACGGCGAAAGTGGCAATTTACTTGATAATATGCTACACGCTATCGGAATTTCACGAAAAAATAACGCTTATATTACTAATACAGTATTTTGGCGTCCTCCTGCTAATAGACAGCCGACGTTCGAAGAAGTCGATATTTGTAGACCTTTTGTAGAGAAGCATATTGCTCTTATTAACCCGCAGCTAATTATTCTAGTCGGTAGCACGGCTGCAACTAGCTTACTTGGAAAAAATTCAGGTATTACTAAAATTAGACAAGAATATTATTTTTATACCAATAAATATTTATCCGCTCCTATTCAAACTACGGCAATCTTCCACCCTGCCTATTTACTCCGCCAACCTATGCAAAAACGTACCTCTTGGTATGATTTACTCAAGATTAAGGAGTATTTAGTCAATAATAGACTTCTTGCATAACTTGTACATTAATCTAGTACTCACAGCTTCACGTACTTTTCAAAATAATTTTCTACTGGACAATTAGTCGTATATATGCGACAGTGTAATCATCTCTAGTTAAGCTTAATATGCAAAACACTAAACAAATACAATTTTTATAACAGATATTTCTGCTATTAAATGCAAGTAATAAAGATACTCAAGGCAAAGATATTAAAAAAGCCTTAGAAATAATAGAAGAAGTTTATAAACGAAATTAAGGGTGTTATATGGAAAGTTTACAGATTATTTAAAAGAAAAATTACAAAATGAGGAAATATTAGTAGGGTATATTAATGAAGCGTTAGAGCAAGAGGAGGTATAGCAAAAATCTCTAAAGAAGCTCATATAAATAGACAATATATATATATAATGTTATCTAGCAAAGGTAATCCAAGTGTCGACAATATAGGATCTTTATTAAACGCTTTAGGCTTGCAGTTGAAAGTAGAAGCATATGCGTTTTAAATTTTCATTAACCTTGCAAGTTGAGCAAGATATCAAAGAAAATTTTTAAATTCTAATAAATCATAATTCATTTCTAATTTCATTAAATTAGGGTTATACTTACTGATGTATAAAAATAAGGTATATCCATATGACCAATGAAAATAATAATGATTCAGAATTTGCTGAATTAAAAATCAGAGGAAAAATATTTAAATTACCTATACTTAAAGCAAGTATTGGTGAGGATGTAATCGATATAAGTAGGGTATCTGCGGAAGCCGATTGCTTTACTTACGACCCGGGTTTTATGTCTACTGCTTCTTGTCAGTCTACTATCACCTATATAGACGGTGATAAAGGAATCTTGCGGCATCGAGGATATGATATTAAAGACTTAGCTGAGAAAAGTGATTTTTTAGAAGTGGCATATTTACTGATTTATGGGGAACTACCAAGTGGTGAGCAGTATAATAATTTCACTAAACAGGTTGCTCATCATTCATTAGTGAATGAAAGATTACACTATTTATTTCAAACCTTTTGTAGCTCTTCTCATCCTATGGCTATTATGCTTGCGGCTGTCGGTTCTCTTTCGGCATTTTATCCTGATTTATTGAATTTTAAGGAAGCAGATTACGAACTTATCGCTATTAGAATTATTGCTAAGATACCTACCATCGCTGCAATGTCTTATAAATATTCTATAGGACAACCGTTTATTTATCCTGATAATTCGTTAGATTTTACCGAAAATTTTCTGCATATGATGTTTGCAACGCCTTATACGAAATATACAGTAAATCCGATAATAAAAAATGCTCTTAATAAGATATTTATTCTACATGCCGATCATGAGCAGAATGCTTCTACTTCAACAGTCCGAATTGCCGGCTCATCCGGAGCTAACCCTTTTGCTTGTATTAGCACGGGTATTGCCTCACTTTGGGGACCTGCTCACGGTGGGGCTAATGAAGCGGTAATAAATATGCTTAAAGAAATCGGTAGTTCTGAGTATATTCCTAAATATATAGCTAAAGCTAAGGATAAAAATGATCCATTTAGGTTAATGGGTTTTGGTCATCGTGTATATAAAAACTATGACCCGCGTGCCGCAGTACTTAAAGAAACGTGCAAAGAAGTATTAAAGGAACTCGGGCAGCTAGACAACAATCCGCTCTTACAAATAGCAATAGAACTTGAAGCTATCGCTCTTAAAGATGAATATTTTATTGAGAGAAAATTATATCCAAATGTTGATTTTTATTCGGGTATTATCTATAAGGCTATGGGTATACCGTCGCAAATGTTCACGGTACTTTTTGCAATAGCAAGAACCGTAGGCTGGATGGCACAATGGAAAGAAATGCACGAAGACCCTGAACAAAAAATCAGCAGACCTAGACAGCTTTACACCGGTTATGTACATAGAGAGTATAAGGGTATTCGGGAGAGGTAAACATTGTCGTCATTGCGAGCGACTGCAAGGAGCGTAGCAATCTCAAGAGATTTGATGAGATTGCCACGTCGCTTCGTGCCTCGCAATGACGTTGAAAATATAAATCATATGCATTTTATTGATGAAGTTAAAATATATATAAAAGGTGGGAACGGTGGCAATGGTTGTGTTAGTTTCCATCGTGAGAAATTTATTGACAGAGGCGGACCGGACGGTGGTAATGGTGGACGTGGCGGTAGTGTTATTTTCAGGAGTAATCACCATCTTAATACGCTAGTAAATTATCGATATAAACAGCATTTTACCGCAGAAAACGGCGAAAACGGTAAAGATTCAAATAGAAGCGGTAAATCAGGAAAATCATTAGTTCTTGATGTTCCGATCGGTACTCAAATCTTTTCCGAGGATGGCAATATATTATTGTATGATTTCACTGTGGATGATCAAAGCTTTGGAATAATTAAAGGAGGAAGTGGCGGTCTTGGTAACAGCCGTTTCAAATCGTCGGTTAATCAAGCTCCAAGAAAGCGTACGGAAGGAGAAATTGCTGAAGAAATGTGGATTCATTTAAGTTTAAAACTTCTCTCTGATGTTGGGCTTGTGGGGCTTCCAAATGCCGGTAAATCTACTTTTTTATCCGTTGTAACGGCAGCCAAGCCTAAAATTGCCGATTATCCCTTTACTACTTTAGTGCCGAAGCTTGGAGTGGTATATGTTGATGACGAAGAGTTTGTCATAGCCGATATTCCTGGCTTAATTGAGGGGGCTCATCAAGGTCACGGACTTGGCGATAAATTCTTAAAGCATATAGAAAGATGTAATGTATTAATACATTTAATAGACGGCTCTAGTAATGATGTAGTTGCAGATTATAATACGGTACGTCTTGAGCTTGAATCATATTCCGATTATCTAAAAAATAAAATCGAAATCATATGTCTTAATAAATGCGATGTTCTCACAGATGAGGAAATACAGGAAAAAATAAATAAGTTGCAGAAAGTTACTAATAAAGAAGTTTTTCCTATCTCTACCCACACTAATGCTGGAGTAAATAAAATAGTTAAACTTGCTTTAGAGACTATAAAAAATCAGGAGTAATACTACTAGGTATTGCCTGCGTGGATACTGAGGATTGTCATTGCGAGGATTCCTGAGATTGCAACGCTTACTAACGTTCGCTCGCAATGACAATGAATAAGCTTTAAATTAAAGTAATACATTGCTCTTCTGCTTCTAGATATTTCTCTAGCTCTTCCTTAGTATATTTCTTTTCTTTAAGTTTTATTTCGTGATTAAATATATATTGTACAGCTTTATCTTCTAAGGCAGGACCTTTAAGTCCTTCAATTGCTCTAGGATTATTTTTATAAAAATCAAATATCATATTTTCCTGCCCAGGAAAATTACGTGCTTGTTGCATAATAACTTTTCTTAAATCATCAGGCTCTAATTGCAAATTTTTAGATTTTGCATATTCAGCAAGTAATAAGCCTATTCGCACACGGCGTAGGGCTAATTTATTATAATATGCTGTTATTTCTTGAGAGTATTTACCTTTCAATAATGATTCATCTTGTTCATTTTTATCGGTTTCGGACTTTAGAATATTTTTTTCTTGCTCTAATAAAGATTCCGGTACATCAAAATCTAACAATTTTTCTAACTTATCAAATAAGTTCATTTTCATTATAGTATTAATAGCTTCTTCCGACTCATTTTCTATTTGTTTAGTAAAATGTGTACGTAATTCTTCAAGGCTATTACTTTGGAATTTTTTAGCAAATTCGTCATCGATAACGGTAGGTTCTGCAGTATGTACTGCTTTAATTTGTACTACAAAACGAGCATCCTTACCTGCTAAATCTTTAGCATGGTAATTTTCAGGAAAAGTCACATTAACATCTACTTCGCTACCTGTTTTAGAACCTATTAATTGTTTCTCAAAACCGGGAATAAGTGCATTACTACCTATTATTACTTTAAAATCATTTAATTTACCGTCCTCAAAAGCTTTCTCCTTGATGTACCCGATTGCATCAATAGTAACCTGATCTCCGTCTTTTATTTTTGCTTTACTTTCTTTAGTATAATTTTTTGTTAATGCGGCAAGTTTTTCTAGTTGTTCTTCAACATCTTTAGAGTTTACTTCTAATTTTGGACGATCTAGTGAGATTTTTTTTAAATCCGGAATAGTAATTTTAGGTAATAGCTCTATTTTTACGGTAAATTCTAAAGCTTTATCGGATTCGTTTTGTAATTCTTCAATTTTGGGTCTACCGATTATATTTAGATTATACTCTTTAATAACGTGATTTACTGAATGGTTAATTCTTCTTTCTATTATATCATTCCTGACGTAAGTACCGTATTTTTTCTTAACAATTGAAACCGGTACTTTACCGGCTCTAAAACCTGCTATTTTAACTTTTTTGGTTAAATCAAGTAATTCTTTTTGAATATCGTCATCTATCTCACTTAAAGGAGTAGAAATTCTTGCATGAAAATCCAATCCTTCATTTTTTAATATGGTAATTCCCATTTTAATAATCCATTAATTCTGTATATAGTTTGCTAATCAAAATAAACTAAAGAGCTGCAATATGCAATAGTTTTTGTAAAATACCATTAGGATTAGGCATTGTTAACTTTGAGTTTCGCAGAACTCACCTTTGTTGGCATATAGTCGTCTATTTTTGCAATCACTAACTATTTCGCGTTAGCACTTAATAGCAATTGAGCCATTTCCATAGCATTAAGCTCCTGCTTCTTATAATTTTCAAGGGCTTTAATAATTTTGGATATATCAAATATCTTATCGGTATTATTAATATAATAATATTTAGCCCGATTTCCCTTTTTTATTGTATTAATGTTCGGTTCGATGTTTGATATAGTACGTAATAACCTTAATTTGTGTCTATAAATCATTATGATAATTTTTGTTCTGCTACTTTATTCTTAGTGCTAAGTAATCGTTTGTTGTTGCTTGTTTGTACTTTTCGTTTTGTTTCGTCAGGATAAGTATTAAAACAATCCATGTGGCTATTTGAGCATTACTAAATTCTTTCCCTGGATGAGTTTAAGGAACTCAATAACTGCATTTTTACGGTCAAATTTTTTATTATAATATACCTCATTATAATTAACCGCTCTATTAGTATTATTAACATAACAATATTTAGTCAAAAGCCCTTTTTTTATTATCTTAATGTTCGGTTCTATTTTTGGTATGGTTGTAGGTAATAGCTTCTTCATTTCATTTTTATACAAAATTATCGCTATTTCTTTTGTGTTACTCATCTTGTTAACGCTCATTAATAGCTTATCGTTACTTGTTTACAATTTTTGAGCAGCCTCTTGAGAGTACGTTTTAACTATCCATACGGCTATTTTAGAAGCAGTAAACTCTTTGCCGGCATGAGTTTTAAGAGTTTAATAATTGCAGTTTTGCGGTCAAAAAAAGACATATTCGGTAATTATATTAAGTTAAAATTCATATTACTTATATTTTTTAGACATTGCTAAATTAAAGATGGATATTGTCATGAGCTAAGCAATTAGTCGTAGTCGATTTTGTAGAAGTACTTTTTTCTTTTTTGTTATTGCTCGTTTGTTCTTTATCTGAATTAACTTTAAAAGCTCAATAATTACAGCTTTGTATTGAAATTTTGCAGAAAAAATAAATTATAAATTCTTCAAAGTAAACAAATTAATTATATAGAAATAAAAAATTAATATTATAGTGGTATAAAAATACAACTATTTTTTAAATTATATAAAGATAAGGTATTTATGGGGTAACCTTTTATTTTTTAAAAAGAATTTAAAGGGTTATATCTTACTTTTTTTAGAGTATATTGCAATAAACTAGATGATTTAGGAGCAAAAGCAAGTAAATAAATTGGGTATAAGATTTGTGGCGTTGTTAACCAAAGATATATATCGTTATGAGCTAAATAACTGAAAGTGTTGTTGCGTGGAGGCCAAATCGTCATTGCGAGGCGCGAAGCGACGTGGCAATCCAGTAAAAAATTCTGTAAATCAGAATTTTTTACTGGATTGCTTCATCGAATTACTACGTAATTCTTCTCGCAATGACGGAAAACCGATCCACGCAACAATGCCACGCAGGAATGACATTAAGAGCATTTTTTATTAGACTGCTTCGTCAATTACTGCGTAATTTTCCTCACAATGGCGTTAAGCAATAAGATTTAAGCGTACTTCTTCGTTCAGTTCTTTAGCAGAAGATAATTCTATATCAAGTGCGGCAAATATCTGCACTAAAGCTACAGATAAATCATTGATCATTTTGTCGGTATGGGCAGGGGTTGGGATGATTCGGAGGCGTTCCGTACCTCTCGGTACGGTTGGAAAATTGATATGTTGAACGTAAATACCGTATTCATTAAGGAGCATATTTGAGGCTTTTGCCGTTTTAATCGGATCACCAATAATTATCGGCACTATATGACTTTCATTTTTCAAATAAGGTATATTAAAACGTTCAAAAGAATTTTTAAGTTTTGTAACTACTTCTTGATGTTTTATTCGTTCTTCATTCGATTCTTTAAGATGTCTAATACTATGCGTTGCAGCGGTAGAAATTACCGGCGGCAATGAAGTAGTGAAAATAAACCCTGGAGCGGTTAGTCTTATAGCGTCGACTAAATTATGGTTGCTAGTGATATAACCGCCGATAGTACCATATGCTTTGGCAAGCGTCCCTTGAATAATATCGATTTGATCACTACAATTAAGAAGATCGGCAATACCGCCACCCTGTTTACCGTATAAACCGACCGTATGAACTTCATCGATAAAGGTTAAAGCATTATATTTTTTGGCTAAGTTGATTATATCTTTGATAGGTGAGAAAAAACCGTCCATAGAGTAAGCCGATTCAAAAACAACAATTTTAGGTCTATTAATATCGACTGATTGTAAAAGCTCTTCTAGATGCTTAACGTCTAAATGTCTATATATATATTTCTCGGCTCTTGAACTTGTAATCCCTGTAATTATTGATGCGTGATTTAGCTCATCGGAGAAAAATACTATATCCGGCATGATTTTAGCAAGACTTGCAAGCGTTGTATCATTTGCAACAAAACCGGATGTAAAAACTAAAGCTGCTTGCTTTTTGTGTAAATTTGCAAGTTCTTTTTCAAGTTCAAGAATGGCTATATTATTACCGCCGATATTGCGAGTTCCACCTGATCCAACACCGTATTTTAGCAAGGCATCTATAGAAGCGTGCATTACTTTTGCATGTTTACTCATACCCAAATAGTCATTAATGCACCACATAACTATTTGTTTATTAGCGTGTTCTGCAAAAGGAAAATTATCGGCTTGTCTTTTTAAGGCCTTAAATTCTCGATATCTTCCTTCGCTTTTGATCTTATCTATATGTTTGCTAAATATAATATCGTAATAAGACATTTTCTCGATGTCATTCCCGCGTAGGCGGGAATCCATTTTATTAATTATAAAATTCTATAATCAGATATTTTGAATGTTCTTTCTGGATTCCCGCCTACGCAGGAATGACATTGAACAGAACAATACTTCCAAACTCACGTTTGCAACTATTCTACATTAAAATTAAAAAAGTTTAAAGTTATAATATGGCTTTTTGTACAATATCGTTTAATCTCTTTGAAAATGCACCTGTATCAGCAACCGGTTCACCCTCTAAAATACAGGCTTGATCAAATATTAGATTAACCAATTCTTCATTATTTTTATTATTTGCTTTTAAGTCGTTAAAGATTTTCTCTATGATTTTATTTTTAGGGTTTAACTCTAGATTTTTAGCTGAGGCATTAGCTATTTGTTTCTGTTCAATCAAAAATCTCTCCATACGAATATCCATAGCAGCGTCGCTAACGGCAAGACAAGCAGGACTTGAAGTAAGTTTTTTAGAGATCTTAACTTCTTTTACCAACTCCCCTAGTGTCTCTTTAAAATAATCTGTTAGCAATTTATATTCATCATCGGATTTTTTACTATCTGTGTTTTTCTCCTCAGATTGTGAAGTAGTTTGCTCTACATCGATATCGCTTCTTGTCGCTGATTTAATAGCATGTTCTTTATATTTGCTATTAACATTTACCCAAAAATCATCCACTGTATCGGTAAAAAGTAATACATCGATTTTTTTACTTAACAACCCTTCGATTTGTGGGCTTGAAAGTAATTTATCGGGGTTATCACCGCTTAAATAATATATAGTACTCTGCCCTTCTTTAAAATTCGCTATATATTCGTCAAGGCTGATCATTTTATTATGCAAGGCACTTCTGAATATGCATACCTCTAATAATTTTTCATGGTTGGTAGTAGCCTCACATAAACCCTCTTTTAAAGCACCGCCGAAATTAGCCCAAAACTTATTATATTCTTCAGGTGATTCCTCTTTCTTTTTTCTAAGCTCGCCAAGCACTCTTTTTGTAATAGCGTTTTTGATTTTCTCAAGCACGCTATTATGCTGCAGTGATTCACGGCTAATATTTAGTGGTAAATCTTCTGAATCAACCACGCCTCGTAAAAATCTTAAATATGACGGGATTAAATCTATATTCTCATCAGATATAAATACTCTTTTTATATATAATTTTACTCGCCTTTTGCGATCAGGGTGGAATAAATCAAATGTTTTGCTTGATGGAATGAAAAGTAGGTTAGTAAATTCTATAGCTCCCTCGTTTTTATTATGCATAGTTATCCAAGGGGCATCAATGGCATAAGATAGGCTTTTGTAGAATTCTTTATATTGTTCTTCCGTAATTTCCGATTTCGGTCTTGTCCATAATGCAGAAGCTGAATTAAGCTGGATTTCATTATTACCAGCTTCATCAAAGAAATATATCGGTACTGCTATGTGATCGGAATAGCTTTTAACGATGTGTTTTAATCTAAAATGATCAAGGAATGTATCTTCTTCCTTTTTGATATGTAAAACGATTTCCGTGCCTCTTGTGAACTCTTTATCTGAATTTGAGACAGTGTATTCACCAAGCCCGTCTGATTCCCAAATATGGACTTTATCTTCCCCAGCTTTTCTTGAGGTTACAGTCACTTTATCGGCTACCATAAAGCTTGAATAAAATCCAACACCAAATTGACCGATTAGCATATTGTCTTTTTTAGAATCACCGGATAGGCTTTTAAGAAAATTTGCCGTACCCGATCTTGCAATAGTACCGAGATTTTCAATTAAATCGTCTTTATTCATGCCGATGCCGTTATCACGGATAATGATTTGTCCGTTATCTTTATCGACTTTAACTGTAATTTTAAAATTGCTATCGCCAGCTACTAATGCACTATTACTTTGAGATAAATAACGTAATTTATCACAAGCATCCGAAGCATTGGAAATTAACTCCCTCATAAAAATCTCTTTATTACTATAAAGAGAGTGAATCATTAAATTTAAAATCTTGCCAACCTCGGCATCAAATTTCTTTTTTTCTTGTATCATAATTATTCTAGTTAATAAATTATTTTTTCGTCATATGACTGCTTATGTCATTCCTGCGAAAGCAGGAATCTAGAAAATAATAAATATAAACTGGATTCCCGCCTATACGGGAATGACATTGGAAGTCTAGCAACAACTGCACCTTATTTAATATAGGAATTAATAATCAAATTTAAATAGTCTTCATTAATATTTTTTATCAATATCGTTTTTAAGCTATGAGTATGACCTTTAATAATTTCGATATTACTACGTGATAATTTCCATTCTTTTGCTAAATAATTTATGATTTCTTCATTCGCTTTACCTTGTTCGGTATTGCTTTTATAGATAATTTTAGATATGGGATATTATTAATAATTACAAAATTGCTAATTAGATTTTGTTTAGAATTAGGCTTTACTTTAAAACTAAGTAAAGCCTGATGTGAAGAAGAATTGTAATTGTAGAATTTATCCATGAATATTTTTTATCATATTTGCTTATTATTTTTAATAAAAAAAGAATCCTTGAAAAACTTTGCTTAAACTGATATAATGTTTACCACAAATGTTTAGCACCCTTAGCTCAGCTGGATAGAGCAACAGATTTCTAATCTGTGGGTCAGAGGTTCGAATCCTTTAGGGTGCGCCATTCTGCATTTCTCGGTATTTCTACAAACGTATCAAATCGCAGATGCAGCATAAAATCAAGCTTTTGACCGTTTAGCTGAATATTAATTGTCTTTCACCAAGTCTCTAAACTAAGCAGCTTTTCTCTTTCTTCTAAATAGTAAATTTATCACCTTATAAAACGAAATATAAAAATATTTCTCAAGTTTATTAATTAAAGCTTTAATTTCTTTTGTGTTAACGAATATTTAATAATCATGATTAGTTATATCACAAGTATCGCTCCATATGTAGACATAAATATGCAAATTTGCTTAATGGAGCTAATAATGGATTAAAAGAAGAAATGATTATTAATACCCTAACAGAACTATCATCAGACCATTCTGGTGTAATGCTTAATTTAAAACCGAGTAATAACGAAAAAGAGTTTAAAAAAATTAGAAAAGATTATTAATACTTATGAAAAAGGGAAGGCAAATCCTGAAATCAAAAAAGAATTAGAGAATCTAGATATATGGTGCACAAAAACAGCTAAAAAAGATAATTTGCATGTTTTTAAAAATATTGGACAAGTTATAAAACATAGTTTTAAAGCTTTGGCTAACATAGGAAATAAAGAAGCTTTCAAAAAAGAACAGAAAGAAGTAGGTATTTATAAGGATGCTATAACACATGCTAAAAATACTAAACAAACACTAGAACGCATAAGGGCTACTTTAACAAAAATAAATCTCCCCTTCTTCATTTCTTATTACTACTCCTAAGAATATATCGCAAAAAAGCAAGCGAGGATCTGTAGAAAGATAAATAATAATTACTCGAAGCTGGTAAATGTATCGATAATCGTTCACTAGGGTATGCCATTAACCGAAAACCAACAAGCCGCCTTAATCTCGTTTATTTTCAACTGCGGGGCTGGGGCATTTCAAGCATCAACATTGCGGCAAAAGCTAAACCGAGGTGAATATGCAAACGCTGCTAACGAGTTACTGCGATGGATGTGTGCTAAAGGCGGTCTTAAGCTGCAAGGCTTAGTGAAATGTCGGCAACATTATAGATTATAATTATTACTAATTATTAAAACTTCTGATTATTTCCTGTAATTCTCTAATAATACGCAATTTTATAATTTTTGCTGAGTGTCTTAAACTAAGAGATATTACAGGAAACCTGCTATAAATATTTATCAATTAAGCAGACATCACCGGAGAAGGAGCAAAAGATTTTGTCGGATAATTTCCATTTGCTTTCTCCAATTTTGCAAAATGAAATATACCAAATCCAATACTTGTTGGAATCATAATAATTAATACTCCCCAGTTTCCAAAGGTTTTTATTAAATGAGGAAAATCAAAAGAGCTAATAACATACATACAAGCAGCTGATACAGCATATGTAAGGAAGTAAAGTGTTTAAAGATTGGAAAATGTCTAAAACAATTTGGTACAGCCGGCATAACATTAAGGGCAAAAGCCATGATAAGTGCTTGAATATAAATTAATAATATTTCCTAATACCTAATTACAAATCAGAGGAATATCTAATATATTAGACCAAACTTTATCCCAACCTTTTGCATGAGAAATATTAGGCAAAGTTTGCTTTTTTACACACGGTGAGTTACTTGTTTTTAAGTAAAGTGCTGCTATGAAAGGTGGGACTCTTTTGTCATCCATACCGGAGAGATGTAATTGAGGGATATTATTAACCTGTTTTGCATAATTTATCGGGTTTAAGGATTTAACTAAGTAACCACGATAATTATGATATTTATCAAACTTTTTAGTATCTAAATTACCGGCAATCGTTATAATATCTTTAACATTACTATTTTGAGCGGCAATTAATATTGTAAGCCCGCCGCCACCGGAGAAGCCGACTAAGCTAAATTTTTGTCCGTTATTGATAATATTTATGACATTGTTAATTGAATCTACGACTTCCTGCCCCATTCTTTTATCTAACCAATAATCGCTAATGCATTTTGAGTTCATTTCTAAAGGAGTATATTGGCAAGGTCTTGCTATATAGACAATATTCGGTCTTTTATCCATTGTAGCAAGCTTTAAGAGCATAGGATTAACGGGAGTAGGGTTGTCGGAATTAGCAGATCCATCCGTAAGATGTCCATCTCCCTCAATATAGAATACAAAAGGTAGGTTACGGTCGGTAATACGCTGATAAGTCGTAAGAGTAAAATCACCACCGTTTACTAGCCTCATCTGAAAGTTATTTTGAGTTGCTATATATTGCGAATGCTTCACCCTGCTAGCTACATCATGAGTAGTAGAACACCCTGAAAGAAATATTGATTAAAAATATTATTGCCCAAATAAAATTTTTCATAACAATTTTGATTAAAACGGTATTTCGTCGTCTAAGTCGCTATGGTCAAAGGAATGATTTTTAGTTTCAGGATGTTTATATTCGCTATGCCCTGAATCTTGAGTATGATTATTAGAGTTTTTACTATCTAATAATATTAATTGTGAATTAAAGTTTTGTAACACAACTTCTGTGGTATATTTTTCTTGACCTGAGTTATCATTCCACTTACGGGTTTGCAATGAACCTTCAATATATAATTTGCTACCTTTTGTGACATAGCGTTCTACAACAGATACTAACCCTTCACTAAATATCACTACTCTATGCCATTCAGTTCGTTCTTTTCGTTCGCTGGTAATGCGATCTTTCCAAGTTTCGGTTGTTGCTAAGGAAAGATTAATGATTTTTTTCCCTTCGCCCGTAGTTCTCATTTCCGGATCACGCCCTACATTACCTATTAATATTACTTTATTTAAACTACCTGCCATAGATTACTACCTACTTTAAAATATTATTATTGCAATAATAAAATAAAAGGGCCTATAATACTACAGGTTTTTTAAAAAATATCTCAAAATTTTTATAGTGAAGTGATTATGAACCAAGAATATATTAAGGTACGCGGTGCTAAAGAGCATAATCTAAAAAATATAAATGTTAATATTCCAAGGAATAAATTTGTTGTTATCACCGGTCTTAGCGGTTCAGGCAAGTCTTCTTTAGCGTTTGATACTATTTATGCAGAAGGTCAAAGGCGATATGTTGAAAGTTTATCTTCATATGCAAGGCAATTCTTACATTTACAAAATAAACCTAATGTAGAATCTATTTCCGGATTATCGCCTGCTATTGCAATTGACCAAAAAACTACTTCCAAAAATCCACGTTCTACGGTTGGAACTATAACGGAAATTTACGATTATCTTAGGTTATTATATGCAAGGGTGGGTATTCCTTACTCTCCGGCAACCGGTCTTCCGATACATAGCCAAACAGTTTCCGAGATGGTAGATATAATTAATGAACTACCTAAGGGTACGCAAATATATTTACTCGCTCCTATTGTTAGAGGACATAAGGGAGAGTTCAAGCGTGAAATTATGAATTTGAAAAAGCAAGGCTTTCAGAAATTAATAGTTAACGGGGAAGTTTGTGAAATTGATGATTTACCGAAACTTGATAAAAATAAGAAGCATAATATAGAAGTGATCGTTGATAGAATAGTTCTAGACGAAAGTTTAGGTAATAGACTTGCAGATAGCTTAGAGAGTTCATTAAATCTTGCCGAGGGTATTACTTATTTGGAAATTGTAGAATTACCGCCGGCAGTTAAGAGCGAGTTTGAAAAAAATCAGCGTATTACTTTTTCCGAGCAATATTCTTGTCCGGTATCGGGTTTTCAGCTTACTGAAATAGAGCCTCGAATCTTTTCTTTTAATAGCCCTTTTGGAGCATGTCCTAAATGTGAAGGGATAGGTAAGGAGTTTTTCTTTGATAGAGATTTAATAGTTCCGGATCAAAGAATTGCTATTAAAGACGGTGCAATAGTGCCTTGGGGTAGTACAGCTTCTAAATTTATCCTAGAGACATTAAAGGCTCTTGCCAATCATTATAAATTTTCTATTGAAGTACCTTTTGTAAGTTTATCACAAAATGTTAAGGATATTTTATTTGAAGGTTCAGGAGAGGAGGCAATAAAGTTTGAATTTCACGATGGTTCTAAAACGCAAATAATAAAACAACCTTTTGCCGGTATAATACCAAGTTTGCAAGAAAAGGACCGTACTATAGAATCGGTTTTAATTAAAGAAGAACTAGCTAAATTTAAGTCAGAGCATAAATGTACTGCTTGTTCAGGGTTTAGATTAAAAGACGAAGCATTATGCGTTAAAATAGCAAATTTTCATATAGGCGAAGTAGCAGGTATGAGTATTGCAGACTTGCAAAAATGGTTTAGTCACTTAGAAGAAAAATTAAATAAAAAGCAATTATTTATTGCTGAGCGTATACTCAAAGAAATTACCGAGAGATTAAAATTTCTTATGAATGTCGGGCTTGATTATCTAACGTTATCACGAGAAGCAGGTACTTTATCGGGGGGGGAAAGTCAACGTATTCGTCTTGCATCTCAAATAGGTTCAGGACTGAGCGGTGTTTTATATGTACTTGATGAGCCGTCTATTGGTCTTCATCAACGAGATAATACAAGATTAATTGAGACACTAAAAAGGCTTAGAGATTTGGGTAATACCGTTTTGGTAGTCGAGCATGATGAAGAAACAATATATGAAGCAGACCATATTATTGATATAGGACCGGGAGCCGGTATTCACGGCGGTCGTGTTATTGCGGAAGGAAATGCTGAAGAAATAAAGAATTTTGAAGAAAGTATCACAGGTAGGTATCTAAGCGGTCGTCAAACAATCAAAGTGCCGTCTGAAACAAGAGTAGGGCATGATCATAGGGCAATTGAATTACTTGGGGCGGTTTCCAACAATTTAGATAATGTTGATATCAAAATTCCGCTTGGTACTTTTACCGCTATAACGGGAGTATCGGGAAGCGGTAAATCAAGTTTGATGATTCATACTCTATATAAAGCGGCTCTAAAGCATTTAGAGCCAACTAGCAAAGTATTTCCCGGCAAATATAGAGAGTTAAAAGGACTTGAATATATTGATAAAATTATCGATATTAATCAATCTCCGATAGGTAGAACTCCTCGTTCAAACCCTGCGACTTATACAGGTGCCTTTACCCATATTAGGGATTGGTTTGTGGAATTACCTGAATCAAAAGCTAGAGGGTATAAAGTAGGCAGATTTTCGTTTAACGTTAAAGGCGGTAGATGTGAAGCATGCCAAGGTGACGGGCTAATAAAAATAGAGATGCATTTCCTACCTGACGTATATGTAAAGTGTGATATTTGTAATGGTCACAGATATAATAGAGAAACGCTTGAAATAAAATATAAAGGTAAATCTATTGCCGATATTTTGATGATGACTGTAGAAGATGCGATGCAGTTTTTTGAAAAAATACCGTTAATCTATGAAAAATTAATTACCTTAAATGAAGTGGGTCTAGGCTATATTAAAATCGGTCAGTCTGCTACTACTCTTTCAGGTGGTGAAGCACAACGCGTTAAGCTTGCTAAAGAATTATCAAGACGTTCAACCGGTAAAACGCTTTATATACTTGATGAACCGACTACGGGATTACATATCGACGATATCAATAAATTGTTAAAAGTGTTACATAAACTTGTTGATATGGGAAATACTGTTTTAGTTATCGAGCATAATTTAGATGTTATAAAAACTGCAGATTATATTATTGACGTCGGTCCTGAAGGTGGCGACAAAGGCGGTAAGATAGTTGTATGTGGCACCCCTGACGACATCGCTGCCTGTGAGGAAAGCCATACCGGTAGATATTTAAAGCAATATTTGGTGTGATCTAATATAAATAGCAAGTTACTCTATATAATTTGCTATTTGATGTATTTCTAAATTATCCTTAACACTCATCCCTTGATTTCGTTAAGAAAAATTAATCTAATCCTTGCTATTTTCTAAAAAATTATCATATTTTATGGTTATTACCATGTTTTATGGTTTTCTGTAGAATAATTATAAAAGAAGAAATTAATTTAGAAAAGGCCATAACAACCTTAGAAGAAAATGCTAAAAGTAATACCATGACTTTGAAAAAAGCTGGAATAAACCAAGACGATGCTGAAATATTATTGGCAAATATTCATTTATTATATAAAGAGGGTTTTAATAAAAAGTCTGTTTTTGAAAAAATACATAAGCAATATTTAAGTACAAATACACGCCTTAAAAAAATCTTATTAGTAAAGAACTATGTAAGGAAGTATTGCCATATTGTCGAAAATTGCTAACTTATATACGGAGAATGGCGGTTTAAATTCTTTAGAAATGGCTAAAAAATTATCTACTTACTTTGGAAATTTAAACGATATAAAAAGTTACTTAAAAACTGTTAATTATGATACAAAAGCAACAATAGAATTGAGTTTTCAATTTAATTTACCACAAACATTGTCTTCCCAAACATTAGAATTTTTTCAAATTTTAAATAAATCTGGAAGAGACTCATTATATATTTTCAGTAATGCACACTTACTGGAAAAAACTGAAAAATTTCAAAAAATTCTTAAAGAAAATAAATTAAATGATTTTCAGCGGATAACTAAAAATGATTTAAATAATTAGTAAATCAAGTAACTGAAATAGTAATTAAAGAATCTTATAAGTACAACGAAGAAGAATTATCAGAAGAAAATAAATTACATGCAAAAAATTTAGCTAATTTTTCTTTAAAAGGAAAACTAGATAATAATAGTTTTCAAAAAGCATTGAACTTTATAAAAGAATATTATGGTAAATTTAGTAATTCTTGCCAATCTATAGGACATGATTCCGAAAGATGTATTTTAGACGGTATGAGTAAAGCAAATGCCGGTTTTTATATAATTACGGATGATAAAGGAAATATAAGAGCTCAGTCATATGCTTGGCTTGCTGGAGAGGGAAAAAAGAATGAAGAAGCCACTTCTATGGTACTAGATTCATTTGAGCATTTAGGGAAAGAAGATAAATTATTATTTGTACCTATAATAAATAAATTGAGAGAAGCATTACAAAAACAAGCATTAAATTTATATGTAGGATGTGGCGGAAAAACTCCTAAACTTGATATAAACACTATACATCCAAAACCAATGGAGCAAGATTTTATATATGGCGATGCAACAAATGTTTATCCTATTACAAGAGAAGTACCAACAATAGAATTAAACTTAGGAAAAAATGCAAATGCTAATAACCAGGTTAATCAATATTCTACTATTGAAGAGCTAAAAACTGATAGTAAATTACTACAACAAATTATAATAAGTAAGCAAATTAACCGAGATTTAACAGAAGAGGAAATATCTTTGCTTAACATAGGTTTTACTTTTGCACAAATTTCGAATATAGAAAACGATAAACAAGAATTCTTTGTTGAAAATGACGATAATATAAAAAGTTTGACTGACGCCGGTGTTAGTGTGAAAGAATTACTTGCAATGGAACCAAGTCAGCAGAAACTCTTTATTGAAAATAGTTATAAGGTAAAAAGCTTATCTAAGGCCAGGCTCACTACGAAAGAATTGTTTAATGTGATAACATGCCAACAAGAATCAGGTAATACAAATGAAAATGATTGAACTCAGTTTGATAATACGGATCACAATGCATTAAAAGTAGAGGTGATAGGTGATGCTACAGAACAAGCTTAGGTGAGCGTGGAATACAATTCAAGTATAATAGAATTCTTGCATAACATAGCTAATAAGGAGAGATCCTTTTGGAGACAAATAGGTTATGCAATAATTCTAATGCTTATGGTCATGGTGGTGGGTATAGAAGCCTAGAGCAGAAAGTGCATTTGAGAATTCAGAGTTAGGAGTTATTTCATTTGGTATTCCGCTGCAACATATGTGACCGTTTAAGCATATCACTTGATCGGAATTTTTTATTACGGTAAATAAATCATGAGAAATCATAAAAACCGTAATATTGAGCTTTTTACGAATCAAATTAATAAGCTGATAAAATTCTTGTTGGCTTGTTACGTCTAAAGACTGTAATGGTTCATCTAAAATAATTAAGTCGGGATTATTAACTATTGAACATGCAAGAACTACCTTTTGAAACTGCCCTCCTGAGAGCTTAGAAATTTCTTGATCTTTTATATGTTCCAAATCAATAAATGAGTTAAGCTCTTTAATATTGTTATTAAAATTACTCGGTGCTAACAACTCTAAAAATTTTTTTACTGTAATAGGTAAATCAGGGGTTAATCCGAACTTCTGCGGTACATATCCAATTTTTAGTTTGGGATCAATTATAATCTCGCCGCTTGTAGGTTTTTCAAGTCCAAGCATTAATCGTACTATGGTAGTTTTACCTGCACCGTTAGGTCCGATTAAAGTAGTGATATTATTTTTTTTGACAGTGAAACTAACGTTATTTATCGGAAATTTATTACCGAATTTTTTAGATACGTTACGAAACTCGATTATAGGTTTTTGCATGTGTCAGTTCACTTCTGTCATCCCGTGGCTTAACCACGGGATCCAGTAATAAATACTAAAGTTATTAATGTTTTAAGTTATTTTTCTAGATCCCGTGGTTAAGCCACGGGATGACACAGTGGGCAATAAATAGCATTCATTAAATAGAATAAATGCCGATTAGTGCTGCCTCGGCAAGTAAATGTTTTTGCAGGGCTAATACTAAATCTTGCTTGCTAGCATTCTCATCAAGCTCAAGATAATCATTTAGAGCATATAGTTTAAAAAAATAACGATGAGGTTTGCTGGCAAGTGGACAAGGACCGCCGTATTTTTTTTCTTGCCAGCTATTATTTAAAATTTTAATACTACTATCTATTTGTCCTTCTGAAAGCTTAGTAATAGAAGCAGAAATATTATATATTACCCAATGATCCCATATACCGTGTGGCGGTGCTATTGCTACCGGTGCATCCGGATCATCCATTATAAGTGCAAAAGATTTAGTATCTGAAGGAGCATTACTCCATTCTAGATGCGGTGAAACATTTTGTCCTTTACAAGTAAATTTATCAGGAATGCGATCATTATGTTTAAATGCCGTACTATTATGAAAGTCATAGGTTGCTCCTTTTGTTATAACGTCATTGTGAGCAGCTATAAGCTGCGTGGCAATCTCATGAAATAATAAAATTCCTGAGATTGCTTCGGCAATTACTTTGTAATTTTCTTCACAATGACGTTTTGTCTATCAATTCACAACTTGCCATTGTCCGTCAGGTTGGCGGCATGCATTACCGTATGCTTTTTGTTGTTTTCCGCCTATTACAACTGTTTGAGTGTACTCACGGCAATATTGACCAGTGCTATTTCTATAAGTTTTATTAGGTGTTACGTAACCGTAATTGCCGTTATCCGGATTACGCCATTCTACGTTACTACCACTAGGAGCTGTTTCTAAAGCTCTCTGTGAGGTAAGCTCTGCAAGTCTTCTATCCTGCTCATCCATACCTGCACCGATTTGTCCACCAAGAACTGCTCCAAGTAATGCACCTACACCTACTCCCACAAGCTGTCCTGTGCCCTTACCGAATTGAGAACCAAGTAATGCGCCGCCAGCACCGCCAAGAAGTGTTCCTGTACCTTGTTTATTCATACCGCCCGGACCGTTACAGGCTTGTAACATAGAAGTTGCAAGAGCTATAATCATAATTTTAGATAATAGTTTCATATAATTCTCTCTATTAATATATAAATTAATCAGTATATGGTTTTTAGAATTTTGTAAAGCTAAAACTAGATTCTGTAAACAAAATTTAAATTATTTGTATTTTAAAATATTATTTTTAATTTTGTTCACAGAACCTCATTATAATTGAATTTTATATTTTCTTTGTTAAACTACAAATAAATTGGAAAGATTTGTCATGGATACTAATAGCCGTAATCGGTTAATAAAATCGGCATCTTATTTATCGGTTACTACGGCATTAATTATTTTAAGTATAAAATTATATGCTTGGGTTGTTACCGATTCGCAATCAATCCTTGCTTCTTTAATTGATTCAATGCTTGATATAACTTCTTCCTTTATTAATCTAATAGCTTTAAGATTTGCCCTGCAACCGCCGGATCATCATCATCGATTCGGGTATGAAAAAATGCAGGATTTAACAATTTTTTCTCAATCGATATTTTTCTTTGCTTCAGCTTTTTTTGTAGGCTTTTCTTCGGTTAAATCTTTATTTGAAAAAACAAAACCGGAGAATATTAGCGACGGTACTACTGTAATGTATGTATGTATATTCTTAACAATTATTTTAGTGCTTTACCAAACTTATGTAATTAAAAAAACAGGATCGGAAATAGTAAAAGCCGATAAGCTTCATTATTTCACAGACTTACTAACTAATGTTATAGTAATTATCTCTATAAATTTAAGTGATTATTTTTGGTTTGTTGACCCATTATTTGGTGTAGTTATTTCGTTATATATATTTCACTCTTCTTATTCTTTATTTAAAAAGGCATTTAAAAATTTAGTAGATCATGAATTACCCGAACAAGATAGACAAAAAATTATCTCGATAGTTAATAACCATTTAGGGGCAAAAGGTATGCACGAAATGAAAACTAGATATGCCGGTCAAAAAGCTTTTATCCAGTGCCATCTGGAAATGGACGGCAATATGTCGCTTTATAATGCTCATAAAATTAGCGATGAGATTGCCTTTGAAATATTGCAGGAATTTCCGGAGGCTGAAATAATTATCCACCAAGATCCTTTTGGAATCGAAGAACACGTAAATTACCGTGAATATATTGTTAGATAAAGAAGCTAATTTTAATAATTTTTTCATGGAGCAAGCTTTAAAACAAGCCAAGATTGCTTTTGATAAAAAGGAAGTCCCGGTCGGAGCGGTAATTGTAGATAGGTTAAATCAGAAAATTATTGCTAGTACCCATAACAATACGGAAGAAAAAAATAACGCTCTTTATCATGCTGAAATTATTGCTATTAATGAAGCATGTAATCTTATATCTTCTAAAAATTTAAATGATTATGATCTTTACGTTACTTTAGAACCTTGTGCTATGTGTGCGGCAGCTATAGCTCATAGCAGGTTAAAACGTTTATTTTATGGGGCTTCTGATTCCAAGCACGGAGCAGTCGAAAGTAATTTGCGATATTTTAACAGTAGTGCTTGTTTTCATAGACCGGAAATATATAGCGGAATTCTTGCCGAAGATTCGGGGCTATTAATGAAAGAGTTTTTTAAGAGGATAAGAACTGTTATTTCTAGCCACAGAATGACATAGAGGATTGCAAGAATGACATAAAGAAGTAAGAAAACATGCTAAAACTATTAACCCCCTATTATTTTAATAAATTATCAAAGGTTATAATACCTATATTAGCTATATCTACTTGCGTAATGATGATTATAGGTCTTTATTTAGCCCTCATAGTTTCGCCGGTAGATTATCAGCAAGGTGATTTTGTACGCATTATGTATGTTCATGTCCCTGCCTCTTGGATGGCTCTTGGTGTTTATGTTTTCATGGCAGCATGCAGCTTTAGCTGTTTAGTATGGAAAACTACTATTAGCTATTTGCTAGCTGTAGCTTCTAGTTACGTTGGGGCTACTTTTACTTTGATTAGTTTAGTAACAGGTTCTTTATGGGGAAAACCTATATGGGGGACATGGTGGGTTTGGGATGCAAGACTTACCTCCATGCTCATATTATTTTTATTATATTTAAGTTATATTATTATAGTGAATAGTGCGGATAATATAAGAAAGGCACAAAATCCTTCTTCTATTATTGCTCTTATCGGACTGATGAACATACCGATAGTAAAATTCTCGGTAAATATTTGGTATAGTCTGCATCAGCCTGCTAGTGTGTTAAGGCTAGGGAGTCCAACTATTCACTCTTCAATGCTAAAGCCTTTAATTATCATGTTTATTAGTTTTATATTATATTTTTTATTAGTATTACTTTTAAGAACTTCTATATTAATCGACAAAATCAAAAACAGATAATAAAATGACTTATGTTGTAACCGATGAATGTGTAAAATGTAAATATACCGATTGTGTTGAAGTATGCCCTGTAGATTGTTTTTATGAAGGTGAAAGGGAAGATGATTTTATGTTAGTCATTAATCCCGATGAATGTATAGATTGCGGCGTTTGTGTTCCTGATTGTCCTATAGGTGCTATTAAACCTGAATCACCGGGGTTAATAGAATGGGTAGAACGTGCAAAAGATTTTATAGAAAATAAAGGATGGAAAAATATTACCAAAAAAAAACCTGCTTTGCCTGATGCCGATAAATTTAAAGATGAGAAAGATAAGTTTAATAAATACATAGGTTCTGTGAAGATTTCTAATTGATTTGTTATTTTGAGATATTTTTAAGCGAAAATTAATAAGATTTTTTTGAAATAGGATTAACTATTCCTTCAAAACTCTTATTAATTTTCGCTTAAAAATATCTCAAAATAACAAATCAATTAGAAATCTTCACAGAACCTAAAATAACATGAATTAACTATATGTGTTTATTTTATCACAAAACTTAATAAAAGCTTTATTATTATGAATCTAGTTGCCAATTAAATATAGAACTAAAAAATATAATATGTTATATATGCCATTAAGATAATGTTTAATTATTTAATTTGAGGTGCTAATCATGAAAAAATTACTTTTAATAGCTGCTACAAGTGCAACAATTTTATCTTCTAGCGTATCATTTGCTGAGGGCATGGATCATGAGTGGTATTTAAGAATAGATACCGGTGCAGCAATGTTTAATGAAGAAAAGGATAAGGCAACCGGTGTTAAATTAAAATCTAATACAACTGTTCCAGTTGATTTAGGTATCGGTTATTATATTTCCGAAAACTTTAGAGCCGATTTAACTTTAGGTACTATAATCGGTGGTAAGTTAAAGAAATCCGGAGCTGCGACTAATGCACCTTTTACCGGTACTAATGTTTCAGCAAGCCATAAACCTACTATTACACGTTTACTTATTAACGGTTATGTAGATTTAACTAATTTTGATATGTTCGATGTTTTTGCTGGTGCCGGTGTTGGTCCTGCATTAGTTAAAGAAAAAATTACATATAATGGGATAACCGGTCTTTCATCTAACACTAAAAACAGAACTAATATTTCTTACAAGTTAACTTTAGGTACTTCTGCACAAATTGCCGACGGTGTTAAAGTAGAACTAGCTTATAGCTGGATAGATGATGGTAGAACAAAAAGTAAGAATGTAATTTATCAAGGAACAAGTGTACCAACCGGTGGTATGCGTTATCAAAGCCATAACTTAACAGCCGGTATAAGATTGGATATATAATGAACAAGAATATATTAATAGTTTTAGGTAATAACCTAATAGCATATCGTGGCTTAACCACGGTATCTAGAAATACAAAAAAAACTGGATCCCGGTGGTTAAGCCACAGAGTGAAATTAGATGACAACTCAGAAATGTCACTTAAAGCTGTTTTTTATCGAATTTAGGTAAAAATTGTAAAATTATTATCTAATATCGTTTTTACTAACAACTAATAAAATTTAAAGGAAAAATTTAACAATATGAAAAAATTACTTTTAATAGCAGCTGCAAGCACAGCGCTTTTAACTTCTGGTCTTTCATTTGCTGATTGCGATATGAATTCTTCTGTAGATTCATCTACTAATTCATCGATGTCATCATCTGTGGAAAATCAATGGTATTTAAAACTTAATGCCGGCGGTGTGATTTTTAACAAAACAAAACCTAAAGGAGCAGATTTTAAGTTAAAGTCTCATATAAAGTCTAATACAGGATTTACAGGTGAGATCGGTGCGGGTTACTATATCATGGATAATCTAAGAACCGATTTAACAATTGGAACGGTAGCAAGTAGTCATTTAAAGAAATCAAAAACTTATCCAGACGGTAATTCTTTCTCAGTAAAAAATAAACCTACTATTGTAAGTTTATTACTTAACGGTTATGTTGATTTCGTCGATTTAAGCATGTTTAAAGTATTTGCAGGTGCAGGTGTTGGTGCTGCTTTTGTAAAGGAAAAAATTAACTCTAAAGATATTAAAAATGGTGTAACTGACACTTTCAACGGTACTACTAAAAACAAAACTAACTTTGCTTATCAATTATCTTTAGGAACTTCATTTGAAGTTACACAAGGTGTAAAAGCTGAACTAGTTTATAGCTGGAGAGATTACGGTAAAACAAAAAATACCACCAAAACTATTGACGGGGATAAAGTTAAATTTGGCGGAACCCATTATAAAGGTCATAACTTAATGGCAGGATTAAGATTTGATATGTAATTAGTCTTAAATCTTTTTACAAGCTATTAATACGAAAAAGGAGTCTTTAATAAAGACTCCTTTTTTTGTTTGTATGTCTTGGTATTGCCTACGTGGATACTGAGACATCATGAGCTAAGCGACTGCAAGGTATTATCGCATGATTCAGCTTTTTCGTCATTGCGAGGAAAATTACGAAGTAATTGACGAAGCAATCCAGTCAAAAATTCTGATTTACAGCATTTTTATTATTTTTCCTAGATCCTACGGCTGCGGAGTTGTTGTATGGTTCGAAAAGCCCGTACGATATCATTCCCGCGGAAGCGGGAATGACATAAACTGAGCCAGGCAACAACACCTACAAGTTTGCGGAGTTATAGTAGAGATGGCATTGATATTCATGCCAACAAACTCTTAATCTAAAGACTCTTTTTGCCTTTATAAAACGTTACGTTCATTTTATGTATTGCTGCAAAGCCTAAATAAATTTTAATACGTTCTAGAATAATATCTTGATAATAAGGTAATTCTGCTGCAGTAGCATTATCTTCAGCTTGTATAAACAGCGTATTAATCTTTTGTTTTTTATAAGTATAGGTGGTGATTTTTAAAGGTAATGCTTTAGTGCTGAAGTTAAATCCGACTATTTTATTCCAGTTAATCATGATTTCAGGCAGCAATGGATGTTGTTTAGCAAATATACGTCTAACTATTTTATCGATATCCTCTTTAATGAGCTTCATTTTAATAAACTCTGCACTGTTAAAGTTATGACGGCTAAAGCAAGCATTATAGATATTACGGGAAAATGTAAAGATGTAACCGATATGATCATTAAAAATATATTACAAACTGCTATAATCGATACTACTTGTTTATGAGATTTACCTTTTTGTACTGCTTTTTGAAAAAAATGCTTTAAATGAGGCTGCCAAATTTTTTCTTTATTGAGTAGCCGAATTAATATGGTTAGCACTGCATCAGTGATGTAATATAAGCTAGCAATAGCACAAGCTATAAATAAATTAGTGCTTGTAAGAGCCAGCAGGAGCAAACAAAGACCCGTTAAGAATCCAAAACTAATACTTCCCACGTCTCCTAAAAATATTTTTGCCGGATGCCAATTAAATATTAAAAAACCACAAGAACAACCAAGAATAATAACATTTACACTAGCTATAAAATATGGATTATTAATAGTCGGAAATTGTAAAAAACATAATATAAGCATAGTGCTAGATAGATGGATAGATTCCACACAACTCATACCGTCTATACCGTCCATAAAATTATATATATTAATAAAACCGCTTAAAGCTATAACTAAAATAGAATATATTAGTATATGTACAGAGTTTAGCTGCGAAAAAAGAAAAATAGCAAAAGCTGCACAAATTAAGTGAACTATTAAACGAATTAGAATAGGTACGGCTTTTAAGTCATCTAAAAAGGAAATCGAAGCAATTGCCAATAATAACGGTAATATTTTTATTGAATTAACAAAGTTATTACTCATTATATATTCAAACCCGCTCAAAGCAATCATTACAACAACTACAATAGCAAGACCGCCGCCGCGCGGTGTTATCTTATCATGAGAACGACGGTTACTTGGTATATCAACTAAACCGATAGTAGGAAGATATTTAGTTAATATATATGTTAATATAGCGGTGGATATAAAAGAAAAAATAAATAATGTGCTGTAGCTATTTATATTCATAGGAACATATTAGATTTAAAACTATAATATTTACGGTTTGGCATTTCTCTACTATCTTATTTGTCATATGAATGTTGACTTTTGAAGGTTCAGGGCTACCGCTTGGATGATGATGCACAAGTATAAGGCTGCTTGCTTCTCGTTAAATAAAGCTCGTTTAATTATCTCACGTGGATATACCGCAGCTTGGTCTATAGTTCCTTGACTTAAAACCTCATCAGCAATTAAAATATTTTTCTTATTCAAAAATAATATACGCAATTGCTCGAGTCGCATATTGCTCATATTAACTGTTAAATAATCAATCCAAGAACTCCAAGAAGCACTAATATTTTTATTTATTATTTTTTGTTTCAATACTCTAATTTATTAGCTCAAGTAGAGCAAAATTGATATATAAATTTTCATTGGTGCCTTTAATACTAAGTAGCCTTTCCTTATCAAGGTTAATTAAATCCGTAATATCAAAATGATCAAGTAATTTTTTAGCAAGAGGTTTTATGTCTTTACGAGGGATAGCCGAAAATAACATTACTTCAAGTAATTCGTAATCAGAAAAATGTTCTGCTCCAGCGGCAACGAAGCGTTCTTTTACTCTTTTACGGTGACCTATATAATGATGCGTATCTATTTCATCATTACTAAATTCTAACAAATTATTTTCTAACATTCTTTATGTTTATTCAAATTATAAATAAGTAAAATGTTGCTGATGTCATTCCTAGCTAAAAGCAGGAATCCAGTAATCTTTAATGTCATCCTAGCTAACTTGATCACGGGATCTAGTCTTTTTTAATGCTTTTTGGATCCTGTGGTCAAGACACGGGATGACACCGAGTGCGTTTTTTGATCCACGCAACAATGTCCCGCGGGAATGACATAGATAGCCATACAACAAAATCAATTTTTATCCTACAGTTTAGTATGGAGGATAATCAAGTTTTTTAGGTGATAACGTAAATATTTCAAAACCGTCTTTAGTCACGCCTATAGTATGCTCAAATTGAGCCGATAATGATTTATCACGTGTAGTAACTGTCCATCCATCTAGTTTACTTAATATAGTGTCATAATTACCGGCATTTATCATAGGTTCAACGGTGAAAAACATCCCTTCTTCTAACGTTAGACCCGTGCCGCTGCGACCGTAATTTAATATTGATGGTTCGTCATGAAAAACTCTTCCGATACCGTGACCCGTATAATCTCTAACCACAGAATAATTATGTTTCTCGGCATAGCTTTGAATAGCATGTCCGATATCACCGAGTTTAGCACCGGGTCTAACTACTTCAATCCCTTTCATCATTGCATCATAAGTTACTTGAATAAGACGCTTTGGCTTAATTGCTACGTCACCGACATAATACATACGGCTAGTATCACCGTACCAACCGTCTAAAATTACCGTAACATCAATATTTACTATATCACCGTTTTTTAACGGTTTATCGTTTGGAATGCCATGACAAACCACATGATTTATAGAAGTACAAATTGATTTCGGAAAGCCTTTGTAATTTAACGGTGCAGGAACGGCATTATGAGAAGTAATAAAATTATGACAAAGGCCATTTAAACTATTAGTAGTGACATTCGGTTTTACGTGATCAGTAATAAAATCGAGCGTCTCTGCAGCTAATTTTCCTGCTGCCCGCATCTTTATGAAATCTTTTCCCGTGTGGATTTTTATGGTCATGAATTTTGGTTACCTTTCCCTCAAAAAAAAATATATTTTTCATAATACAAAATGGCTCTTTTAATGTAAATAACTTATCCTATTATTGAGAAGTGCTGTTATGTTACTTGATGTAGGTTTTGGATATTATATAATTGCTAATATAATTATTATTTAACATAATGGGTGTAGTTAGGTTATTTATTATTTGCTCTTTCTGTTATGGCTGCACATTCAACTCCTCATCCATTGCTTAAATTTATAGGTACAACAATTGCAGTACAATCTTTTTTCATGATTTCCGGCTTTTATATGGCTATGATTCAGAGCAATTATACAAGCAAAATAAAATTTTGGAAACGTAGATATTTAAGGCTTCTACTTATATCTTTTGTATTTTAGTTACTTTCTTCTTGCAGCAAAAATTTTCTTTTTTAAGGCAATTGTGTAATCTTCCATGAATTATTCTTAGTTTAATGGATTTATAGGAGATTCTTGGTCTTATAGATTCTTTCCTTCTGAACTTGCAGTTTTCTTAATTGGTAGTCAAGCATTTTATATTTATTCTAATCAAGAAATAAACGAAAAAAAGTCTTGGCTTAGTCAATTACTCTATTTATATATTATATTAATAATTATTACTTTTCCGTTTATCCCAATAGAGCCTCAACTAAAAAAATTACTTTTTTATTGTTTATTTGCTCTATCTTTAGGAAAAATATTTGACTTAACCAAAGATAATAAGTTAGACAAATTAATTGCTTTACTCTCTTACTCAATATATTGTTGTCATTTAATTGTCTTGTATAATATATTACCTGCTATTTCATATTGGGCTGATAATGGGATATTTCTTAATACGTTGGTTACTTTTATAACAGTAATAATTATTTCTTTATTGAAAAGCCTATAGAGTATTGTAGAAAAAGATATAAAACTCATAATTTAGCTTAATATTTAAAACTATGCTATATTACATAAATAAAATTCTTTCAAACAATAAGGTACAAGCGGTTATCTTAGGGATAATCGGGCTTGGGATTGTTACTGTTCTCACGTCATATAATATAGACGATCCGTCGTTTAACTCGGTCACAACAGATTACCATAGTAATTTAGTCGGAATTTTTGGCTCTTATTTATCGGATTGTTTATATCAATTTTTTGGGTTGGCTGCTTTTATCATACCGCTTGCTTGCTTTGTTTGGGGGAGAAATTGTTGGTATGGGAGATATCGCGGCTCATTTATCCGTATGTTTGTAATGTTGCTTGCTCTCGTTAGCAGTAGCACATTATTATCTAAGATTAAGCTAGAATTCATACCGGCAAATGCAGGTGGAGCTATCGGAATAATAGCTTCTAATTTTTTTGAGCGATTTACAAATCAACTATACTTATTATTAATATTTTTTACCTTTATTATATTAGTTGTTTTATTTGAAATTAAATTTACTTCTTTAAGTAATTTTATTATTAAGCTAGGTAAATTTTTAATCTATCGGATACAATCTTTTTTACATAATGTATTTTCAGGATTGTCGTCGATAAGATTATTCCCTACTAAAAACAATGATAAGATAAATATAACTTCTTCTTACCAAAAGCCTGTAAGTGAAAAAGTAAAATTTCCTGAAGAAGCGAGATCCGTACCTGCAAATCCTATAAAATTCTTTAGCAAACCTGTTAGTCCTAAAATATCTCAAAGCGAAATAGCAGAATTGCCGCCTATTTCGTTATTACGTGATCCTGAAAACCATCATGTAAAAGGAGCTTCTTCCTCAGAGCTTAAACAAAAGGCTGAAGAGTTATTAACCGTACTGAATGATTTTGGAGTTAAAGGGCAGATAATTAATATCAATCAAGGACCGGTGGTAACTCAATATGAATTTGAGCCGGCAGCAGGCACGAAAACATCAAGGGTAGTAGGATTATCTGACGATATAGCACGCTCACTATCTGCTTTATCAACAAGGATAGCAGTCATACCCGGCAAAAACGTACTTGGTATTGAGCTTCCTAATAAGCAGCGTGAATTCTTTTGCTTAAAAGAACTTATAGAGACCCCAGAATACCAAGACAAATCAACTTTATTGCCGTTAGTCTTGGGTAAAGATTTAGCAGGTAAGCCGCTGATTGCCGATCTTGCTAAAATGCCTCATTTATTAGTAGCAGGAACCACTGGCTCAGGTAAATCCGTCGGTATTAATGCAATGATTGTGTCGCTCTTATACCGCTATACTCCCGAAGAATGTCGCTTTATCATGATTGATCCGAAAATGCTTGAATTATCGGCTTATGATGGAATACCGCATTTGCTAACTCCCGTGGTAACCGAGCCTTCTAAAGCGGTAGTTGCTCTTAAATGGGCAGTTAAGGAAATGGAAAACCGTTATAGAATGATGAGCAATATCGGTGTTAAGAATATCGCAGGTTATAATGCAAAAATCTTAGAAGCGGTTAAAGAGAAGAGAGTAATTGAGCGTTCGATTCAAACTGGTTTTGACCCTGAAACAGGTAAGCCTATTTACGAAACCATTACAATGAACATGGAAAAACTGCCTTACATAGTGGTTATTGTTGATGAGATGGCTGATTTAATGCTAGTTGCCGGTAAGGATATTGAAATGCTGATTCAAAGGCTTGCTCAGATGGCAAGAGCGGCAGGCATCCATATTATTATGGCAACGCAAAGACCTTCTGTAGACGTTATTACTGGTGTCATTAAAGCCAATTTTCCAAGTCGTATTAGTTTTAAAGTTACCTCTAAAATCGATAGCCGAACGATTTTAGGAGAGCAAGGCTCCGAGCAGTTACTCGGTATGGGTGATATGTTATTTATGGGGAGTACTTCCAAGATAAGTAGGGTACACGGACCGTTTGTTAATGAAGCCGAAATTGAGCAAATTACGGAATATTTGAAAGAGAGCGGTACGCCTGAATATATCTCTGCCGTTACCGAGCAACCTGAAGAGGACGATAGTAGCATTGATATCGGTGACGGTACCTCTGATGAAGTGCTTTACAAAAAAGCTGTGCAGATAGTGCGTTACGAACGCAAATCTTCCATTAGCTATATCCAAAGGTCGCTTAGAATTGGCTATAACAAAGCTGCCAATTTAGTTGAGAAGATGGAGAAAGAGGGAATAGTCTCACCACCGAATCATACAGGTAAAAGAGAGATATTATTGCCTGAGAGGTAGGGTATTTTTTCGTCATGTGCTACGTAGCTGTAGGTGTTGTTGCATGGCTCTTATGTCATTCCTGCGAAAGCAGGAATGACATAAGAGCCATGCAACAAGGCCAACGCCGCTACGGAATGACATATAATCTATACATAACAATATCATCCTAAAATTATTAATTATAATAGACATATTAAAAAAGTTGCGTTAGAATTATAACACTTTTTAAGTGATTTAATTTTTATTAAGGTTTACATATGGCAAATATTTCTCCAAAATTATTTCAAAAAGCAATACAACAAGGTCTTAAAGCCGCTTTATTCACCACCTCAACCGCAGCGATAATGCTGAGTAGTAGTGGGGCACTCGGTGTTGCTGCAGGTGTTATTGCTACTAATAATGATGCAGCATTTAGTAATGATGTTGCTGCCAATAATTGGAATGAGATAACGGCTAGAGGGGTAGCTAATGGTAATCCTGCTGGCGGTCCTCAAAACAATTGGGCATTTACTTACGGTGGTGATTATACTATCACTGCAGATGTAGTCGATTGTATTATTAAGGCTATAAATGTTGCGGGTACTACTCCCGTAGGTCTAAATATTGCTCAAAATACCGTCGTTGGTTCGATTATAACGGGAGGTAACTTGTTGCCTGTTACTATTACTGCCGGCAAAAGCTTCACTTTAAATGGTAATAATGCTGTTGCTGCAAATCATGGTTTTGATGCTCCTGCCGATAATTATACAGGTTTAGGAAATATAACTTTAGGGGGAGTGAATGCTGAACTAATTATACAATCTGCAACCCCGGCAAAGATAACACTTGCAGGAAATATAGATGGAGGAGGTATAATAACTGTCAAGACAGATGCTGCCATTAACGGAACAATAGGTAATACAAATGCATTAGCCACGATAAATGTAGGAGCAGGTACAGCCACATTAGGGGGAGCGGTTATTAAAGCTACTACGACTAAATTAACAGATGCTGCGTCGGTATTAACCCTTACAAATGCAAATGCAGTATTAACAGGTGAGATTGATAACACCACAGGCGGTGATAATGTAGGTGTCTTAAATTTAAATGGTGCATTAAGTCAAGTAAGTGGGAATATAGGTAATACAAATGCATTAGCCACGATAAGTGTAGGAGCAGGTACAGCCACGTTAGGGGGAGCGGTTATTAAAGCTACTACGACTAAATTAACAGATGCTGCGTCGGTATTAACCCTTACAAATGCAAATGCAGTATTAACAGGTGAGATTGATAACACCACAGGCGGTGATAATGTAGGTGTCTTAAATTTAAATGGTGCATTAAGTCAAGTAAGTGGGAATATAGGTAATACAAATGCATTAGCCACGATAAGTGTAGGAGCAGGTACAGCCACGTTAGGGGGAGCGGTTATTAAAGCTACTACGACTAAATTAACAGATGCTGCGTCAGCAGTGACATTTACGAATCCTGTAGTGGTGACCGGAGCGCTAGATAATACCGGTAATGCAAATAATGGTATAGCAACGTTTACCGGTAATAGTACAGTAACTGGCAATATAGGTAATACGGCAGCATTAGCAACAGTGAATGTAGGAGCAGGTTTGCTACAAGTACAAGGCGGAGTGGTAAAAGCGAATGCAATAAACTTAACGGATAATGCGTCAGCAGTGACATTTACGAATCCTGTAGTGGTGACCGGAGCGCTAGATAATACCGGTAATGCAAATAATGGTATAGCAACGTTTACCGGTAATAGTACAGTAACTGGCAATATAGGTAATACGGCAGCATTAGCAACAGTGAATGTAGGAGCAGGTTTGCTACAAGTACAAGGCGGAGTGGTAAAAGCGAATGCAATAAACTTAACGGATAATGCGTCAGCAGTGACATTTACGAATCCTGTAGTGGTGACCGGAGCGCTAGATAATACCGGTAATGCAAATAATGGTATAGCAACGTTTACCGGTAATAGTACAGTAACTGGCAATATAGGTAATACAAATGCATTAGCCACGATAAATGTAGGAGCAGGTACAGCCACGTTAGGGGGAGCGGTTATTAAAGCTACTACGACTAAATTAACAGATGCTGCGTCGGTATTAACCCTTACAAATGCAAATGCAGTATTAACAGGTGAGATTGATAACACCACAGGCGGTGATAATGTAGGTGTCTTAAATTTAAATGGTGCATTAAGTCAAGTAAGTGGGAATATAGGTAATACAAATGCATTAGCCACGATAAGTGTAGGAGCAGGTACAGCCACGTTAGGGGGAGCGGTTATTAAAGCTACTACGACTAAATTAACAGATGCTGCGTCGGTATTAACCCTTACAAATGCAAATGCAGTATTAACAGGTGAGATTGATAACACCACAGGCGGTGATAATGTAGGTGTCTTAAATTTAAATGGTGCATTAAGTCAAGTAAGTGGGAATATAGGTAATACAAATGCATTAGCCACGATAAATGTAGGAGCAGGTACAGCCACGTTAGGGGGAGCGGTTATTAAAGCTACTACGACTAAATTAACAGATGCTGCGTCGGTATTAACCCTTACAAATGCAAATGCAGTATTAACAGGTGAGATTGATAACACCACAGGTGGTGATAATGTAGGTGTCTTAAATTTAAATGGTGCATTAAGTCAAGTAAGTGGGAATATAGGTAATACAAATGCATTAGCCACGATAAATGTAGGAGCAGGAATAACATTAAAAGCTGGAGGAAGCCTAGCTGCGAATAATATAGATTTTGGAGCCAGGAGTACTTTAGAGTTTAACGGACCTCTTGATGGTGGTGGTAACACAATCCCTTATTATTTTAAAGGAGCTATAGCAAACGGCAATAACGCTATATTAAATGTTAATACAAAGTCACTTACGGCATATCATTCAACTATAGGAACAGTTGCAGAAATCAATATTGGAGCCGGTAATCTTTTTGCAATTGATGCAAGTGCTGGTGATGTTACTATATTAAATGCTCAAAATATTAATTTTGGAGCTCTAGATTCTGCTTTAGTACTTTCTAACTTAACCGGAGTCGGAGCAAAAAATATATTATTAGCAGCTGATTTAGTAGCTCCCGGTGCTGATGAAGGTAATGTAGTCTTTGATGGTGGGGTTAATGGCCTGAATATTGGGAGTAATGTAGCAGGTGCCGCTAGAAATATCGGTGATGGAGGCGGTAATAAATTTAACACTTTATTTATTTATAATGCCGTTACAATAACTGACGATGTAAATTTAGAAGGTATACAGAACGTGCGTATTGAAAATAATGCAGATTTTACTAGTAGTACAGCATTTAATGCTGGTATTATACAAATAAACGATGCTACTTATACGATTGATGCAAATAATGGTAATTTAAATATACCGGCAGGAAATATTCAATTTGCACATGCGGATGCTCAATTAATATTACAAAATAGTTCAGGAAACGACCGTACGATCACACTAGGTGCGAATATAGACCCTGATAATGACAATGAGGGTGTAGTAATATTAAATTCTGTAACTGCAGGAAAAAAATTAACGATAGCCGGAGGCAAGACGTTTGGTGGAGCTCATAAGTTACAAACTATAGTTTTCAAAGGAGCGGGAGATTGCAGCGCGGCAGGTACCACTTTTAATACAACAAATATAGAGCTTGATATTACAGGTAAATTAGAACTTGGAGCTACTAAGGCAAATGTAGTTTTATTTAATGATGCTGTTCAATTAACTCAAACCGGTCATATTGGTGGTTTCTTAGATTTTAATGCAAAAAACGGTACGGTAACATTAAATAACAATGTAAGTGTTACGGGAGCAGTCCAAAATACCGGCGGTAACGGTACGTTAATAGTTTTAGGTGCAAGTAATCTTAATAGAGTAAACGGGATTGCTATGTTAAAAGTAGGTGCAGGAAATGTAACTATTGCCAAAGGCGGTAACGTTAAAATCGGCGAAATCCAAGGTACAGGCACAAATACTTTAACATTACCTGCAAACTTTAACTTAACAGGCAGCATAAATAAAACCGGTGGTCAGGCTCTGAAGCTAAACTTCACGAATGGCGGTAGTGTTAAAGGTGTTGTAGGGACTGCGGCTAATTCGGTTGGTGATATCACAACGGCAGGTGCTACAAGTTTTGCAAGCAGTGTTAACGCAAAAGGTACAGCGACACTTGGCGGTACTACAAGTTTTGCCAATACATTCACTAATACAGGTGCGGTTACTTTAGCCAAAGGTTCTATCACTAGTTTTGCTAAAAATGTAACAGCTACCAGCTTTGTAGCTAACAGTGCTACTATTAATTTCGGCAATAGCCTAGCCTTTAATAGTAATATAACAGGTAGCGGTACTACAATTACTTTAGGTGCAAATCACGTAACATATACTGGCACCGGTAGCTTTACCGATACACTAACCTTAAATACTACTTTTGATGGAGCAGCTAAGTCAGGTGGTAATATCTTAATTAAATCAGGTAGTACTCTTGATTTATCAGGGGTTTCAACTTTAGCACTTGTTGTTACTGCTACTAATTTCGACATGAATAATATAAGCCCAGATACAAAATATACGGTAATATCTGCAGAAACAGCAGGTGATTTAAAGCCTACTCCTAAAGAGAATGTTAAAATAACTATTAATAATGACAACCGTTTTGTTGACTTTACTTTTGATGCATCGACTTTAACGTTATTTGCAGAGGATATAGCTGCAGATATTATAGATGAAGATTTTGCACCGGGTGGACCGCTTGCAAATATCCCAAATGCTGCAAATATAAAGAAATCGCTTGAGTTAATGGAGGATGCTCCCAATGGTTCAGATGCACGTCAAGCTTTCAATAACTTTGGTCTAATGACACCGCTACAGGAAGCAGATGCTACAACTCATCTCATACAAGATGTTGTAAAACCTAGCGATACTATAGCTGCCGTTAATAATCAAGTTGTAGCGAGTAATATATCAAGTAATATAACTGCTCTAAATGCTAGAATGGATAAAGTACAAGTAGCGAATAAAGGTCCTGTTTCTTCCGGTGATGAAGATATGGATGCTAAGTTTGGTGCGTGGATAAGCCCGTTTGTCGGTAATGCAAAGCAGAAGATGTGTAACAATATAAGTGGTTATAAGTCTGATACAACTGGTGGCACTATAGGTTTTGACGGCTTCGTTAGCGATGATCTAGCACTCGGACTTGCATATACAAGATCCGATACTGACATTAAGCTAAAAAATAATAAAACGGGCGATAAGAATAAGGTAGAGAGCAACATCTATTCTTTATACGGTTTATATAATGTACCTTATGAAAATCTCTTCGTTGAAGCTATAGCATCTTACTCAGATAATAAGATAATAAGCAAATCAAGACGTGTTATTGCAACGGCACTAGAGACTGTCGGTTATCAAACTGCAAACGGTAAGTATAAATCCGAAGGCTATACAGGTCAGTTAATGGCTGGTTATACCTATATGATGCCTGAGAACATTAACTTAACACCGCTAGCTGGGCTTAGATATTCGACTATCAAAGATAAGGGCTATAAGGAAACCGGTACTACTTACCAAAATCTTACCGTTAAAGGCAAGAACTATAATACTTTCGACGGTTTACTCGGTGCTAAAGTATCAAGTAATATCAATGTCAATGAAATAGTGCTAACACCTGAGCTTTACGCAATGGTCGATTATGCATTCAAGAATAAAGTTTCGGCGATTGATGCAAGATTACAAGGTATGACTGCTCCTCTCCCAACCAACAGCTTTAAGCAAAGCAAAACAAGTTTTGATGTCGGTGTCGGTGTTACTGCTAAGCATAAAATGATGGAATACGGGATTAACTACGATACCAATATCGGAAGTAAGTATTTCACTCAGCAAGGTAGTGTAAAAGTTCGTGTTAATTTTTAATTAACCGTTCTATAATCATAAAAAAAGCCTATATAGTTTGACTATATAGGCTTTTTTGCTTTATAATGTAGTCTTGAGAAACGTCATTGCGAGGAGCGAAGCGACGTGGCAATCTCGTCAAATATCCTGAGATTGCTTCGTCACTTACTTCGTAATTTCCTTGCAATGACGATAAAAACTTAAATAAAAAATTATGTTAGATAATATTAGAAAAACTGCCGATAGTTTTATAATGCGGGTTTTATTCGCAATGATAGCTTTTGCTTTTGTCGGCTTTGGTATTAAAGATGTATTAAATGGAAGAAGAAGCGGCGATATTGTTACTTTTTCTCATGTGAAAAATATCTCCCAGGAAGATTTTTTGAGAGCAAAATCTTTAGAAATTAATTCTATAAGTAAGCAAACGGGAACAAGTTTAACGGATGAAGAAATAGCACAGTTAAATATTGATAACCGAATCCTAAAAAGGCTTGTTTACGATAATGTCTTAGATTATTTAGTGAGTTATTATGACTTAGATCTCAGTGATGATACAGTTAAAATTTTAGTTAAAGAATCACCGGTTTTTAAAAATGAGCAAGGTGTTTTCAATATAAAAATTTTTAAAACTTATTTTAGAAATTCTTATATGGATGAAGAAAAATATTTATTAAACTTCAAAGAAAAAGCTCTAAAAAATATTTTTGTTGGTACTTTTATAGAAAGTTTCTATGTTCCTAAAGTTATGACTGACAATATAGTAGATTATATGGCTGAAAAAAGAGAAGTAGAATTAATACAAATAGATTTACAAAATAAACCGAAAGATTTCCAAATCCCTACTCCTACCGGTCAGCAATTAAAGGATTTTTACCAAGATAATAAAACCGCGTTTGAGGTACCTGAGAAACGCAGCTTTTCTTATATTAAAGCTAATATTAAGGATTTAAAAGTCTCAGTTACTCAAGATGAGTTGTTAGAATTTTATAATGAAAATAAAGATGAATTCGGTGATCAAAGTTTTGAAGCGGTACAAAAACAATTACATGATTTATTAAAGGCTCAAAAAATCGACATACTTAATATGGAGTTTGCTAAAAAGCTGGAAGATGAGACGGCAGCCGGTTCTAGCTTAGTTGAAATTGCCGAAAAATATAAGCTACCGATACAAAACGTTAACTATATCAGTTATGCAGAGCTTATTGAAGATAAAATAATTGCTGAAAATGCCGATAGTATTTTTGAGCTTTCGGAAGGTGAATTATCTTATCCTATAGAAACAGAGGATAAAAGCTATCTTATATTGGTGGAATTAAAATCTATTCAGCCGGCAAAAATACCTGAATTTGATGCTATTAAAGAGCAGGTAAATAAAGCTTGGATAAAGCGGAATATTGCAGATGTAAACTTAAAAATTATCAAGGATTTAGCAAAGGAATATAATTCAGATCAAGAGAACATAAAAGAGCTTAAAGCTACCGGAATAAAAATAAGCAAAAAAAGCTATATTAGATCCGAGATGGAAAATGATCTAACACTAACTCCTGAAATATTATTATCAATTTTTAATACTACAATAGGAAGTAATACGCCTGTATTTCAAGTAGGTGATGAAGTATATTTTGCACATATTAAATCTAGCAGTGTCGATGAATTAACAGCTAAAAATATTCATGTCAATTCAGAAAAAAATATAATATATAATATTAAAAATTCTGTAATTGACGAGCTAATTAACTACACAATCATTCAGAATGATATGCAGGTAAAAGCTAATTTTAGTAAGTAGCGAAAATCCATCAGGTCATACCGTATCGTCATTGCGAGGAAATTACGAAGTAATTGACTAAGCAATCTCAGGATCTTTAATGAGATTGCCACGCAGCCTATGGCTGCTCGCAATGACGATAAAATAAGCCGCACATTATAAACAAAAAAACTATGAGCTTTAAAGATTTACCGGAGTTTTTAAAATTTTTAGAAAAAAACGGTGAGTTAAAGCGTATTGCTCTTGAGGTTAAAACTAACTTAGAAATTACTGAAATTAGTAGAAGAGTATTAGCACAAGGCGGACCTGCATTACTTTTTGAAAATGTTATAAAAGTCGACGGCATTAAGTCCGACATACCTGTTCTAACTAATCTTTATGCTAGTATAAATCGTATTTGTATGGGGCTTAAACTTAAGTCACCCAAAGAATTAAGAGAACTTGGCGTTTTACTAGCATTCCTTAAACAGCCGCAACCTCCTGCATCTTTTAAAGACACATTGTCAATGTTACCGCTTGCTAAGCGTATATTTGCTATGTCTCCTAAAACCGTATCAAAAGCAGCTTGTCATGAAATCGTCATTGACAAACCGAATATCAATATATTGCCGATCCAAAGATGTTGGCCGGATGATATTTCGCCTTTAATTACTTGGGGTATAGTATTTACTAGAGGTCCAACAAAAGATAAAATCGATAATTACAACCTTGGCATATATAGAATGCAGGTTATTTCAGAAAATAAGCTATTGATGCGTTGGTTAAAGTTACGGGGCGGAGCAGAGCATCATAAACGTTGGAAAGAAGCAAAAAAAGAACCTTTTCCTACTGCTATCGTTATCGGGGCAAATCCAGCGGTAACTTTGGCAGCAGTTATGCCGATACCTGAGAATATCTCGGAGTATAATTTTGCTGGTTTACTCGGTAATAAAAAAGTAGAGTTGGTACAATGCAAAACTATTGACCTCAAAGTACCTGCACATAGTGAAATAGTGCTGGAAGGCTATGTAAGTTTAGAGGAGTATTTACCTGAAGGTCCTTTTGGGGATCACACCGGATATTATAATGATGTTGAGGAATTTCCTGTATTTACGGTTACCGCAATAACGATGAAGAAAAATCCAGTATATTTAAGCACCTATACAGGAGCACCGCCTGATGAGCCATCAATCTTAGGTGAAGCATTAAATGAAATTTTTATTCCTATATTGCAGCAACAATTTCCGGAAATAGTCGATTTTTGGCTTCCACCTGAAGGTTGTTCATATAGAGTTGCGGTAGTATCGATTAAAAAATCCTATCCCGGTCATGCTAAAAGAATAATGCTTGGGATTTGGTCTTACTTACGGCACTTTATGTATAGTAAGTTTGTTATAGTTGTAGATGACGATATTGATGTTCGTAATTGGCAAGAAGTAATTTGGGCAATAGCAACAAGAAGCGACCCAAGGCGTGATACGAGCTTTATAGATAATTCCCCGATAGATTATTTGGATTTTGCATCTCCTGAGTCAGGCCTTGGTAGTAAAATGGGAATAGATGCAACCGATAAAATATACCCTGAGACAAATAGAAAATGGGGTAAAAAAATAGAAATGAGTCAGGAAGTTATCGACAAGGTTAATAGTATGTGGAATAGTTTAAAGATATAAGGTATACTCGTTTAATTTGAAAAATTGGCGTCGTTGTTTCATATTTTTTGATCCTCACGTACTAGTGTACGATGCGGTCCAAAAATATGAAACGCCTTGCTCTTTTCCAAATTAAACTTCGTCTACTGTTTATATTAATAGTGTTACTTTCTTTACTACTTTGCTTGATTATACTAATCCAGGCGAGCTTGGAATATTTTTTAATGAAGCTACGATTAACTACATTAAGGAAGATATAAAACTAAAAGGCTATTTTGATGGGTAATATTTATCAAATAGCTTTAGTTTACTAAGGGCTAATGATTTAATTTGGACGTTTTTTGTCAATAATTACTTACTCGGTAAAAAACAATGCCTTTTGATTTGCTATATTGGAATGCGGATCCTACTAACTTGCCGGCAAAAATGTATTAGGAATATTTACAAAATACATATTGCAATAACTGGCTAAAAGAGTCTAATAAAGAGGTACTCGGAACAAAAATAGCTCTTGGAAAAGTTGATTGTAACTCTTTTTTCGTAGCCGCAAAAGAAGATCATATAGCTCCATGGCGTTCAATATATGATGGAGTAAAATTATTAAACGGACATAAGATTTTTTGTTTCACGGATTCAGGGCATGTAGCAGGTGTAGTTAACCCTCCCGCTAGTGCTAAATATAAATATCGGTTTAATGACGACTTAAGTTTAAGTAGTCATGAGTGGCTTATGAAAGCTACGGAATATAAAGGCTCATGGTGGAATTATTGGCTTATAAAAAATAATGATAATAAGCTAGTAGATTCTTTAGATTATCAGAATCTAGAGGCTATTGAAGAAGCTCCAGGAAATTACGTAAGGAAGTAGGTGTTGTTTGTGGGGATACTAAATCGTCATTGCGAGCAGCCATAGGCTGCGTGGCAATCTCATGAGATTGCTTCATCAATTACTTTGTAATTTTCCTCGCAATGACGGAAAAGCCGATCTATGCAACGCCTAAAATATAAATAAGTCATGAAGAGAAAAAATAATAAATTTATAGAAATATCTATTGCCTTTATCTTGGGAATGGCTTTAGGTATTTATGGACAGAATCCGGATTATTTTACTAATCTAATAAGTCAAAAATCATTAGCTTTATCTACTCTGCAAATAAAGCATTACAATATTTCAGAGCTTTCAAGAAGTAAAGTTAGTACATGTTTTACTCCGCCTGCCGGTTGTACTAAGTTTATAGCCAATCAGATAGATAAAGCTGAAGAATCTATTTATATGCAGGCATACGGTATGAGCGATGCGTTAATTACTACTGCACTTATTAATGCACAAGCGCGAGGAGTAAAGGTTAGAATATTGCTTGATCGTAGTAATTTAAAGCAAAAATTTTCTAAATTACATGAATTACAACGAGCAAAAATTGATGTAGGTATAGATAAAGTACCAGGAATCGCTCATAATAAAGTTATAATTATTGATAAAAAGAAGGTAATAACCGGTTCGTTTAATTTCACGGCCGCTGCCGATAAACGTAATGCTGAAAATGTAATTATTATAGAAGATCAGGAGCTAGTAGAATCTTATTTACAAAATTGGTTAAACAGAAAGGCGAGCAACTGAGAGGAAATTCCACTATCTCATTCCCGCGAAAGCATGCATCTAGTAGCTAAAAGATATAAATAGATTTTAAACATTTTTGATGACATTCACTAGCTTGTTTGAAATCTTTAGAAGTTGCTGCTTCTTTAGTAGTATTCAAAATAGTATTAACATTATTTTGTATAATTTCGGAATTTTTCTTAAGCAAAGATTGCATGCTTTCTGTAGCAATTTGGTTAGTTATTAAAAGAATATTCATAGCTCTTTGCATTGTATTTGTGATAGATGCAAGATCTACACTAGGGATATTTTTCATAGAACAAATTCTGGATTCATATAGGATTTCATTAAATCTAAAAATTGTGTATTATTTCACATTATTCATTCTCCTAAAAAATTTTTTATGTTTTATAGGTTACGTATATGTAAACATAAACCCTCAATTCATGCTAACATTTATAAAATTATGAGTCAATAATTGTTAGCATTAAGAATAATATTAAAAATAGTTAAGTTTTTATAAATGTTAGATACATCAATTCAAGCATTAATAAATAAGTGGCAAAAATACCTCGTTTTGCAAAGAAATTACTCTAATCATACAGCAATTTCTTATAATAATGACCTTAAGCATTTTCTTGAGTTTATGAACTATTATAATTCAGAGCTTGTAACGATAAATCATATTAAAACCGCAGATATAAGATTAATCCGAAGTTGGCTTGCAAAACGTAACTGTGATAATTTTACCGCTTCTTCAATTTCACGTGGTTTATCTGCAGTAAAAAATTTTTATAGGTTTTTAGAGAAAACAACACAATTAAATAGTCATATAATTTTTTCTATAAAATCTCCTAAAAAGACTAAATTGTTACCAAAAGCTTTATCGGAAGATGATGTAGTAATATCACTTGAACATATTGAAGAATACGGGAATGTTAAGTGGGTAGAACTTAGAAATAAAGCCCTACTTGTCCTTATATATGCTTCAGGTCTACGTATATCGGAAGCATTATCAATTACGAAACTTCATCTACAAAATCTAGAATTTATAAGAATAATAGGTAAAGGTAGTAAAGAAAGAATAATTCCGTGGTTACCGATTGCTAAAAATTTAATTACCCAATATTTAGAATATTGCCATATAAGTTAGGTGATAATGAACCCATATTTAGAGGAAAGCAGGGTAAGAAATTACAGCCACCGGTATTTAATCGTGAATTAATTAAATTAAAGCATTTTTATGGTTTACCGCAGCATTTAACTGCTCATTCATTTAGACATAGTTTTGCTTCACATTTGCTTGAGCATGGTGCAGATTTACGCTCTCTTCAAGAGCTATTAGGTCATAAAAGTCTATCTACTACACAAAACTATACTAAAACAAGTATAAAACATTTAGAAGCTGTCTATACTACCGCATATCCAATTAAAAAATAAAATATATTAATATTCATAATCTTCTTGCATTAATTTTAAGTTATATATTATTTTAAAAACCTTATAAACATAATATATTAAAAATATATTAAAGTTAATATTGAGATATTAATATGCTAGAAATACCTAAATTACCTATGGGATATAAACCTTCTCAAGATGAAGAATATATGTGTCCTAATCACCTAGAATATTTTAGACAAAAACTTTTAAGATGGAAAGAGGATTTATTAAAGGAATCTCAAGAGACTTTAAATAATTTAAAGGAAGAAAATTTAAAAGAATCCGATCTTAACGATTGTGCTACTCATGAAACAGAAAGAGCTTTTGAGCTTCGTAGTAGAAATAGATATTGTAAATTAATGAGTAAAATAGAAGAAGCATTATCACGTATTAAAAATGGGGAATATGGTTACTGTGAAGAAACAGGCGACCCAATAGGTATAAAAAGATTAGAAGCACGACCTATTGCTGCATTATGTATTGAAGCTCAAGAGCGTCATGAAAATTATGAGAGAAGTCATTTGGATGAGCCTGGGAATTAAGTAGTTAGGTAATTTATGTGCGTGGATCGCAGGAATCCAAAAACATTTAATGCCACCCCGTGGCTTGACCACGGGGTCTAGAAAAACAAATTATTATATTAATAATTTTAGTATTTTTAACTAGATTCTGTGATCAAGTCGCGGAATGACAATAATTCATTTTTGCCGGCATGACACTTGAACATCTAAAACCTAAAGAAGTTAGAGCATTTACTGTTTCAAATAAAGGTAATCCCATAACATTTGAATATGAGCCGGAAATAAATGAGATAAAAGCTTCTGCATAACCGGAAATTTTACATCCGCCTGCTTTATCTATGCCCTCATCCAAAGAACAATAAAAATTAACCTCTTCCTCACTTAATTTTTTGAACTTAACAATAGTCTGAACTATTTTTTGTCTAACTGTAAGCTGATCATTCTCTTTTTTGATAATACATAAACCGGTATAGACACGATGACGACGCCCGGATAACATCTTAATACAATTCTTGACTTCTTCATAAGTAGTAGCTTTCGGCAATATTCTTCTACCTACTGCCGCTACGGTATCGGCAGCTATAATTATAGCTGATTCCTCTATTTGAGATGCAATTTTTATAGCTTTTTCGTAAGCAAGTCTCATGGCTAAGGGAGCGGGTAATTCACGCAAATTAGGTGTTTCGTCTATATCTGCCGGAATAATTTGTGAAGGGATAATCTTGATTCTGTTTAGTAACTCAATTCTTGCAGGAGATCTTGATGCTAATATAATCGGTAGGTTTTTTCTGTTCTGCTTCATACTTATAAAGACTAGTGACGATGAATCACACGACCCTTAGTTAAATCATAAGGAGTCATTTCTACCATCACTTTGTCTCCTAGTAATATTCTGATACGATTTTACGCATCCTACCGGAAGTATGAGCAATAATTACATGATCATTCTCAAGCTTTACTCTGAAAGTAGCATTAGGTAAAAGTTCAAGTACTGTACCTGTAAACTGAATGAGGTCGTCTTTTGACATTATAATTTATGTTTTTATGGTCGGGGCGGAGAGATTCGAACTCCCGACCCTCTGGTCCCAAACCAGATGCGCTACCAGGCTGCGCTACGCCCCGATCATTAATTATGCCTATATTATATACTCTATTATTCGTAGCAAATCAATTTGTTTATGTAAAAATTTATAGATTTTACCTAGAAAAAGTGGTTTTGTTAGGTTCTAAGCTTCATTGTGTCAGTCCTGTGGCTTTGTTGTATGGCCCTTATGTTCATGCCCGTGGAAGCGGGAATCCAGTCTTTTTTGCTGTCATACTGTGACTTGACCCCGATCTTGTATAACAGACTGTGTCCTGAGGTCCCGCAATCAAGTTGCGGGATGACATTAAAGATTACTGGATTCCTGCTTTCGCAGGAATGACTGTGCCAAATAACATAACTCTTGGACCGGTTATACCTGTTGATCTTACTAAAGAAAATGTCGGGCGCGTTGTAGATGTCCCTAACGCTATAAACATCACTTTAACAGGTACACCAGTTACAAATGCACAAGCACTTGCAACGGTTCCTCCTTTTGTTCCAGGACCAGGAGAAGCACCAGGGAATACTTACTATTTTAACAGCTTTAATTTTAACGATTTAGCTAGTACTTTGATTTTTCAGGCTAACATCACTTTTTCCTCCTACTGGTGATAATAGAATCGCCTTTATCTCAGGTCCAGGTAGTATAGTAACTTCTGTTCAAGGCCAGGCAGATCTTACATTACAGATTGACACTGACTTTCAATTTAAACATCCAAGTTGGATTAAGGCAAAACTTTTAATAGTGCAAATAATCAGCTACTTAATTTTGTTACTGATACTTCACCAGCCGCAGGTCTTTACGTTAATGAAGTTATGGATATACAACCTATAGAAAATAGTATCAAGTTTGGCGGCCAAAATGCTACTTATGACGTAAGTAATGAATCGCCAAATGCTGAAGAATTTGTGGCTAGCTTCAACCTAGTTCCAGCAAATGATGTAGATGGTCAATTAAGAGTACACGTGGATTCCGGTAGCCGAGAAATTGCACTTAATGCAGATAGCGGTAATGGAACAGGAGAGACAATTTAACACAACAGTTATTACAGGACAGACTGATTTTAAAGGGTCTGCAGGTACGGTTAACGTTAATGATACCGGTACTTTAGCAGTAGTGACAAGTAGTGCAGCAACTAACAGTAATTTAGTATTTTTAGGAGGCGGTAACGTTACCGGAGTCATAAATAATATTGGAGCAATTACTGTTAATGCAGCAGGTAATAAAACGGTTATCTTGCAAAAAAGTATATCCACTACTTCTTTAACACTTGGTAACAATGCTGTGGCGAATTTACAAGACTCGCTTACAACAAGCGGTAACGTGGATTTTACCAATGGCGGTGTTTTAGAGTTTTCGGGAGCAAATCCTGCAGGTTATTTACTTAACAGCCAAATCAAAAACGGGAACACAGGAACATTAAACGTTTATACTACCGGTACTACTTTAACGGCTACTGATTCAAGTATAGGTATGGTAAACACAATTAATATCGGGCAGGGAAATGCAGTTGCAGCATTTACGATAGATGTATCTAACAAGGCTTTAACGCTAGGAAGTGCTATTAATTTGAATAATACTAAATCTGTATTTGGTTTAACTACTAGCAAAAATCAACCTTGATGCATTAAACGGTGATTTTCCATTAGATGCACCAGGTGTTACATTCGTGAATCCCGCATCTGTTTTAAAGTTAATGACTACCGTAGCTAGTGGCAAGAACAGTACTATAGAGTTAACAGGTAATATAGAGCAAGTTGTTCCAAATACCGGTGTAGTTGAGATAAATGCAAGAAATGCTAATACCAAGTTAACAATAGATGGTATGGCTAATAAGTATGATATCGGAACAAAAGCAAATCCGGTGAGTACAGTACAACTTACAGGGTACGGAACACTGGTAATAACTGCTCTTAATACCCCAAATATCGACGTATCCGTTGCAAAAGTTGCTATAGGATCAGTTTGGATCAAATGTTTTTTTCTCGACTCCTTCCGGTCCTATTAATAGCGAGCTTGGGGCTGTATTGACGGTAATATGAATTGCCAAAATAATGCCGGTACCGTAATATTTGCTAGTGATATAGAAAATAATATAACATCAGCTATTACCGGTAATATAACAAGTACCGGAGGTACTAACGGTACTATAGGTACAGTTGACGGTAACGGAAACTCAACGAATACAATTACGAACCTTGCAATGTTAAAAGCGGGTGTTGACAACAACACCGTTACGATTAACGCCGGCGGTAATATGTCAATTGCTGAAATCCAAGGAACCGGCACGGGTAATATAGTGTTTACTCAAGTAACTAATTTGGTGGTATTAACATCACATGTGGTAAAGCTGTGGATTTAATGTTTACCGGTCCAAGCAGCGTTAGTGGAGCTATAGGTAGTAGTACTTCAAAAGTGGGTGATATAACTATTAGCGGTGATGTATTAAATTGTACCGGAGGTATTAATGCAGGATATGTAATATTAATAAATGGTGGCGACATAAAATTTAAGGGAACAACGAATAGTTTAGATATTGCTGAAGGATCAAGATTTTCTCTTTTTGCTTTTAAATCCTAAGGATAGAGCATGGTAATTTTTGATGAATTTACCGCTATTACTTATTCCGGTAGTATAGGTACTAAAGGAATGGTCGATATAGTTCAAATAGACGGGGGTGATGTTACAATTCAAGGTACCGTGAAAACAGGCTCGATTTCATTTACTACTGCTCCGTCTGCAACTTTAAGCCTTAATAATACAAGTATAATAAATGAATCAATTACGACCACAGGTAATAAAATCCATACTCTTGCAATATCAAATGATTTAACAACTGGAGCTAGCGGTAGTGGTTCAGTAGGTTCAGACTCAAATTACCTTAAAACCGTTCAGTTCAACGGTGTAGACAGTAAAATCACAATCGATAGCAAAGATTTTTTCTCGAGTATAACAACCAAGACTAAATAATCAAGGTACGGCAATATTTAACGCTAATAATGGTTTGACCGATGATTTAGGCGGTGAGAATTTAAACCTTAAACTAGTTCAGTAGTAATAAAGGCACGGTAAAAGGGGATAGCTATGCTAAAGATATTACTATTGATGCCGGTAAATCAGCGGTATTTACCGGTTATAACAGTAGAAGTTTAGACATTCCGTCAGCCACGGTCGGCGGTGTTAAAGTGCCAAGAGCAACAACAAAATTTCATTACAAAACAAAAATCGTTTCAGAGAACTTCAAAGGGAGCAGCAGCAACTCTTCAGCGGAATACACTAATGCTGCACTTGTACAAGCACCGATTAACTACGGTAGTCATAAATTCAATGATGATGTATGGTTACAAAAAGCGGTAATAGGCACTAATGCTGTTACTTTTGCACCGAAGAAAACCGCTTTTATTGCATCGGATTTAGGAGCAAATACTATAAGTTGCCGATCAAGCAACAATGATGTTTACCTGTGATAATACTAGCGTAAATGTCGGGGGCAATATCTCAGGAAGTAATATAACTTTCGATCTTGGTAATAATAAAGTTACTTATACAGGCTCTGCTACTCCTACCGGTGAGCTTATTATAAATGTCTTCTATGATACTATAAATGCAGGGCAAACAGGCAATGCTAATAGCGGTCAAGTAGTTGGGGGTTATAATGATCTATGGAAAGAACTTCATTTTCACCGATGGCAGGAATCAGGCTTACTAAGATTAAAGATTCCGGTTATCAGGAATACGGTACTGCTTTCCAAAACCTAACTATTCAGAAACGTCAATATAACAAGGTTGAAGGTATACTCGGCGGTGAAATTAAGACAACCTACTATAAGGATGAATTCATAATTAGACCGCAAATTCATGCCTTTATTAATTACGATTTCAAAGGTAAAACACCGGCAATCGTTGCAGATCTTAACGGTTTTAATGAGCCTCTACCGGTACCGCCACCTAAACCTACTAAAGTACTATATGATTTAGGGGCAGGTGCAGTAATTAAGAAGGGTAGAATGGAGTACGGAGTGCATTACAGTCGGAACTTAGCTAAAAAATACCATGCCCAGTTCGGTACGCTAAGACTTAAAGTAAACTTCTAAAAACCCGCATCAATTAAGAATAAGGATTTTAAAATCCTTATTCTTAATTACACACCGAATAGCGGATTACTATATAATCAGCTGTTTGCATAAAATTAAATAATTAAGTTGAATTTATATAAGGATTATTATATTAATATTTGTAATTATTTTTCAGGAACTGCGATAGTTTTTATGGTAATTGCATGTAGTTTTTTATTTAATATTTCAGACAGGGCGTTTTTTACTAATTTATGTTGATTAATTAAAGAAAGTCCATTAAATTGAACGTCTGATATTTCTAAGGCATAATGGTCTTGATCTCCTACTAAATCAGTAATTTTCATTGTACTGTTCGGAAATGATTCTTTAAGTATTTTTTCTAACTCTTCTACAGATATTGCCATTATTTTATCAATATTAATTTAAGTATTAATTAAAGTTTTTTTGCTTAAAGTAAAGCTTTATGTGAATTTTTATTATAGAATTTTAAACATTCATTGATAAAATCGACTCTTATGCATATAATAATTAATATTATTATGTCATTTATTAGTTATTATGAAAAAAGAAACTGAAGAATTAAAATTATTTATCTTAGAATGTTTAAGTGAGAAAAAAGCAGAAGATATTGAGAAAAAAGCAGAAGATATTGAGGTAATTGATTTAACAGGAAAACATAAATTAGCCGATTATATTATATTTGCTAGCGGTCGTTCGACTAAAAATGTTGGAGCAATTGCTGAATATGTAGCTTTAGAATTAAAAAATAATGCTGGTATAAATAGTAATATTGAGGGGCTTGGTAAATCAGAATGGGTACTAATAGATGCAGTACTATTTTAATTAATATTTTTTATCCTGAAGTACGGGAGCATTTTAAGTTAGAAGAAATTTGGAAAAGATGAACGATCATATTCTTATTAACGTTATAATTTTACTCGGTACTGCGGTTTTTATCGTGGCTATACTTAAGCGTCTTAGATTAAGTCCGGTACTTGGTTACTTAATTGCCGGAGCTACAATAGGTGATCACGGTTTAAAAATCGTAACATATGACCAAACTAAGTTACTAGGTGAACTTGGTGTAGTATTTCTATTATTTGCGATAGGACTTGAGTTATCCTTCGAGCGATTAAAAGCTATGAGACGATATGTATTTGGTCTCGGTAGTTTGCAAGTTTTAACAACCGCTATAGTAATTGCCGGTGCAATGGTGCTTATAGACGGCAATAGTAGTGCGGCTATTATTACCGGCGGTGGTCTGGCCCTTTCATCTACGGCACTTGTTATGCAGGTTATTGAGGAAAATCGTAGTCAATCAACGCAAATAGGAAGAGTTTCTTTAGCTATTCTGTTACTACAAGATTTGGCCGTAGTGCCATTGCTTGTGATAGTTCCGTTACTTGCCGGTAACAATAAAGCCTCGCTTGCAGCGGCTCTTGGTATTGCACTCTTAAAAGCCGTAACGGCCTTACTTACAATATTTATTGTCGGTCGTGTTTTTCTTCGTCCTGTATTTTCATTCATTTCATCAGAAAGTAATAATGCAAGCGAGTTACCTATTTCGATGACTTTGTTAATAGTACTTTCTGCTGCTTGGGCTACCGAAACATTTGGTTTATCTTTAGCTCTAGGAGCATTTGTTGCCGGAGTATTAGTTGCGGAAACTGAATTTAGATTGCAGGCAGAGGAAAGTATTTATCCTTTCAAAAGTTTATTTTTAGGATTGTTTTTCATGACCGTGGGTATGAATATCGATGCCCTAGAAATGTATGAAAAAATATCTCATATTCTTACTTTATCTATTGCTTTAATAGGTATAAAAACCTTAATCATAACGGCTTTTTGTATTTTATTCGGTTTTAATAAAGGAGTTGCTTTTTATTCAGGCTTATTATTATCGCAAGGTGGAGAGTTTGGTTTTATATTATTCAGTTTAGGTAAAGATAGTGGAGTATTAGAAGAAAGTACTGCCGATATATTATTACTCGTAGTTACTTTTACTATGGCACTTACTCCATTACTCGCAGCTTTAGGACAAAAGATTGCCGAGAAAGTTGATAAAGGACTTGGTAAAACTCCGACTCAAATGATTGAGCTTGGGGCAAGAGATTTAACAAACCATATTATTATTGCCGGACTCGGTAATACCGGTAAAATGGTAGCAAGAGTTTTGGAAGCGGAAGGTATAAGTTACGTAATACTTGATTTAGATGATGATAGAGTAAAAGAAGAGCTATCAAACGGTTTGCCGGTTTTTAAAGGTGATGTATCGCAAGCCGATACTTTAAAGGCATTAGGTACGGAAAGAGCATTCGCTATAATACTTACTATGAATAATCAAGTAACTATCAAGAAATCGCTTAAAACAATTAGCGGTAATTATCAGGATATACCGGTTGTCGTTAAGTTAAAAAATTTAAAAAATGCTAGAGAGTTTTATGATTTAGGTGCCACAACTATTATTCCAGAAAGTTATGAGACTGGATTACAAATAGGTGGAACAGTCCTAAAAAATATAGGTATTAGCGAGCAGGAAATTAATAGAATAAAAGTACAATTTAGGCTTGGTAATTATATAATAGAAAAAAAAGAGGATGCTTTATCTGAAGCGGAAGATAATGATTAAAATTCTTATTACTTTAATTATTGTAATATTATCAACAACAATTAATGCTGATAATAAAAAATTGCCTATTCCGAGATTTGTTTCAATAAAATCTAATGAAGTAAATGCAAGGAGCGGACCAACTACTAAATCTACCGTAGAATGGGTTTTTGTTAAAAAAGGCGAACCGGTAGAAATAACTGCAGAGTACAAGCAATGGCGACAAGTACGTGACATTAACGGTGAAGGCGGTTGGATACATTCAAGCGTTTTATCAGGTAAAAGATCAGTAGTTATTACTTCTGATAAGGAAATAGAACTTACCAAATCTGCAGGCCCTAAAAGCCGAGTTATAGCAAAATTAATGCCAAAAGTTCGTTGTAGTTTAAAAAAATGTAAAAAACAATTCTGCCAAATTACATGTAAGGATTACACAGGTTGGATTTCCAAGAAAGTAATTTGGGGAGTGTATGATGATAATGATAGGTATTAATAGGCTTCTTGCATAACCTCCTTCTAAAGGTAATTTGTACGTCAATCCGGTACTCGCATCCTCACGTACTTTTATGTACGCTACAGTGCTGTGTTCCGTGTTTTCTTCAAGTTCCTCTTTATTAAGATAGGTGATGCAAGAAGCCTAGTACCGATAATAAATTGTAAAAGTAATTTACTATTTGAAGTTAATTTGCTATGTATAAAAGTTTACCAAAGATATAATTATTTATCCAAAGATATTTAGATGGTACAAATGATGTCGCATTTAAAAAATTATTTAGCGCTAAAGTAAAATTAATAAATTTATTGAACTCTCTTCTTAGGTTATTGCAAGGAGATAGAATCATAGATTTAAGCTATATAACTACTGAACAGTTACCTTTATTTCTTGAAGGGCAAAAAAGTTTGTTCGATCTACAAGTTAAAGATGAAACTGGTAGATGGTATATAATCGAGATGCAGCGTAAAATGGAGAAAGATTATCTTAATAGAACGCAGCTTTACAGTTGTTATACCTACGTTAGTCAAATTAAGAGGGTATGAAACATAAGGATTTATTGCCGGTAGTAATAATTTCTATCATAGGAGCAAAAGCTTTGCCTGATGAATTGCCGTATATTAGCTATCATCATATAAAAGAAAGTAATACCCATAAACAATATTTGTTTTCATTAACTTATGTATTTAATTGAACTAGGGAAGTTTAAAAAAAATGATCTTAAAGATGATACCGATGAATGGTTGCATTTATTAAAATATGCTTCGCAAGAATAAGAACCACCAAAAGAGATTAAAAATGAAATTGTGTTATCGGCATATACAAGTTTAGAGCAATATAAATGGACAGAACAGGAGCATGATGATTATTTTAGAGCTGAAATGGCTATATAAAAAGAAATAGACAAGTTTGAAGAAAAGTTTAATGCCGGGATGGAGAAGGGCATAGAGAAAGAGAAAATTGAAACTGCAAAAGAAATGCTAATAGAGAATGAACATATAGAGAAAATAGCACGATATACTAAGCTTACAATAGAAGAAATAAAAAAGCTACAAGCAGAAAAATATAAAGTATAGATATTTAAAGCAAACCACCTTACCCGAACGTTCTCTTAAAATTAGAGCAAGGCTTAATTGTATAGTGCAGCAGGTTTTAGATATTGCACAGGAAAAATCGCTATGATTATCTTGTACGGCTCTTTTGCTGGAGGAGATTGGGTACGTGATCTACCTTACGGCTATCATAGCGATACTGATATAATTCTGAAAAAAGGTAAATATAAAGTATACACTGTTTTAAGATTAAAAGATAATATAATATATATATAAGATTAGAAAACACAGGAATAATAAACCCTAAGCAAATTATTCCGTATGATTCAAGAATATCGATAATTCTAGAGTCAATAGAGGAAATAAGTAGGCAGTTAGAAAAAGGACGTTATTTTTATACCGATATAAAAAAAGAAGGTATTCTTTTATATGATAGCGGTGAATTTATACTTAGCGAGGCTAAAGATTTACCTTGGAGCGAGATGAAAGACATCGCTAAAGATTATTATGAATATTGGTTTGGTAGAGGTAAAGGTTTTTTAAAAGGGGCAACTACTTATTTAAACGATTTGGAGTATGTTTTTTATCAGCCTTTGCCCTTTATCAAGCTACGGAAAGTCTTTACAGTACTATTTTATTAGTTTTCTCAAACTACAAACCTAAATTACATAATTTACAAGAACTAGGTAGCATGGCAGGAAATTATGACAATGAATTATGGAGTGTATTTCTTCAATTAACCGAAGAACAAAAAAAGTGTTTTGAGCTTCTTGAAAAAAGCTTATGTTGATGCAAGATATGATAAAAACTATAAAATTACTAAAGAACAGCTGCTTTGTCTTATTGAAAGAATAGAAAAATTAAAAGAAATCACCGCAAGAATCTGCACAACAAGAATTAATCCGTAAGGATTGAGTGTCATTCCTAACTCAGCATTACCTGCGTGGATACCGAGTCATCATTGCGAGCGACTGCAAGGAGTGTGGCAATCTAGCAAAAATAATAAAAATCTAAATATTAGCATTTTTAACTGGATTGCTTCGTCAAAACTTGCAGTTTTTCCTCACAATGACGGGGGCTTTTAAAGATATCTATAGTTATTGAGCAATGCCCATCAAGGTTTTAGTTTAAAGATTGATATAAATATAGTATAATATAAAACTTTTTATAGTATATTCGATGAACTGCAAAAATTGGCTGAGTCGTTCTACGAGAGCTTCGGTTCTCGTGTATTACGTTATACGCAGCTCATCTTGCTTTGTGAACTCTTCGCTCTTTTTGCAGTTGATCTTCGTATACTAGGCTTTTAGTTTAATAGATAGATATATATATATAAAATTATGAGTAAGAAACTTTATATTAAGACCTACGGATGTCAGATGAATGTTTATGACTCCGTTAAGATGCAGGATTTGCTTTATCCCTTTGGCTATGAACCTACTGAAAATATTGAAGAAGCAGATGTTATTATTCTAAATACTTGTCATATCAGAGAGAAAGCAGCCGAGAAAACTTATTCTGAACTCGGTCGTATTAAGAAACTACAAGATACCAGAACAAAACAAGGTTTAAGTTCTGCAATAATAGTTGTATCCGGTTGTGTTGCACAGGCGGAAGGGGAGGAGATTTTTACAAGAACTCCTTATGTTGATATTGTTGTCGGTCCGCAATCTTATTATAACCTACCGGAATTAATCTCAAAAGTCGTTAGACACGAAAAGCACTTAATCGATCTTGATTTTGTTGAAGAAGCAAAATTTGATCAGCTACCTGAGCAATTATATCCGCAAGGAACAAGTGCCTTTATATCGGTACAGGAAGGGTGCGATAAATTTTGTACTTTCTGTGTAGTACCTTATACTAGAGGTGCTGAATTTTCAAGAAATGTAGAGCAGGTTTACAGAGAAGCACTAAAAGTAGTTAGTAGCGGTGCTAAAGAAATTATGTTACTTGGACAAAATGTCAATGCATATCATGGTAAAGGTCCTGCAGATAAAATATTTAGTCTAGCCGATTTACTCAAACATCTAGCACAAATTCCCAATTTAGAGAGATTACGTTATACCACCTCACACCCGATAGATATGAATGATGATCTAATAAAGCTGCACGGCACCGAACCTAAATTAATGCCGTTTCTACATCTACCGGTGCAGTCAGGTTCAAATAAAATATTAAAAGCCATGAACCGCAAACATGATTGGGAATATTATTTTGATATAATTAATCGCTTAAGAGAAGCAAGGCCCGATATAGTTTTATCCTCTGATTTTATTGTCGGGTTTCCCGGTGAAACAGATGAAGATTTTGAGGATACGTTAGATTTGGTCCGCAGAGTAAAATACGGTCAGTGTTATTCGTTTAAATATAGCCCACGTCCCGGCACACCTGGTGCAACTAGAACCGACCAAATACCTGAACATATAAAATCAGAGAGATTAACTATATTACAACAAGAACTCATGGCTCAGCAACTAGCTTTTAATGCAAGTTGTGTTGGTAGTACTATGAAAGTTCTATTTGATCGCAATGGTAAATTCGACGACCAGATAATAGGTAAAACTCCATACATGCAGTCCGTATATATCCAAAACCCTAATAAATCTTTACTTGGTAAAATCATTGATGTAAAAATTACTAAGGCTTCACTTAATAGTTTAACCGGCGCAATATTATAAGTCATGTATAAATCTCTTCTTTTTTGTTTAAAAATTTTTGTCTTCCTTATTTTAGTAGGTTGCGGGATTACTGCTTATATAATATACCACTATTCACGTGATTTGCCTGATTACTCACAGCTTGCACGTTATTACCCACCGTCGGTAACGCGTATTTATTCCCGTGACGGCAAATTAATGGAGGAGTACGCTTTTGAACGTCGTGTATTTGTACCGATTAATAGCGTACCGAGTTCGCTAATAGAAAGTTTTATTGCAGCTGAGGATAAGAATTTCTATAACCATCCCGGCGTTGATTTGCTTGGAATAGTTAGAGCGGCATTTTTAAACATATCTAATTATTTACATCATAGGCGTATGGAAGGAGCGTCTACCATTACTCAGCAAGTGGTTAAAAATTTTCTGCTAACTAACGAAGTTTCTCTTGAACGTAAGATTAAAGAAGCGATTCTTTCTTATATGATTTCAAGAGTATTTACTAAGGATCAAATTTTAGAATTATATCTTAATCAAACATTTTTTGGTCGTGGTGCATACGGTGTTGCGGCAGCTGCACAAAATTATTTTAATAAATCCGTAGAGGAACTTACTATTGCAGAATCAGCGTTTATTGCGGCACTGCCTAAAGCTCCTTCCGAACTTAATCCTAAGAAAAACTATGCTAGAGTAAAAGCTCGTCGTGATTACGTAATAGCACGTATGTTTGAAGATGGTTATATAACAAGAGACGCTGCGAAAGAAGCTATGGATAGCCCGATAGTTTTACGTAAACGAGCTAAGGAAGAAACTGTTACGGCAGATTATTATGCTGCACAGGTCAGAGAAGAAGTAATTAGGATGTTAAATAGTAAGGAAGAATTTTATACCGGAGGTCTTACTATCATTACTTCTTTAGATGAAAAGATGCAGCAATTAGCTGAAAACTCTCTAAGAAAAGGTCTAAGGGAGTTTGATAGAAGGCGTGGTTTTAGAAAGCCTATAGCTAATATTTCTCTTGATAATTGGCAAGGAGAGCTAAAAAAACTACCGACTCCTCCATCGCTTTTAGAGTATAAATTAGCTGTAGTTCTAGATGTAGCTGATAATCATGTAGAGATTGGACTTATAGATGGCAGCAAATCTAAGATGCATATTGCTGAAATGAAATGGGCAAGAAGTAATCTTAAATCAGTTAAGACCTTGCTTAAAAAAGGTGATGTGATAGTGGTTGAGGCTATAAAAGAGGGGTATGCTCTTCGTCAGATTCCTGAAGTAAACGGTGCTATTATGGTTATGAACCCAAATACCGGACAGGTACTTGCAAGCGTCGGCGGTTATGATTTTTCCACAAGTAAATTTGATAGAGTAACTCAAGCACTGCGTCAACCCGGTTCTTTGAGTAAAACCTTTGTGTATTTAGCAGCTCTTGAAAACGGTGTTAAGCCGAATCAGATTTTTAATGATGGACCTATTGAGATTTCGCAAGGTCCAGGGATGCCTAGTTGGCGTCCTAAAAATTATGAGGGTAAGTTTTTAGGTGAAATCACTATGCGTACTGGTCTTGAAAAATCTCGTAATCTTATAACCGTAAGAGTTGCAACTGCCGTAGGACTTACAAAAATCGTTGATATAATTAAGCGTTTCGGTATTAATAATGAACCAAAAAAAGTTTACTCTATGGTACTTGGTTCAATTGAAACCACACTTAGCAGAATGACTAATGCTTATGCAATTATTGCTAACGGCGGTAAAAAAGTGGAGCCTCATTTTGTAGAATTAATTAAAGATCGTAACGGTAAAATTATTTATAGGCGAGATGATAGAGAATGTCTTGCTTGTAATGTTTCGGATAGTAATTTAGATACCGCAATATTAGAAATACCGAAAGAATATATCTATAGAGTTACGGATGAAGCTAGTGATTATCAAATTATTTCGTTTTTAACCGGAGCAATAGATAGAGGTACCGGTTATGCTGCGAAGAAGTTAGGGAAAATTATCGGCGGAAAAACCGGTACTAGTAACGATAGTAAAGATACATGGTTTATAGGTTTTACACCCAAAATAGTAGTCGGCAGTTATGTGGGTTATGATACACCGAAAGAGCTTGGCAAAAGAGCAACAGGTTCAAACGTAGTATTACCGATTTTTATTGATTTTATGAGTAATGCTTATAAGGATAAGCCATCGCTGCCTTTCAAAGTTCCAGATTCAATTAAGCTGATCGCCGTAGATAGAGCAACTGGTAAAATTACACCAAGCGGTACTGTTATAGAAGCATTTAAAGTAAATAATGTTCAGATGCTTGAGAATGAAGATATGATTGATAATCAAGATAATAATGATATTTTTGATTATGTACCGAGTAAGGAAGATCAATCTCAGGAAATTTACTAAACTGTATAATTAGTTTAAGCCAATGTCATTCCCTGTGCTCGATGTCATGCAACAAAACCACCTATTTTTATTTTTTAACCTATGAAAAAAATTATTTTATATCTCACTGCCCTAATATCACTTATTATACCTTTTATAACTCTTACCTTTTAAAAAAGGATATGCTGACTATCTTGAAGTTTGGAAACAATCCCAAACACCTAAAGATTGGATGAAGAATAGCTGTGTTTGGTATTCTCAGATTATTACTAAAGAATTAGGTATTGAAAAATTTCGTGATTATGTAACATAATTTGATTATGGTAATCGTGATATTTCAGGAGGAGATAAAGAAAAGAATAACGGTTTAACTAATGCATGGTTTTCTAGTTCTTTAAAAATTTCACCGTAAGAACAATTAGCTTTTCTTCAGAAACTAGCAGAGAATAAATTGCCTGTAAGTGTTCAAGCCCAAGAAATGACTAAAAATATTTTGTTTATTGAAGATTTTGTAGATTGTTGGAAGCGTTACGGTAAAACCGGCAGCGGTAATAAACTTAGCCAAGATAGAACTGTAAAGTTAAAGGATCGTAAAATCGGATGGTTTATAGGTTGGCTAAAAAAAAATGACAGAACAGTTTTCTTTGTACATTTCATTGAAGATAATAAAAATTATGATTCTTATGCAGGGCAACGTTCTAAAAAAGCAGCGAAAGAAAAGCTAAAAGAATTGATAAATAAAGAATTGAAATAAATCTCAATTTTTATTTTCGAGGAACAACCAACAGTGAATTTGCTATTGGTTGTTGATTAAAAAGCAATACTATAGGTTATCTATACTAAAGTACCTTCTTCTTCATAGGAGACTCCGGTCATATCTACCACAGCATGATCATTATCAAGTAGAGTGTTATTTTCAGTAGTAACATCTTCATTAATTTCAGCAGCAAGTTTTTCAGCTTCAATTTCATCAATATATTGTTTTAGTTTAGCTTTTGTTGCGTTTTTATTTCTAACATACCAAGTTACCCCTACACCTATTATAACAGCTATGGAGGCAACTACAGCTGTACCAATGCTTATATATTGAGCAACCAAGGAATTATCGTTATCACTCTCATCAAACATATTTTCTTGAGAGTTGTAAGTTGTATTGAAAGCGTATTAGTAAGGTTTGCTACGGTGTTATTAATTAAATTTATTCCCGTTTCAGTCCAACTTTCAGTGTTATCGGAAAAGATTGATTCAGCAATTTTGGCAGTAGAGCTTGTTATTGTGTTATTAATCGGATTAGCTGCTATTTCAGATAAGTCTTTTGTTATGAGTTTTAATAAGTTTTCTATTGTGCTAGTACCTTGAGTAGTGCTAGATATCGGGTTAGATATTAAAATCCTTTATTTCTGAAGAAATTCCATTCAAATTATTTCCTTTAAGTGCCTCAAATATTTTGCCTCCTTTACTATAACCTATAGTAATAGGGTTATTAGTTGCTGCAGTATTAAGTATATACTCAATAGTAGGGTTTTAAATTTTAGTATAATTTTGTGGATCAAAATAATAACGAAAATTTTCTTGACATATTTTCATCAATACTTCCTCATAAATAAAAGTATTATCACCTTGTTTTTTTAATATATAATCTCGTATATCGTCTCCATTATCATTAATTGCAGTAATAATAGCCTCGTCTATAGTTAGTTAACGCTTTCTTTATTTTGAAAAACCCTCTAAATATTAGGTTCATGATATCGCTATTTAATAATTCAATTCCTTTGCTACACTCCATCGCTGTCATATTGTTTTTAGGACAATTCGATACAATTAAATTTTGTGTAGTATATATAATAATTTTCTCCGTTATATCCTAAGCATATTATATTCTTGATCTCCAATTGTTGCTCTTGCTGTAGTAATTCTTGCCACAGTGGTTAAAAATGAAGTTAATTGATGTATCATTTTGCTATTCCTTTGGATTTTTAAAATTGAAGGGCATAATCAGCAGTACTTATTTGATAGTCAAGAAATTATTAACAAAAATTAATAATTAATATATAATCATTGCAATTAGGTGAAATTATATAAATTTCAATATCGCTTGAAGTATCTAAAGAAATGTTATAAAGTCAAAAAGTTCATAGAAATTTAAGGGTATTATGCAAGAGTAAAAGCTTTAGAACAAATTTTAGCAGATAGCTATGCTTTATATTTTAAAACACAAAATTATCATTGGAATGTAGAAGGAGCAGAGTTTAGAAGTCTACATTTATTATTTGAGGGGCAGTATGAAGATTTAGCTGAAAGCTTAGATGAGCTTGCTGAAAGAATAAGAAGTTTAAATGCTAAAGTTCCCGTATTATCAGATTTAATAAAACTTGCATCTATAGATGAGGCAAATCTAAACGCAACAGCAAATGAAATGCTTAAAAGTTTAACAAAAGATCAAGATATTATTAGAGATACATGATATAAGGGACTCAAAGTAGCACAAGCAAAGGGCGATGAGGGTACAGCCGATATGATTATTGGACGAATTAAGGTACATGAAAAGAATAGATGGATGCTGAAGAGTAGTATACTATAGTGTCATTTCCATTTTCGTCATTGCAAGCGACTGAAAGGAGCGTGGCAATTTCAGGAGATAGTGTATGATTCCTGAGATTGCTGCGTCGATGCTTGTGCATCTCCTAGCAATGACGTTAATGCTCATAACAAACAAACTAACAAAATAAAAATAAAATGGAACAATATGATGTAGCCGTTATAGGCGGTGGTCCAGGTGGATATGTTGCAGCAATTAGAGCAGCACAATTAAAGAAAAAAGTTGTATTAATAGAAAAAGAGCATTTGGGTGGGGTATGTCTTAATTGGGGGTGTATACCGACTAAATCCCTGCTTAAATCTGCTGAGGTTTTTGAATATATAAAACATGCTAAAGATTATGGAATTGATGCTAAAGGTGCTGAAATCAACATTAAGAAAATAGTCGAACGCTCAAAAGAGATTTCAAATAAGCTTGCAGGCGGTGTTAAGTTACTACTGAAGAAAAACAAAGTGACCGTGATAGACGGAGTAGCAAGTCTTGCAGGAAATAAGGTAATAAATATAAATGATAAACCTACAGTAAAAGCAGGAAATATTATTATAGCTACCGGCGCAAGATCTAGGGTTTTAAAAGGCTTTAAGCCTGACGGTAAACAAATTTGGACTTCTAAAGAAGCTATGATACCGCAGCATGTGCCGAAATCTATGATTATTGTCGGCTCAGGTGCAATCGGTATAGAATTCGCTTCGTTTTATAATAGTATTGGTGTGGATGTTACCGTAATTGAGGCACATAATAGAATATTGCCTGCTGAAGATATGGAAATTAGCGGAATCGCTCATAAGAACTTTGAGAAGAAAGGTATAAAAATTATTACAAATTCTAAGTTAATTAAGCAAACAAAATCAAAAGATAAGATAGAAGTTGAGTTAGAGTTAGCAAATAAAACACAAAAATTACAAGCTGAAATTTTACTTATGGCAGTAGGTATTACAGCTAATACGGAAAATTTAGGTCTTGAGAAAACAGAAATTAAAGTAGAAAACGGCTATATAACTACTAACGGGTTAATGCAAACTGCGGCATCAGGAATTTATGCTATAGGCGATGTAGCAGGAGTGCCTTGTTTAGCTCATAAAGCAAGCCATGAAGGTATTATTGCAGCGGAAAGCATAGCGGGCTTAAAACCGCATGCTATTAATAAACATAATATTCCTGGTTGCACTTATTCTTCGCCGCAAATAGCAAGAGTCGGTTTGACTGAAGAAGCAGCAAAAACCTTAGGTTATGAGCTTAAAATAGGCAGATTTCCTTTTGTAGCTAACGGTAAGGCTTTAGTAAGTGGTGATAGCGATGGCTTAATTAAAACTATATTTGATGCTAAGACGGGTGAGTTGCTTGGAGCTCATATGATAGGTTCGGAAGTTACGGAATTAATACAAGGATATGTGGTTTCAAAAAATTTAGAAGGAACTGAGTTGGATTTAATTAACACTATCTTCCCGCATCCGACTTTATCGGAAATGATGCATGAATCAGTATTCTCTGCTTATGATAGGGCAATACATATATAATACTCGATGAACTTCAAAAATTGGCTACGTCGTCTTATAAGAGCTGTGGTGCTCACGTATTAAGTATATGCTCTGCTCCTCGCCTTATAGACTCCTTGCTCTTGTTGAAGTTGATCTTCGTATATACGTTTCATTTTACTTCGGAGATATAAATTAAGAAAATGAACAAAGGTAATTTAATCGAGAATTATGCAGTAGCGTTATTTAATAACGCTATGGTTGATAATGTACAAGATAAGATCTTTGAAGAAATTACTTCTATAAACCGTATAATTACCGATAATTTTGATATTAGAGAGTTCCTATTTTCTCCTATAGTAAATAAGAACGACAAAATTAACGCAATCAATTCATTAGCAAAAAATATCAAAATTAGCACAATAGTACAAAATTTTTTATTGTTATTGGTAAAAAATTCTCGTACTGCTATTTTATCTAATATAGTAGATGCTTATAATACTTTACTATATGAAAGTAAAAATATAAAGATAGTTCAGGTTATTTCTGCAAATAAGTTACAACCTAAAGAGCAGGATTGGATTAAATCTCGTATAGAAAAAGAATTAAATCAAAAAACAGAAATATTATTTGATATAGATAATACTATTATTGGTGGTATTGTAATTAAATATGATAGTATGTTGCAAGATTACTCAATAAAAGGTAGTTTAGAGAAAATAACGAAAGCTTTAAAGACAGTTAATATTGCTGCATAGATATTTATATAGTCATTGCGAGGAAATTACGAAGTAATTGACAAAGCAATCTCAGGATATTTTATGAGATTGCCATGAGGCCTACGGCTGCTTGCAATGACGACTCGGTATCCACACGGGCAATGCTCGTTCGTAATGACAAGAAAATTAGGAGACATAAACCACATGAAACTAAAGCCTATTGAAGTAGCTGAAATATTACAAAAGGAAATAGCTAATATTAATTGCTTAAGTGAGCTTGAGGAAGTAGGGCAGGTAATAACCGTCGGTGACGGTATAGCCCAAATTTACGGTCTGGCTAATGTAAAATCCGGTGAAGTAGTAGAATTTAAATCCGGTGTTAAGGGCCTTGTTTTAAGCTTGGAAAACGATAGTGTCGGTGCTGTAATTATGGGGGATGATAACCAAGTACAGCAAGGTGATAATGTCAAAAGAACTAAAGAAGTTTTAGAAGTACCGGTAGGAAAAGCTTTGCTTGGTCGTGTTGTTGATGCTCTAGGTAATCCTATTGACGGCAAAGGCGATATTGCAAGTAAAGAGTACAGACATATCGAGATGAAAGCTCCGGGGATAATAGAAAGAATGAGCGTGAGTGAACCCGTACAAACCGGAATAAAGGCTATAGATTTGTTAATCCCAATAGGTAGAGGACAAAGAGAGTTAATAATCGGTGATAGGCAAACCGGAAAAACGGCTATAGCCGTTGATACTATTATTAATCAAAAACAAGTTCATTCACTTACTAATGAAAGTGATAAAATTTATTGTATTTATGTAGCTATTGGGCAGAAAAGATCAAATGTTGCACAAATAGTAAAAAAACTAGAAGATGCCGGAGCCATGGACTATACACTCATTGTTTCGGCTACTGCTTCAGAAGCTGCAGCTCTTCAATTCATTGCCCCTTATTCTGCCTGTAGTATGGGCGAATATTTTCGTGATAACGGCATGCACGCACTTATTATTTATGATGATTTAAGTAAGCATGCCGTTGCATATAGACAAATCTCATTATTACTTAGAAGACCTCCCGGGCGAGAAGCCTATCCCGGCGACGTGTTCTATCTGCATTCAAGGTTGCTTGAGCGTTCTGCTAAAATGTCAGAGGAAAAAGGCAGCGGTTCACTTACTGCTCTTCCTATAATTGAAACGCAGGCAGGTGACGTATCCGCATATATCCCAACAAATGTTATTTCAATTACCGACGGTCAAATTTTCTTAGAAAGTGAGCTATTTTATAAAGGCGTAAGGCCTGCCGTTAATGTCGGTATTTCGGTAAGCCGTGTTGGTTCTGCAGCACAAATAAAGGCTATGAAGCAGGTAGCAGGTTCGGTAAAGCTAGAGCTTGCTCAATTTAGAGAACTTGAGTCTTTCTCGCAATTTGGATCAGATTTAGACCCTGCCACTAAAGCACAAATCGATCACGGTAAAAGATTAGTTGAGATATTAAAACAAGCTCAATATAATCCTTTTCCGGTAGAAGAACAAATCGTAAGTATTTATGTCGGAACTAAGAAATATTTAAATGATGTCCCGCTTCAGAAAGTAAAAGAATTTGAAGATAAAATGCTTACGGAGATAAGGTTAAATAAAAAAGATATTTTGGAATCAATAAAAAACGAGCAACGTATAACCGAAGAAACCGAGCAGAAACTGAAAGCATTTTTAGAAAACTTCGTTAAGGAATTTGTTAAATAAGATGATGTTGTTTTTGTGTGGATACTAAATCGTCATTGCGAGTGACTGAAAGGAGCGTGGCAATCTCAGGATGTTTGACGAGATTGCAACAAAGCTTCGTTCCTCGCAATGACATAAAAATACTAAATAAACATGTCAAATTTAAAGCAGTTAAGAACTAGAATTAAAAGCGTTAAATCTACACAAAAGATTACTAAAGCAATGCAACTAGTATCAGCTTCTAAAATGGCAAAAATAAAGAGTCAAATAGCCAATTCAAATTTTTATATTGAGGCTATTAGTAACATGATGTCTGCTATATTATCAATTGATATGTATGAGTTATCTATAGAAGAGCAGAAATTTTTTAATACCGTGCCGAATAAAGCAAATTTATTGATAGTTATGACATCACAGCGTGGTTTATGCGGAACGTTTAATTACAATATAATTAAGCAAGTTAAGAATGATATTAAAGAGTTAGAAAATAAAGGCGAACAAATAAAACTTATCATTATTGGAAAAAAAGGTTACGAAGCACTAAAAAGGCAATATGTAAATTATATTGATAGTTATTTTGAGTTACCCAAAATTCATGATGAAAATCTGATGCTACAAGTAAAACAAAAAATTATGTCGGCAGTAGAAAATCTAGAAGTTAGTAATTGTGTTGTATATTTTAATAAATTTAAGAACGCAATGACTCAAATTATGACTAGACAACAGATTTTACCGGTAGCAAAATATCAGGATGATTCTATGATAGATAATCCTATAGTTAATTTAGTCGGATTCGGATACAAGGAACGAGGAGCGAAGCCTATAAATAATAGGAAAGCGACGAGTGACATAGTAGGCGAGTCCAAATCAATTGACTATAATTATGAATATGAGGGAGAGAATCTCATTTCTAATCTAATTAATTTATATGTGAATTCCCAAATAAATTATGCTTTACTACAAAGTAGAGCAAGTGAGGAGGGAGCTAGAATGACCGCTATGGAAAATGCAACAAATAATGCTAATGATTTAATAAGCAAGTTAGTTTTAAAGCTAAATAGATCAAGACAGGCTATTATTACTACGGAATTAATAGAGATTATAGCCGGTTCAGAAGCGGTTTAGATATACTCGTTTAATTTGAAAATTGGCGTCGTTGTTTCATATTTTTTGATCCTCACGTACTAGTATGTACGCTGTCAAAAAATATGAAACACCTTGCTCTTTTCCACATTAAACTGCGTCTATCTATTCTTCATTTTATTCGTAGTATATTTTTTAACAAAAGAAAAAATCATGATAAAGAATATTGGAAAAATTACTCAGATTATTTCAGCGGTAGTGGATGTAAAATTTACGAATAACGGTGAGTTACCGGAAATTTTAAATGCTCTAGAGTGCTATAACGATAAACAAAGGATAGTACTGGAAGTAGCACAACATATAGGTGATGATACGGTGCGTTGTATTGCTATGGATTCTACGGAAGGGTTAGTGCGGGGTGTAGAAGTAATAGATACAGGCAGTCCTATTCGTATTCCTGTAGGTACTGAGACGCTTGGGCGTATTATGAATGTTGTAGGTGAGCCGATTGACGGTAAAGGAGATATTAAAAGCTCAAATATTTCTTCTATATATAAGCCTGCTCCTGATTTTACCAATCAGTCAACCGAGAGTAATATATTGGTAACCGGTATTAAAGTTATTGATTTACTTGCTCCTTATACTAAAGGCGGTAAAATAGGACTATTCGGTGGTGCAGGAGTCGGTAAAACCGTGCTTATAATGGAGCTTATTAATAACGTAGCTAAAGCACATGGCGGTTATACGGTATTTGCAGGAGTAGGTGAGAGAACTAGAGAAGGTAATGATCTTTACCATGAAATGATTGACTCGGGTGTTATTAACCTTGCAGAGCCTGAAAAGTCAAAAGTAGCTTTAGTTTATGGACAAATGAACGAGCCGCCGGGAGCAAGGGCAAGAGTTGCGTTAAGCGGTCTAACCATTGCGGAGAGTTTTAGAGATATGAATGAAGGGCAGGATGTTTTGTTTTTTGTAGATAATATTTTCCGTTTTACTCAAGCAGGTTCTGAAGTATCGGCGTTACTCGGTAGGATTCCGTCAGCGGTAGGGTATCAGCCTACTCTTGCAACCGATATGGGCGAACTACAAGAGCGTATCACCTCTACTAAGCACGGCTCAATAACTTCCGTGCAGGCTATATATGTACCGGCAGATGATTTAACTGATCCTGCTCCTGCTACTTCTTTTGCACATTTAGATGCTACAACAGTACTTAGCCGTCAGATAGCCGAGTTTGGGATTTATCCAGCAGTTGATCCGTTAGATAGTAATTCGCAGGTACTTGATCCGATGATTGTCGGTGAAGAACATTATAGTGTAGCAAGACAAGTGCAGCAGGTTTTACAAGCTTATAAATCGTTGCAGGATATTATCGCTATTTTAGGTATGGATGAGCTATCCGAAGAAGATAAACTAACCGTGGCACGTGCTAGAAAAATACAGCGTTTCTTATCGCAGCCTTTCCATGTCGCTGAAGTATTTACCGGAGCTGCAGGCAAATTTGTTAATCTAGCTGATACTATCGCAGGCTTTAAAGGACTTGTAGAGGGTCAATACGATGATTTACCGGAAGCTGCTTTTTATATGGTTGGAACTATAGACGAGGCTATAGAGAAGGCGCAGACGTTGAAGTGACGTTGATGTCATTCCCGCGTAGGCGGGAATGACATAGTAAGTTTACTATATTATTCTATGAACGCAACAATTCTAGTCAAAATAATTACTCCTTTAAGTATTGCATTTGAAAAGCAAGCTAAAATGGTAACAATGCCGGGTGAGGATGGTATGTTTGGAGTGCTGCCGAGTCACGTTCCGATGATTGTGAGTTTAAAAGCCGGTTTAATGCAGGTTTATATAGATGATATGCATAAATCCGAAAACACTTATCTTATTTCCGGCGGTGTAACCGAAGTAACGGCAAATTATATTAATATAGCTACGGAAACGGCTATTAACGTTACGAATTTAAGTGAAGCGGAAATAGCAACTAAGCTTCTCGATCTTCAAAAAACTTTATCAGATCAACATTAAGTTGTTTAAAAAATCTACGTTTTGGGATAAGGTTATTTTAATGTCATTGCAAGGCTTTTTTCCGTCATTGCGAGGAGCGAGAAGCGACGTGGCAATCTTGTCAAACTTCCTGAGATTGCCACGCAGTGTTAAGGCTGCTCGCAATGACGATGTTCATTCCACATAATCAAGTGAGAAACAAATGTCAAAAGTACATAATTCAGAATATATACAAGAGTTATCAGTCGATAATACTTCATACAAAATTTACGATATAAATAAAGCGGTAAGCGATATCGATCTTCCCTTAAAAAAGCTTCCATATAGTTTAAGAGTATTATTTGAGAATGTATTACGTTCTAATGGTTCAAAGCAAAGCTTACTTGTATTTAAAGAATGGCTAAAAACTAAAAAATCTGATGCGGAAATAGATTTTATGCCGGCAAGAGTTTTGATGCAGGACTTTACCGGTGTACCTGCTATTGTAGATTTGGCGGCTATGCGTGATGCGATGAAGAAAATAGGAGGCGATCCGTTAAAAATTAACCCGCTTATTCCTGTTGATTTGGTAATAGACCATTCCGTAAGCGTTGATTCTTATGCAGATAAGGATGCATTCAATAAAAATGTTCAAATGGAAATGAAACGTAATATAGAGCGTTACGCATTTCTTAAATGGGGGCAGCAAGCATTTAATAATTTTAAAGTAGTGCCGCCGGGTACGGGTATTTGTCATCAGGTAAATTTAGAATATTTAGCAAAAGTCGTGTGGCATAAAGACGGCACCCTTTATCCTGATAGTCTAATTGGAACGGATAGCCATACAACTATGGTAAACGGTTTATCGGTGCTTGGTTGGGGAGTCGGCGGAATAGAGGCAGAAGCTGCCATGCTAGGTCAACCTCTTACTATGATCCTGCCGGAGGTAATTGGGGTAAAACTAACAGGAAAATTAACAGGTATAGCTACCGCAACCGATTTAGTTTTAACCGTTACCGAGATGTTGCGGAAAAAGAAAGTAGTAGGTAAATTTGTCGAGTTTTTCGGTGAGGGTCTTAAAAACCTAACGATTGCCGATCGTGCTACTATTTCTAATATGTCGCCTGAATATGGTGCTACTTGCGGCTTTTTCCCGATTGATCAAGAAACTATAAAATATCTAGAGCTAACAGGTAGAGAAAAAACGCAAATCAGATTAGTAGAGCAATACGCAATCGAGCAGAATCTTTGGTATGATTTTGAACATGCGGCAGAATATACCGAGGTTTTAGAGCTAGATTTATCTATGGTACATAGTTCACTTGCCGGTCCAAAACGTCCGCAAGATCGAGTAAACTTAAACGATGTAGCAAGTAATTTTAAATATGAATTACCGAATTTTGCTTTAGAAAATAAAGACATTGATAAAAAATATGCCGTAGCAAATCAGAATTACGAAATCGGTAACGGCGATGTGGTAATTGCAGCAATTACTAGCTGTACTAATACTTCTAATCCTTCGGTTATGATTGGCGCAGCACTTCTTGCTAAAAAAGCACTAGAACACGGGTTAAAGGTAAAACCTTGGGTTAAAACTTCTCTTGCTCCTGGTTCAAAAGTCGTAACGGAATATTTGAAGCTTAGTGGTCTTGATAAATATTTAGATGAATTAGGGTTTAATCTAGTAGGTTACGGTTGCACTACTTGCATCGGTAATTCCGGACCTCTAAATCCAGAAATAGAGGAAACTATTAACAAAAACGGGCTAGTTGTTGCTTCTGTTTTATCTGGTAATAGGAATTTTGAAGGGCGAATTAATCCGCTTACTAAAGCAAGCTATCTCGGCTCGCCTATTTTAGTTGTAGCATATGCACTTAGCGGCACTCTTAATATAGATCTAACAAATATGCCTATAGGAGAAAATATTTATTTAAAAGATATTTGGCCAAGCAAAGAAGAGATAGATGAAGTTATTGCAAATTCAATTAATTCCTCTATGTTTATAGAAAAATATTCTGATATATTTAGTGGAACGAAAGAGTGGAAAGATTTACAGGTTAATAATAGTTCTACTTATAACTGGAATAAGAATAGTACCTATATTAATAATCCACCTTATTTTAAGGATATAGGCAGCAAGAATAATATACAAGATATAAAATCTGCAAAAATTCTAGCAATTCTCGGTGATTCTATTACTACCGATCACATTTCGCCGGCAGGTAGTATTAGTAAAACCAGCCCTGCTGCTAAATATTTAACGGACCATCATATAGAGCCTCTAGATTTCAACTCTTACGGATCACGTAGAGGAAATCATGAAGTAATGATGCGTGGCACATTTGCTAACATTCGTATAAAAAATGAGATGTGTAAAGGTGTAGAAGGCGGGTTGACCATAAACCAGTTAAGCGGCACGCAGCAAACTATCTACGATACAGCTATGGACTACAAAGCTCATGATGTATCGGTAGTGATTTTTGCAGGTAAAGAATATGGCAGCGGCTCATCTAGAGACTGGGCAGCAAAAGGACCTGGGTTGCTTGGTGTAAAGGCAGTGATTGCCGAGAGCTTTGAGCGAATACATCGCTCAAATTTAGTAGGTATGGGTATTTTACCGTTAACTTTTACCGGCAATAATACAAGATTAGATTTAAAGTTAGACGGTTCAGAAACTATTGACATTACAGGCTTAAGCGAGAATATAAGCTCTTATAATCCTGTTAAATGCGTGATAAAAAAACAAACCGGTGCAATAAGAACAATCGATTTAATATTGCAAATATTTACGGATAATGAAATAAATTATATAAAGCACGGCAGTATTATGCATTTTGTGGTAGAGAGTTTGAAGGGGTAGTTTGCTGGTATCGTCATTGCGAGGAAATTGCGTAGCAATTGTACGTAATCTTGGGATTTTGTTATTATTTCATGAGATTGCCACGCAGCCTACGGCTGTTCGCAATGACAACTCAGATAGCCATGCAACAACGCCACACGGGAACGACATAAAGAGGTAAAAATATGGACAAGCATCTTAAAGAATATACCGAGAGCGGTAAGAAAAATTTAATTGTGGTATATATATTATATTTATGCGGGATCGTAGCTCCGATATTGTCGTTAATCGGGGTATTTTTTGCATATCTTAACAAAGATAAAGGCGATAACTTTGCAATTAGTCATTACGTGTTTTTATTTCGTACTTTTTGCCTTGGGGTTCTTGGGTGGATTGTATGTTTTATATTTACGTTTATCATGATTGGAGTAGTACTATACTTTATACTCGCTGTTTGGTATATACTTCGTGTTGCCATCGGTTTTAAATATATGATAGAAGACAAAGCATCCCCAGACCCTATGACTTATTGGATAAAATAAAAATGATAAAGCTGAACGTAGACGGCTCTGAAATAGAAGTATCAGAAGGTAGCACCGTTTATCAAGCCTGTACACAAGCAGGAAAAGAAATCCCTCATTTTTGTTATCATGAGCGTCTAAAAATCGCTGGTAATTGCCGTATGTGCTTGGTTGAAATGGAAAAATCACCAAAGCCTATAGCTTCTTGTGCTATGCCGGTAAGTAACGGTATGGTTATTCATACCGATACGCCTATGGTAAAAAAAGCACGTGAAGGGGTGATGGAGTTTTTACTGATTAACCATCCTTTAGATTGTCCTATTTGTGATCAGGGCGGAGAGTGTAATTTACAGGATCAGGCTTTCAGATACGGCAAAGGTACTAATAGATTTCACGAAAATAAGAGATCTATTAAAGATAAATATATAGGACCGCTGATTAAAACAGCTATGACTAGATGTATACAATGCACAAGATGTATTAGATTTGCGAGCGATATAGCGGGAATAGAGGAAATGGGAGCTATTCACCGTGGAGAACACATGGAAGTAACTTCATATTTAGAGCAAACTTTAGATTCCGAAATTTCCGGTAATATGATCGATATTTGTCCCGTCGGTGCTTTGAACTCTAAGCCTTATGCTTTTAAAGCTCGTAAATGGGAGCTAAAACATACCGCTAGCATTGGAGTGCATGATGCCGAAGGCTCTAATATTCGTATTGATAGTAGAGGCGATGAGGTAATGAGGATATTACCTCGTGTTAATGAAGAAATAAATGAAGAGTGGCTTTCGGATAAGAATCGTTTTAGTTATGACGGTTTAAAATATCAGCGCTTGGATCGTCCTTATATCAGAAAAAACGGTAAGTTAGTAGAAGCTAGCTGGAGTGAAGCTTTAAAGACAGTAGCGGATAAAATAAAATCCGTAAAACCAGAAAAGATTGCTGCTATTGCTGGTTCTCTCTCTTCTGTCGAAGCAATGTTTATGTTAAAAACATTATTGCAAAAGCTTGGCTCTAATAATTACAGCGTTAATCAGTTTGACTATAAACTAGATACCATGCAGCGAGGCAATTATTTATTTAATACTACTATTGCAGAGATAGAAAAGGCTGATTTATGTTTGCTAGTCGGAGCAAATCCAAGGCAAATAGCTCCAGTATTAAATAGTAGAATAGGTATGCGAGTACGTGCCGACTCACTAAAAGTAGCAAGAATAGGTGGGGGGCATAACCAAACCTATAAAATTCAGGATTTAGGAAGTGATATTAAGATTATTGAGGAGCTAGCCATTGGTACTCATGAGTTTACGAAAGCCTTAAAAGCAGCAAAATATCTGATGATTATAGTAGGTGACGGTGTATATGCAAGAGATGACGGATATGCTATATTGTCGCTTATTCATAAGATAGTGACTGAATATAATATTATGCGTGATGATTGGAAAGGTTTTAATATATTGCATAATCACGCTTCTATAGTTGGCGGTCTTGATATTGGTTTTAATACTCCTATTAAGCTCGAAGAGTTGGAACTCGCTTATTTACTTGGAGCGGACGCCATCCCATTTGATAAGCTGAAATCGACTTTTATAATATATCAAGGACATCACGGGGACGCAGGTGCTAGCAGTGCTGATGTAATTTTACCTGCGGCTGCTTATACCGAGCAGAGCGGAATTTACGTAAATTTAGAAGGTAGACCGCAAATAGCAGAAAAAGCAGTATCGCCTGTAGGGGTAGCTAAAGAAGATATAGAAATTATTAAAGAGCTTGCCGGTTATCTAAAAATAGATATCGGAATGGATAATTTGCAAGAAGTAAGAGTAAGGCTTGCTAAAGAATATAAGGTATTTGCTAGTATTGATAGAATTATAGAAAATAAATTTAGTAAGTTTAGCTCTAAAGATAAGTTATCAAAAGAGCCTATCACTGCAGAACCTATTAATTATTATATGACTGATGTGATTAGTAAAAATTCGGTCACTATGGCTAAGTGTGTTGAGGCTAAGGAAGCAAGAGACGAGGAGGCGGCATGATGAAAAATATGCTATTCTCACCCCGTATGTTATTCCCGCAAAAGCGGGAATCCAGCTCTTTTTTTGTAAATTATTTTCTGGAGTCCCACTTTTGCGGGAATGATATAATAAGAGTACAATCATGCTAGAACTCTTTTTTGAATATATTTTTCCGTTAATTATCATCGCTCTAAAGGTAGTTGCAATTACTATCCCTTTAATATTGTGTGTTGCGTATTTAACATATGCAGAGCGTCGTGTTATTGGATTAATGCAGCTTCGACGAGGACCTAACGTTGTCGGTCCGTTTGGATTACTTCAGCCTATTGCCGATGCGGTTAAGCTCTTATTCAAAGAGCCGATCATTCCAACCAATTCCGATAAAATATTATTTATTTTAGCACCGATGATAACTTTTATATTAAGTTTAATCGGCTGGGCAGTTATACCCTTTGCAAAGGGCGTAGTTCTGGCAGATATTAATGTAGGTGTTTTATATATTCTTGCTATTTCTTCTTTAAGTGTTTACGGCATTATTATTGCTGGCTGGGCTAGTAACTCAAAATATGCTTTTTTAGGAGCTATACGTTCCTCTGCCCAAATGATTTCTTATGAAGTGTCAATGGGGCTGGTTATTATTACCGTGCTACTTACTACCGGTACTCTCAATTTAAGTGAGATCATTGAAGCACAAAGAACAATGCCGTGGTGGATTGATTTAATGTTACTACCTATGGGTGTCGTGTTTTTTATCTCGGTGCTTGCCGAAACAAATAGATTACCTTTTGATTTACCTGAAGCAGAATCGGAGTTAGTTGCTGGTTATAATGTTGAATATTCCTCTATGGGATTTGCTTTATTTTTTCTAGGTGAATATGCTAATATGATATTAGTTAGTACAATGACTACGACTTTCTTTTTAGGAGGTTACTTGCCGCCCTTTAATATATCGTGGTTAGATTGTATTCCGGGGTTCTTTTGGTTTGTATTTAAGGTCGGATTCTTATTGTTTTGTTTTTTATGGATTAGAGCGACCTTACCAAGATATCGCTATGATCAATTAATGCAACTTGGCTGGAAAGTATTTTTACCTCTAACTTTATTTTGGGTAGTGTTAGTATCAAACGTGCTTGTTTATACAGATAATTTACCAAGTATTTAGGTGTTATTGTCATTGTTGCTTGATCGGTTTACCCGTCATTGCGAGGAAATTACGAAGTAATTGACGAAGCAATCTAAGGATATTTGACGAGATTGCTACACAGCTTACGGCTGCTCGCAATGACGACTCGGTATCCATGCGGGTGATGCCCTGTAGAAATACATCGATCTTTAATATATAATTTTTATGATAAACTATTTAAAATCGTTTTTTCTATATGAGATAGTAAGGGGGATGGCTTTGACTTTAAAGTATTTCTTTAAGCCCAAAGTTACCATAAATTATCCTTATGAAAAAAGCCCTGTTAGTCCAAGATTTAAGGGTGAACATGCCTTACGTCGCTATGAAAACGGTGAAGAACGTTGCATTGCATGCAAACTCTGTGAGGCGATTTGTCCGGCACAAGCGATAGTAATTGAAGCGGACGAACGAGAAGACGGCAGCAGGCGTACTACTCGTTATGATATAGATATGACAAAATGCATTTATTGCGGATTATGTCAGGAAGCTTGCCCTGTAGATGCAATAGTTGAAGGTCCTAATTTTGAGTTTGCAAGTCTAACTCATACCGCACTTATTTACGATAAGGAAAGATTACTGCAAAATGGCGATAGATGGGAACAGGCACTCGCTAGTAAACTACACAAAGATTACGAGTATAGGTAATATACTCGTTTAATTACTCTCCATTTATTCGGAATATATACGTATATTATGCTATTGTGATTCTGTTAATAGGTTCATTTCAAAAAAGTTAAATTAAAAAAATATATCATGAAAATTCGAACCTTGCATTCGAGATTTCATAAACCTTTGTAATTTAATTATTGCTTTTCTTTTTTTTTGACTTTTATTCTCTTAATTATAAAAACTAAAAAATTATGTTTATAAAACAGATTTATAGTATGGTAGTTTGTTTTGTTACTACTATAGTTTTATTGATAACGCTCTCTATTACATTTAATGCATTCATTCCTACCGGAATAAGAGGAACTCATAAAATATATAGTACTAATGAGCAATATTTAAAGCTAAAATCATATTATAAGGATTTATATGAACAATTAAAAGGGTTGCCTCTAAAAGAGCTAGAAGACAAGAGAATTAGTTATAAGAATAATATATAGAAGTTACTAAAACAAATGCTGTAAGTACAATAATTAATTGTTCAATTGGGATTATAGTTAGCCTTATATTTTTTATTGTACATTGGGAGATTTATAAAAATACGCAAAACAATAATAATTAATCAAGCTGTAATATCTGTGCAGATTTTATAGAGCTTTCTAGATGAGAGGATAGAAGAACAATACCGCTGCTATTTGTTTTCATGACAATTAGATTATTGAGTAAATCCCTATTTTCTTTGCTTAAGTTAGTGTCAACTTCATCAAGTAGCCATAAGTCAGATTGGCAAGCAATAAGTCTTGCTATGGCTACGATTTTCTGCATTCCGCTAGACAAACTATAGCATTTTTTATCTAATAAGTCGTGTAATTTGAAGTAATGAATAGCAGCATATAGGGTTTCAGCGGAATTATAAATTTCTGACCAAAATTTTAGATTCTCAAAAACAGTCATTTCTGATTTTAGACCTAAATTATGACCGATATAAGTGCAGTAAAGTTTAGCGATATTGTTAATATTACAGTTTCTATAGTAGATATTACCGCTACTCGGTTGCATAATTCCTGCTATCATTCGTAGCAACGAGCTTTTCCCACAACCGTTAGCTCCTTTTATATATGTGATAGAAGAAGGAAGAAAAGTAATATTTAGATCAAATAAGTTTTTAAATTGTAATTGATGAAGTGATAGCATGTCCTTGTCATACCGTGGCTTGACCACGGTATCCATAAAAGCAATTCAAAATACTAATAATTTTACTAGATATCGTGATCAAGCCACAGTATGACATCTGTTGCATTTAATTTTCATGATGCTCTTCTGGTATGGTCCCAGTTAATTCTGTATTATCTTGTTGATTATTATGACCAATTCCAAGTTTCTCACGAGCATCGCTTCAAGCTTCTTTATGATCTGATGCATCAGGATTTACCACATGACTTATATCTATGCCTGTTACCTTATTAGCTTCTTGACCTAGTTTTTTAGTTGCGTTGTTTAATTCATGGTTTGTTTTTTAGTTTCTTTTGCTATTTTTTCATATAAATCTCACTTTTAAGTTCTATAATTAGAGTAGCATTTATATTTTTTGTAAGCAATTAAAATTTTACCAGCAAATTTTCCACCGATAAGCTAAATACATTTAAAATAGAACTCGGCATTAGACCAAAGTAAATAATTAATAATATTAAAGGAGCTATTGAGATTATTTCGTATTTATATAAATCTCTGAAATGCATAATTTCTTTATTGGTAATTTCACCGAGCATTACTTCTTTGTATAATTTCAGCATGTAAACCGCCCCGAAGATTATGCCGAGAGCTGCTATAAAGGTTGCTACTACATTCACCTTATAAATCCCAAGCAGGCTTAAAAATTCTCCAATAAATCCACTAGTTCCGGGTAACCCGACAGAGCCGAGCATTGCAATCATAAAAAATGCGGCAAGCACCGGCATTTTACTTGCCACACCACCATATTTAGCTATTTCTTTTGTATGTAATCTTTCGTACAAAGTACCGACTATTAAGAATAGACATGAAGAAATCACGCCGTGGCTAAGCATCTGAAATATTGCTCCGCTAACTCCGGCTTTAGTAAAGCTAAAAATACCTATCGTAACATATCCCATATGTGCAATAGATGAATATGCTATCATCTTCTTCATATCTTTTTGAGCAAGCGCAACGAGTGATGCATATATTATAGCAATAACGCTAAGGTAAATTACGTAAATTGCAAATTCTTGTGATACACTCGGACATAGAGGTAGTAATACTCTTAAAAAACCGTAACCGCCGAGTTTTAGCAAAATACCGGCAAGAATAACCGAGCCGCTGGTTGGAGCTTGTACGTGTGCATCGGGTAGCCAAGTATGAAAAGGAATCATAGGGATTTTAACGGCAAAAGCAATAAAGATAGCCCACCATAAAATTTGCTGAACAAATAATGGAATATTATCGGTAAGTTGAAAGAGATAGGTTAAATCAAAGCTATGCATTTTGCTATAAATATAAATTAATGAAAGCAGGAAAAATACAGAACCAAAGAACGTATATAAGAAGAATTTAAGAGCTGCATATATTCTATTCTTGCCACCCCATACGCCGATCATAATATACATCGGCACTAATATTGCTTCAAAAAACAGATAAAACAATAGTAAATTTACCGAGGTAAATGCCCCTATACAAAAAGATTCCATTAATAAAAAACATACCAAATATTCTTTAATATATTTTTTAATGGTAAATAAGCTTCCAATTATACAAATAAGAGTAAGAAAAGAAGTTAGAACCACAAAAAATATTGATATACCGTCAACGCCTATATGGAATTCAAGCCCGATCTTATCAAGCCAAGCGTAGCGTTCAACAAATTGATAAGCGGGGTTTGAGGAGTCAAACTCTATTAAAATATAGATAGTTGAGATGAATGTTAAAACAGAACTAAGCACTGCAACATACATTACATATATCGGTTTATCTGCTTTTTTACTTTGACTAATAAACAGCAAAATATATAGCACGCTTATTAGCGGCAGAAAAATACTGATAGATATAATAGGTAATTCTAACATTCTTTAAGATTTTATGAGTTTTTTTCCGTCATGGCGAAGCAAATTACGAAGTAATTGACGAAGCAATCTCAGGAATTTGTTATTATTTCATGAGATTGTCACGCTCTTTACATTCGCTCGCAATGATGGTTTTAGTTTTTAACGCAAATAACATCAGTACATTATGTTTTTCCAAACAAAATAACTAATTGTTACAACAATGAATGATACTATATACAAAGCATAATTAAAAACATATCCTGTTTGTATTTTGCCGGTAAGAACGCTAAAGCAATTAACGACTCGTGAAAAACCGTTCGGTCCAAAACGATCAATTATTTGCTGATCGCCAAGATAAAATAAAGAAGCTAAACAGTTAATAGGTTTCACAATTAAGCAATTATATATTTCATCGAAGTAATATTTATTGCGTAATATGTTGGAAATTAATACAAGGGGTGTCATCCCGCGGTTTGAACGTAGGATCCAGGCGTTTTTAATATTTTTACTGGATTTCCGCTTTTGCGGGAATGACATAACAGTGCTTGACTTATATAAGTAAATCCCAGTAACAATCCCCACTATACCGACTGCCATAGGTAGTAGCTTAATATATAAAGGCGGGTGGCTAATTAGTAATTTATAAATATGTAAATTAAATAGGCTTGCATGGAAATAACCGTTTGGTTTGTCCATAGCAAGTAAATAATAGCCGATCATACCGCTAAAAAAGCTCCCGGCGACAAGTAATATAAGTGGATTATTCATTACTTTAGCCGGTTCGTGAGCATGCTCAAAAACATCTTTTGCTAGCTTAGTTTTGCCATGAAATACCAACATAATAATCTTCATTGAATAAATAGCGGTAAGTATTGCTGCTGCTATTCCAAAAATAAACATAAACGAGCCGCTACTATAAGCCGCTTCTAAAATCGAGTCTTTAGAGTAAAATCCTGCCAAAGGATAAATCCCTATTAGTGCAAGTGAGCCGATTAAGAAGTTGCCATAAGTTACCGGCATTTTATTTCTTAAATCACCCATTTTAAAAATATCCTGCTCGTGAACGGCATGTATTACGCTGCCGGCTGATAAGAATAATAAGGCCTTAAAAAAGGCATGAGTTACTAAGTGAAATATTCCGCTATTATAGGCAGATACTCCGCACGCCATGAACATATAACCAAGCTGACTGCAAGTTGAGTAAGCAATAATCTTCTTTATATCGCTGTGCATAATAGCAATGCTTGCAGCAAAGAGACAAGTAACACCGCCGATAATCGTAATAAATTGTAGAATTAAAGGGCTATATTCAAATAAATACGAGCAGCGTGCTACTAAGAATACTCCTGCCGTTACCATGGTTGCTGCATGAATAAGTGCAGATACCGGAGTCGGTCCTTCCATCGCATCAGGAAGCCATACATGTAAACCGATCTGTGCAGATTTACCCATACAACCGATGAATAATAATAAACAAATAATGTCTAGAATGGAAAAATGTAAAAATATTTTTATATTAGATAATAATTCTGCAGATGACAATACATCTTTGTAATTTGCCGAGCCACAATAAACAATAATCGTCATTACACCTAAGATAAAAGCAAAATCGCTGGCTCTATTTATTATAAAAGCTTTAATCGCTGCTTTATTGGCTGATTCTTTTGAATACCAAAAACCTATTAGTAAATATGAGCAAGCGCCGACGCCCTCCCAACCGAAAAATAACTGTAAGAAATTATCGCTAGATACTAGCATTAACATAAAAAAAGTGAATAAAGAAAGAAAAGACAAGAAGCGTATAATCCCCTTATCTTCGGCCATATAGCCAAGCGAGTAGATATGCACGATGCTTGACACCCATGTTACGGCTATAAACATTATGCTAGTTAGCTGATCGATATAAATCGACCAATTTACTTTAAAATTTCCAACCTCAATCCATGGTAATAATTTAATATGGATTATATTCCCGTCTAAGCCTGCATCGTAAAATATTATTAATGAGAATAAGGCAGATAAAGATAAAAAGCCGGTTGCAATTACTTGCGCTAATTTTTTGTCTATTACCCTTACGAATAACCCATTTATTATGCTAGATGCAAGCGGTAACATGATGATCATTATAGAAATATTTTGATACATCATTATCCCCACATCTGATTAATGTCGGTAATTTCAATGGAGCCTTTATTACGGAAATATATTAGTAATATTGCAAGCCCGATTGAGGTTTCGGCAGCTGCTACGGTTAAGATTATAATACTAAAAATTTGTCCCGATAATTCTTGCATATATACGGAAAATGCAACAAAATTTATGTTAACTGCAAGCAGCATTAACTCAATAGACATTAATATATTGATAATATTTTTGCGATGCATAAATAATCCAAACATTCCGATAGTAAAAACTAAGCTGCTTAAGATTAAATAATGATTAAGCGAAATATATTCATTCATATTTAATATTCTCAACACCTTTATTTAGAATAGGCTTTGTCATTAATATGGTATTTTCTTTATTGTGAAGTAGTTGTTTTGATATATCTTGACGTTTTACTCCCTCACGCTTCTTTAGTGTTAACGTAATACATGCAATCATAGCGACAAATAATATAAGGCCCGCCATTTGAAACGGTAGCATAAAGTCTGTGTAGAGTATGCCTCCTATTGCTTTAGTATTTGAGATATTATTTGTTATGACAAACGATACATTGGAGTTGAAATTAATATTTTTAGTACCAAGTAAAATAATTATTACTAAATCGGCAAACATAATCAAAGCTATAAAAATACTTAAAGCTAGATTTGCTTTTAGCTGCGTTATTGTCTTATTAAAGTGCATATCTAGCATCATTATCACAAATAAGAATAATACTGCTACAGCTCCAACATAAATCACTATCAGCATCATAGCTAAAAATTCTGCTCCAAGCAAAATCATAAGCCCTGCACCGTTGATAAATGCAAAAATTAACCATAATACCGAATATACGGAATTTTTGCTTAAGACAACGCATAAGCTACTGATAGTTATTAATGTTGCAAATAAATAAAAAAATATAGGCATGGTGTTTATATAGGTTGTGTCTTATCTCTATTTTATCCTCGTAAAACTCGTTTTACAACATTAGGTTCTTTCTCAATAATCTTAAGAAGTAATTTTGCAGCTCCGGTAGGTAATCTTCTGCCTTGTTCCCAGTTTCTTAAAGTTGCAACACTCACTCCAAATGTTGTAGCAAATTGTTGTTGTGTTAATTTTAACTTATCTCTTGCTTCATGCACGTCTATATTAGATAATTTTATATCATGTTTATTTGCTTTTAATTTTCCTTTAGTGTATAAAACAGCCTCTTGCATTCCAATTAATATACTTTTGTTTGTTTGATTAGTATTTTTATTATCATTTTTGCCTCGTCCGACATATAATTTTACCAATTCTTCAGTTAGTTTTTTTAATTCATTACAACTATTATGATTAATATTTTCCATCTTACTTTTTATAAAACCGGTTATTAAAAATACCGGCATATTTTCATTGTAGTAAAAATAAATTATTCTTATACTGCCACTTTTACCTTTATTATTACTACTTAAAGTAAATCGTAACTTTCTTATACCTCCAGTGCCTTTTATTATATCACCTTGGTCAGGATTAGCAGCAATGTAATGTATTATTTCAAAGCATTCTTTTTCATTTCAATTATTCTTAGCGAATTTTTGAAACTCTGGAAGCTCAACAACTGAAATCAGTTTTTTACTCATAATAATTATACGCCATTGGCGTAGGAGAATCAATAAATAATTTTTGTTTAGTATCATGGATACCGTGGCAAGACCACGGTATGACAGAGTGCAAATTGGCTACACCAACAAAGCATTAGAAGAAAATTTCTTGATCATCGGAATAAATAAGCTTTCTAGTTCTTTGCGTATTTCTTCCTTGTTTTCTACTTTTTGACCTTCTTTACTTAAAGTTAGCTCGCCTTTTTCTACATGACCAAGTACAGCCTCAATGATTGCTTGTTTATCATGTTTACCATCCATATATCTAAGTGCAAACTTCTCAAAGAAATTAACGCCGATCGGTTCGTGTTTTAAATTTGTAACCCACATAGAAGGTGTATTGGTTGCTTGATGTATCACCATTTTTGTTGTTTTAGGCTTATCAAGCTCAGGGTTATTTCGATGCTTCTGATTTGTAATACTAATATAACCTTGTAGTACTAGCTTCATTGCATTATTTAAAAGCTCAGCTTTGATTTCGTTTAATTTAGTATTATGTAGCTTTTTATTAGCTTCAGTGGTTATTTTCTCAAAGCTTAACGGATTATTTAGATTTTCGCTGAAAGTGTATAAAATAGCTTTCATATAAGGCGAACTAGTTGTTAAGTTGGAGTCTTGATTGCCGTTTAAGAAGAATTTTAAATTTTCGGAAGCATTATTAAGATCTACTTCTTTGAGTGGTTTTTCAGGCACTATATTAAAGATTATATTAAATTTCGTTATATCATCATTGTTAATACTTCTATTAATTTTCACATCACTATGACATAGTAAAGTGGTTCTAAAACGACGATTCGTAATGAAATCCATATATTGTTCGGTTCTAACTATATCGTTTACCGCTTTTAACTGCTCTACTACTTTCGGCGGCATATTACCGAGATACATAGTCGAAAGATTACAATCGGCTAAATATTGTAAATTGTGCTTTCTTGCTTCATTCATAAATTCATAGAAGTAGAATTGAGCATTTTCTTCTTCTAGATGATCATGACGTAAATAATGATCGGTTTGTTTAGCAAGTAGCCCTGCTTCGGTTTTTAATGCTTCTGCATAAGGAGTTTTAGAGTTTTCTAAGCTATCCTTCACAAATTCTAGGAACAATCTAGATTGAGCTATTCTATCCCGTACATTTGCAAATGAGCTAGAATGATACATCATCATATCTCTAATAGTACGGACCATATTCCAGCCAGGGAGGGTATTATAGCTAATATATGCTATTCCGTTTGGACTAAGATTTTTATTACAAACTTCAAAAATTTTATCTCTAACGGTTTTTGGTACCCAAGAAATTACGCCATGGCAAATTATATAATCAAACTTACCGAAAGAATCGTTAATGTCGGTTATCGAACAATGATAGAATTCTATATTTTTTAATCCTAGTGCTTTAACATTTTTATTTGCTTCGTCAATTTGTACCTTAGACAAATCAACCCCAACAAAATAAGCTTTTGGATAAAGAACTGCATGTGGTATTAAATTACCGCCTGCTGCACAACCAAGCTCTAATATTTTTGCATTCTCGACTTCAGGAGCATTTACACCGAAAAGAGTTGCAAGTGTACTTAAGTGATAAGGATTTGTAAGAGCATATGGGTAGCTTTCATACGGTACTTCATCATAAGTGTTATGATCTGAAACCGCACCGTTAACAACGGATTGTGCGGAATGTGTTTTTTTTGCCATCTTATCATGACCGTTAGGGGTAGAAGAAGAGTTAGTAGCTTTTGGAGACATATTTTTTCCTTATATAGTTGAATTATTCGTGTCATCTCGCGGGATGACATTGTAGCTTTCATATAAATCATAGAATTATTAAAATGGCAATCTATAAGTAAATCCTACGCCAAATTCTCCAACGGCTATAGTTTTTTTGATAGGCTTTGCTGGCACGAATTGCCCCGTTTTCATATCAAGTGTATCATAATTAATTCTTACTCTATATGCCGTTTGTAATTTTGCAGTTGCATCAATACTTAAACTTGAAGTTACATCTTGTGAAATTCCAAGACCTGCTTGCCAAGCAACACAATTTTTATGAGTTTTTCTTACTTTAAAATAATCGCTATTTATAACACTCCACCTAGAAGAGGTAGGCTTAACTTTTACTTGTGCTATTCCACCTCCAAGTATTACAAAAGGTGTGCAAGTTTTTATTTTTTCTAAATCATAAATAAGATTTAGCATATATATATTTGATAATACGGTAGTATTACCTGGGGTTTTAGGAATAGTGAGACCATTACTTAAATTTTGCTGAGGTAATACGTAATGCAGACGATATTTAGGGTGATAAGTTGCTGAGCATTCAATAGCTATCTGTGGATATATTATATAGCCTATTTTCCCACTATACATACTTGATTTTTTTAAAATTATTTTGGTATTTGAGTGTTTATGTCGGAATTTACTAACGACCGGTTCAACTATTCCACCTTCTGCTCCTATATAGAACCCTGTTTCTTTTGCGCAAGCAATGTTATTAAAAATGATGATAGTAATAAAAAATGATTTTAGTAATTTAGTCATTATAATTGCAAAATAAAAAAATATTATATACCCCCTTTATTAATGGTCAATCATATTTTTCCTAATTATGGAAGCAATTATACCAAATAGTAATAAAGTAATAGTTACAGTTAACGCAACATATGCCGGAATCGCTATATAATGATGAATAAATATTTTAAAGCTGATAAATATTAAAATTAAAGCCAAAGAATATTTTATATAACTGAAACGTTCTACAATTTCTGCTGAACAAAAGAATAACGCTCTAAGCCCTAAAATAGCAAAAATATTTGAAGTATAAATTATATAAACATCATTAGTAATTGCGAATATTGCCGGTATACTATCTATAGCAAAGACTAAATCTATTGCTTCTATCAGTACTAGAGATATAAAAAGGGGGGTGCAATATAGTTTGTTATTACGTTTAACAACAAATTTATCCCCTTCAAGGTTAGGGGTAATATTTAGATTTTTTATTATTGACTTGTAAATATAAGAATTCTGTATATCAAAAGTTTTATGTGATACATAGAAAGTTTTTATACCTGTAGTAATAAGTATTACGGCAAAAATATATAATAACCAGGTAAATTTATTTATAAGAATAATACCGCCGTAAATCATTACGGCTCTGAATATTATTACGCCTATTATACCGAAAAATAAAACACGATGTTGATATTGCCCGGGAATTTTAAAAAATTGGAACATAATAGAGATAACAAAAATATTATCAAGTGACATAGCTTTCTCAATGAGAAAGCAAGTATAATATTCACGAGCATGATCTGCTCCCGTATTATAGTAAACATAGATACCGAATGAACAAGCTATTACAAGATAGAAAAGACTAAAAAGTATGCTTTCTTTAAAACTCATTATGGTATTTTTTTTGTGTATTATTCCCAAATCGAGAATCAGTAAAGCAGCGATTACCGTATAAAAAATAATCCAACTCATTTATTTATCTCTTCATTTTATATTGCATGTGAAAATATAGTCCTCCATCAAACATAACTCTTAGCTGGAATCTTATAGTATTTTCTCCTTGTTTTAAATAACGCTTTATATCAATCGGTAAATTTTTAGCTTGTAATGCTTGACCTTGGTCATTTCCATTGTTACAGTACCTTTTCTCATCTAGAGAATCAACGTTAGTAGGGAGGCTAAGTAACTTTGTGCCGTTGACATATATTAATGTGCAATCATCATACCATAAATCTTTTACTTCAAAATACTCAATATCGTCCATTATTGCATCTAAAGTTACTTTGAATTCTACAGTATGCAATATTGTATTGTCCGGTTTATTTGCTGCAGCTATACTTGCTCCATCCTTTGGAAATGCCATAATGCTCCCATGTGGTACCGGTTTTTTGTTGAAGATATAGTCACCTATTTTAGTTACCGGATTATAAGGGGTCTCAAGTAATTGGTCTGATGGAAAGTCGTTATAACCAACTTTTATAGGTAATCCTTTAAATTCTCTACAGCCGACATTGTGGCCTAAAGGTTCAAACTCGACAACCTTTCTATCAAAATATGATAAACAATAGCGTTCTAAAGGTTTATTAGGATCAATAGGTATCCAATTCGTCGGGCATTTTCCTTTTGCAAGTTCTCCTATATCGCTTTCAGGCCATTCTGCATTACCGTGATTGTTACCGGAAGGAGCTTTCTCTGTGCTAGGAATTTTAGCACAAGTAGGTACTAATATAGGAGCACAAAGATTTAGCTCTTGCCAAGTTTTATCTCTTACATCCTCAGTCTCAGCTTTATATGTCGGCTCAGGAGGAGTATTGTTATCTCCTTTTGTATATGTCACTGTATAATATTTTGAAGGATCTACCGGTACTAATATTGGTCCTATGTTAGGTTTCGGCTCGATTCTATCTGTATAATCCCTACTTAAAACACATATAGGAGTATTAGCCTTATCGTTATTGGTATAGCATTTACTCGGAATCTTATTTATATTGCAAGTATAAATTGTAATACCTCTTCCTGGACCTGACACTGTTTCTTCTAGAGTACAGCGCGTTAGATCTGTATCTTTTTTACATAAGCCAAGATTTGGATATTTAACGTTATATTTATTTTTAAAATCTTTACAATTTATAGTATCGTTGTTGTTGAGTTTAGCAAGTACACAATTTATTGAGTCATTATTGTAACCGTGCATAGGTGATCCATCAGGTAAAGTAGGACGCGGCATAGGGTTACAATGTTGGAAATTTTTCGGCATCAAGCAGGTATGCGTTCCACCTTGGATATATTTACCGTTTATATATTCTAAATATTTTAAATATACCGCACTTGAGTCAGGATTTCCATTACTATCATAAGGTGCTTTATCGTCTTTATATTTACCGTGAATAGTCAACTGATTTAGAGCATTCTCTCCTGAAAACGGCATAGCAATATATTTATCTTCCTTTGGATCTTTAGGTATAAACGCAACGGAAGAACTATACTTATAACCGGCAAGCATTACTATGCTTTCGGTGTCAGTGGGGTTGGGAGGTGGAGGTCCGGCGTATGCTAACGGCGTTACAAGAGTGCTTGTTTCATCTATGATATTGTCGCCTTCTCTTACTTGTACTGATGCAACGAATTGCGGTTTATAATAAGCATCGTTGGGATTGCTATTATTAGTACAGGTAATTCCGGCATATTGCTTTGCACATTCATAAGTAGCTAAGCTGTAAGAATGATTTACTCTCGGTACGCAATCTATTAAACTACCGGACTCAAATAAGCAAATATTATTAGGATTTTGCTTATCGTCTTCGGTATTACTAATAGAGACATAAAGCTTTCTATCTTTACCGTTATTGTCTTTTAAGATGACATCTGTCTTTATAGGCATTAAGCTAGTTGTATCTTGCTTTTGTACCTCAGGAAATTTTACGCTTACATCCTTAAATTCGCCGATATTAACTCCCCACACTTTTTGACAGGTAGTTGAATTAGAACTTGGACAGTCCGGTATATCGCTTATGTAGTAATCGCTGGGTGTTTCTACATTTCCAATTTTCTGCGAATATACTATTCTAAATCCCTCATTACAACCGTTAGCCGTAACACTACATGGCGTAGAAATTTCTGTATTAATACATGGAGTGTCGCCTGAAGTATTCTTACACGATTTAATTAAATCTTTAAAAGCCGTATTAGTATGAGTAATTTTTGCTGAAGAAAAATCTATATTACGTGGTTCTACACAAGTTTTGAGGTCAGAGCGAGAACTCGTGCAAAGCGGAACAAGATTGCTAAAGCTAACACGTATGGTATTATTAACAATATTGTTTTTAACATTAATATTAGATGGCACTACACAAGCTGGACTAGTAGAAGATTGGTCAAACTGGCCGCTTGCATCTTTTATGCTACATACATTATGAGCACTCGCATTAATGCTAATATAATCTAAATTTGGACAATATGGTGGTGGAAAAGGCCCCAAAGGTAATTGTACACAACCAAAAGAATAGCTATCTACAGAACCGTTTAATGACCCAAGTGCTTCAATAATTTTTATTATTAAAGTAGGAAAAAAATTAAAAATCTTTCCTATTGCATTAAGTATTGATTGAAGTACTTTTATAAATTCTGAATTTTGATCTATCATACCAAGAAGCTGACCTAATAAACTTGGTAAACTTGCTCCTTTTATCGTTTCAACTAAAAATTTTAATACTTTTGCAATAGGGCTAAGTTCGTTAGTGTGATGAAGAGGTTGACGATTAGGATTCCAGTCCACCGGATCAAGATGTACACCGGAATCTGAAACAAGGTTAACAAGTCCAGGATCGCTATAAGCACAAAGTTTAGGAGGTTTTAAGGTAACTATTTTTCCGTCTACACCGATTATCTTATTATCAGTTTCTGTATAACCGACTTTATTGAGATGTACTCCATCGGTATAACCTGGATCTGCAGGGGAAGGTGGGGCATTTATTCCGGGAGGTGGAGGCATATCCGGTACGGCAATTCTAGCACAGACTCTAGTTAGAGGTATACCGTAACCTGTAGGCCATAATACACATTCTCCATCCCAATTTAAAGTAGAGTTTTGGTGCCAACAAGCTATGGCATTACAGCTTTGAACTCTAATACGAATTTTTGGAGTAAAGTAACTACTATCAGGGGCTTCTTCCGCACATCTATTGAGTAAAAAACCGATAAATGTACCTGGGTAATCAAATTTTAATAAACAAGTATCATTATTACGGCCGTCGCTTTTATTCCAAGGAGGACATAATGTGCCTGGTTTAAAAGGTCCTCTTGGCTTTGCATTGATGCCTCCATCCTTATTCCAAATTTCCGTTCTCTCACTTTGACCGCAATTACATGGATCGTTAAGACAAGTGACTATATCATCCCAAATAGATGCATATACATTAAATGAGAAAAATGAAAATAAGAAAAATAGTAAATATTTTTTTAACACTTTGAGTATTCTTTATGCTCGTTGTTTTTATAGTTCATAATAAATTATTGTCATCCCACGAGCTTGTAGCGGGATCCAGTCCTTTTTAATTTTTTTGGATCCCATAATAAATCACGGGATGACAGAGTGAAATATTAGTCCGTATTTAACTCATTATATAGGTAATTAACCCAATTATCCGGAGGACCTTGGTGTTGTTCAAGTATTTTTTTATAAATATCCATTTCCTCCTGTCTGCTTGATAAAATACGGACAACTCCTATTAAAGCGGCAATACTTAATTCAGAAGCTATCGATTCATTATCCTTACTAATTAAGAACATTCTTGCAGAAAGTATTAGCTGTGATAATTTTTTTATTTCCGGCTCGCTTAAACCTAAAATTTTATCTAAATCTTCTATTTTAACTTCAGATGGTAGAATAATTTTAGTATTAATTAAATCAAGCCAAGGTTTTATAGTATATTTTGGATATGACTTAAGATAAATAAAATTGAAATTACTGACGAAAATACCGTTATTTTGAGACAAATTATTATAGATTAAATTTATATTATCATAATAAATCTCAGGTCTATAAAGTTTATCAAAATTATCGGCAGCAAATATTTTAGGTTTTGTGCCAACTAGACTTAAATGATAAGTAAGAGCATAAATTGCTGCTGCACTAATACTTTGGTGTTTCTGTAAATTATTATTAAATTGTTCTAAAAATTTTCTCTCCGTCGGGTAAAATTGTTTAGAAAACGGCTCATCAGAAAGTTTATATAAATTAAACCCTATAACTTGCCCTTCTTCAATGTTAAGAGACGATCCGTCAAATAATCCGGAATATAATTGTTCTTCGGTAAAAACTTTAAGTTATCAAGTATTTGTATTCCTCCTTCCTCCTTAAAATCTTCTAATTTTAAAATATCGGAAAAAATACGTTTTTCTTTTTCAATTGATAAAATTTTATTTTTTAATTTCTCTAGAAAGGATATCTCTATTTCGCTAAGAGGTGAAATATAATGACCACTGATTAATTTTAAAAATTCTAAAATGAATGCTTGTGATTTTTCTGTATCATCTACTAAAAATGGATTGATAATTTGTTTGTCCGGTTCTAACCATTTGCCTTCTATTGCCTCGATAAAAATTTTAGAATCATTATTATTAGAGATATAAATTATTGTTGGATCGTATTTAGTCGATTCTGATATTAAAAAGTTCAATAATACGGTTTTGCCGGTTTTCCCCGTACCAAAGATGCAAGTATTACCTTTATTCGTTTTATCATGAAAATTCATGAAATATGGAGTACCTTTCTCGGTTCGCAGTAAAGTTATAGCCTTACCCCAAGGATTATATTGATTACCGAGTGTAGTATTATGAAGAGCGGTAAGAGAAGCAATATGCTCTACGGATAATGGCGACATTTTACGTATAAAGGCAAAGTTAGCAGGTAATTGCGACCAAAATATTTGCTCAATATTAATATCTTCTTTTACATGAATAATACCAAGTTTAAAAAGTTCGGTTGATGCTTTAGCTACGGCTGCATCTAGTTTATTTTCATCTTCTTCTATAACGGCAATTGAAATTTGCTGATTACAAAATTGAAAATCTAAATTAGCTGCATCAAGCTTATTAATCCCTTTGTGATTAAGTAAAGTTGAGTCGTTAGTAATTTTTAGAATATAATCTTGACCACGCAATTTGGATATTACTTGTTTTTTGCTAACAAAGTAAAATATTTCAGTTATTATTAATTCAATCGGTAACTGTAAAAATTTATCCAGTGTATTAGAAGGAGTTTCATGATATTCTTTTATAGATAGTAAAGAAGCGAATTTATTATTTTGCTCATGATCCGTAACTACCACTTTATCACTTCTAATTGTATAAATACTTCTACCTAGTGCATCGGATAAATCTATTATAGGTACCAAACAATCATTATTATTAAGGTTAGCTATTCGATTATATAAAAATAAAGGATTAGAAAAAACATTATCATTTTCAAATATTATACCGAGTTTTTCAGCACCAAATTCGTTTAAATCATTTAAAATATTATTAGTGATATTGTCTAATTTTTGAAACGCTGCATCTAAGTAGTTATTTTCAAAATCAGTAATTAATTTATTAGATAAAGAATTTATTAAAGAGTTAAAATTTGTGATGTTAACTTTAGCAGAATCATGTACTATAGATATATATAAAGTATTAACGAATTTATCATTCCAATGGTTTTTTCTTTGCCATAGGGTATGAATATTTGCCGGTAATAATTTTTTGTAAGGAGTTGAATCGTCTAAATTTTGTTTTTCTCGTATTGTATGTAGCCAAAAAGCAAAATTATAATCGGTTATATTCTTTTTTATAGAAACTCTAACCATTTCACGTAAATTTTGTATGTTATCACTTATTTTCTCTGAGGTAATGCCGTGTATTTTGATAATTTGTAGTAATTTACCGTCTTTGGTAAGTAAAGTATTTTCATTATAATGACATGCTATAGGTATAAAATTAGGAGCATTATAATTATATATATCTTTGTCAAATTTTCGTAAACCACTAAACACAAATAACCTGAATTTAAATTATCGTTTTGTATACTCGTTCAACTTGGAAAAGAGCAAGGAGTCTGTAAGCCGAGGGGCGGAGCGTATACTTAATAAGTGAGTATCCGAGGACTTACAAAGACGACGTAGCCAATTTTTCAAGTTGAACTTCGTATAACAACTCTTCATTTCACAGGAGTATATACTAATGAACTTTGCCTGTGTGGATGCTAGAGTCGTCATTGCGAGCAGCCGTAGACCTCTACTCGATGTCATTCCCGCGAAAGCGGGAATGACATAAGAGCCATGCAACAAAGCCAATTTAACAACAACTAGAAACTTTACCTTATTATCTATCTTTAATAAACAATTATTCACTATAGGCAGTGATTTTTTGTAATCCTCCCATGTAATTTATCAAGACATCCGGTATAGTTATTGAGCCATCTTCATTCTGATAATTTTCAAGTATTGCAACCATAGTTCTTCCGATAGGTAATCCTGAAGCATTTAAAGTATGAACTAAGGTAGTTTCGTTACTGCCGAATTCTTTATATCTTGCTTTCATTCTACGTGCTTGAAAATCTCCACAATTAGAACAGCTAGCAATTTCACGATATTGCTTTTGTCCCGGAAGCCATACTTCTATATCATAGGTTTTTTTTGCCGCAAATCCCATATCTCCGGTGCAAAGTAACATAACACGATAAGGAAGATTCAGTTTTTGTAAAATAGTCTCTGATGCATTAGTTATATATTCATGCTCATTTTTTGATTCTTCAGGGGTAGTAATAGATACTAGCTCAACTTTACCGAACTGATGTAATCTAATCATACCTCTTGTATCTCTACCGCTACTACCTGCTTCTGATCTAAAGCACGGGGTGTAAGCAACATAACGCATCGGTAATTTTTCTCTTGGTATAATAGTATCGGCGACTATATTTATTAAAGATACTTCTGCGGTTGGAATTAGTCTGTAACCATTGGTTGTTACAAAAGACTCTTCGGCAAATTTAGGTAGTTGTCCTGCATTATACATAGCATTATCTCGCACTAATACCGGAGGTGATATCTCAAAGAAATCCCACTCTTTAGTATGAACATCAACCATAAAATTAATTAAAGCACGTTCTAGCTTTGCTAAATCACCTTTTAACGTTACAAATCTAGTTCCAGAAATTTTAGCAGTTTGTTCAAAATCCATTAAATTTAATTTTATACCTAGTTCAAAATGCTGTTTATTCAAAGCATTTGGATTTGTCTCTCCGTAAGTACGAACTAATTTATTCATACTTTCATCCATTCCGTAAGGTACTTCTTCGTCCGGAATATTAGGAAACATATTTAATAGTTCATTTAATTCGTTATTATTATTTAGATCCTGTTCAAGTGCTTCCAACTTCTCATTTATATGTTTGACATCTCTTTGTAACCCTTCAAACTCTTCGCCGCTTTTAGAGGCCATATTACCTAAAATCTTTGATTTTACCTTACGTGCATGCTGAAATTCTTGAATTAAACTCGTAATTTTTCTTTTCTCTCCGTCGAGCATAGCAATTTTACTAGACATAGGTTCAATAAATCTTTGGCTAAGCTTTTGATCGAACAATTCTTTATTTTCTCTAATCCATTTGATATTTAACATTTAGTGTCCTCAGTTTTTCTATAAAATTACATATCATTATTGAAGTTTCATATAATAAAAGTAGCGGTATTGCAAGAGCAAACTGGCTTAAAATGTCAGGAGGCGTTAATATTCCTGCAATAATAAAGTTAATTACCACGGCAATGCATCTTTTTTGCTTAAGTGTTTGTACCTTAACTATTTTTAGTATATTTAATATCATTATCACAACTGGTAGCTGAAAGGCAACGCCAAAAGCAATAATTAAATGAATAACTAAATTTAGATACTCGCTAATTCTTGCTTCCAAAACTATCGGTACTATCATATCACGTTTTTCAAAACTAAGAAAAAAATTCCAAGCTTTCGGCATTACAAAGTAAAAAACAAAAATACTACCGCACCAAAATAAAATAGGCGACATAAAAAGAATAAAAGCGATAATTTTTTTTTCATGGCGGTGTAACCCGGGACTGATAAATAAATAACACTCCAAAGCAATTATAGGTATAATAATAGTAAAAGCAGTAAAAGCTGCAAGTTTAATATAGGTAAAAAATGCTTCTGTAAGCCCTGTATAAATTATATTTCGTACCGTATCACCGCTTAGCTTAGCAAGCGGTTTTAATAAAACACTATAAATATTGTCGCTAAAATAATAGCAAATAGCAAATATAATTATAAAAGCAGTAAATATTCTAAGAAGCCTTGTTTTTAATTCTAATAAATGTTCTTGAAAACTATATAGTTTCATAAAAATTCTGACTCTTCATTTCGCAGAAATATATATATCAATATTATAAACTTTTTTTAATAATTGTCATATCTTTTTAGAAATATTCACAAAGCCTAGTTTCTTTCTATATATTTTATAAAATATCGGGATAAATAACATGCTAAACAGAGTATTACCTAAAAAGAATACAGGCCAAGTAAGATATTTTGCACAAATACCGCCAAGGCTAGCTAGAATAATACGGCTAAGCGAGCTAAAAGATGCAATAATAGAATATTGTGTGGCAACAAATTCACTATTGCAAAGGCTAGCAAAGTAGATAGAGATAATAGTTCCTGCAAAGCCTGCACAAAAATTTTGTACTGTAACAGTTATTATAAATGTCTTTATATCATAGCCGATAGTAGCAAGAATCATAAACATAAGAGGTGATAATAATTGAGTAACTCCACCAATTAAGACACTATGAAATATACCAATTTTTGCAGCTAAAACGCCGCTTAAAGCTCCTCCGACGATCATGATTAGTAACCCGTAAGCTTTGTAAATAACGGCAATTTCATGAGTAGTAAAACTTAAATCGAGCAATAAAGGCGAACTCATAGCCATAGGTATAGAATCTGCAGCCTTATATAAAAAGATAAACAATATAATTAGCAGTAAATATTGCTGTTCATTTTTTAAGGAGATAATACTTTTTTTAATCACTTCAAAATATTGTTGTAATCCTATTAAATTAGTAGTTGTATGGTATATTTCTTTTGATGGTGGTTCTTTGATACATAAAATTACTATAGGTCCAATTAGAGTAATGAATAGAGCAAATTTATATACTGTATTCCAGCCGAAAATAATTGATGAATATAAAGTACCGACGCTGCCAAGTAACATACCTAAACGAAACCCTATGCTACTAAAGGTAAAAGCCATTGAAAGCTCTTCTTTAGATGTAGGTCTCTCAATTCTATATGCATCAAGTACAATATCTTGTGTAGAACTGCAGAATGAAATAATAAATAAGATAATTGCAGTAATATATAAGTTATTACAAGGGCTTATGTTTAAGAACCCCGTCATCGCTAGGATTAAAAATATTTGTGATACCAATGCCCAGCCACGCCTGTGACCGAATTTAGAACATAAAAAAGGTATAGAGTATTTATCTATAAAAGGTGACCATATGACCTTTAAGCAATACGGAAAGGCAGCTAGTGATATCGAACCTATTATATCAGTGGTGTATTTTGCTTCGGATAATTGATATGGAACTGTAAAAAAAATTAAATTGAACGTAAGACCGGAAATTAAGCCTAAAAGTAAAATACCGATTAAATATGTATTGTTATTTATGTCATTCTTGCATGAATTGATCTTAAACGTCATTGTGAGGAAAAACTGTAAGTTTCGACGAAGCAATCCAGTAAAAAATTCTGATTTACAGAATATTCTATTATTATTTCTGAATTGCCACCACGCTCCTTGCAGTTGTGGCTTTGTTGCATGTCTTACTTCCACCTCTGTCATCCCGCAAGTTTGTAGCAGGACCCAGTTAAAAATACTAATATCGTTAGCATTCTTAGTTGTTTTTTGGGTACCGTGGTCAAGCCACGGTATAACGCCGAACACGTTTTTTGAGCAATGCAACAACGCTTTCAGTCGCTCGTAATGACGATTAGGTACACACGCAATAATGCCTCGCAGGAATGACATAAAGGAATGATTAAAAATTTTGTACACGAAATCTAATAGCTTTAAATAGTTACTTAATATTTCATTTTTAGGGAGTAAGGAGCGACTTTGGAAAATATTTTACCGACTACCGGTATTTTAGTTACAATAGTGCTGATTAAGAAAAAGGAAGGAATAACATTTCCTTTAACCATAATTAATTGCTGCTTGGTATCAATATTACCTGTCATAGTAAAATCAAAGAACGGTCCATGTGCTTCCGTATCAAAAATTGTAATTATATTTCCTCTATAATTAAATTTACCTCTCATATCTTCAAATAAAATATTTTTATTATTAGTGATTGAACTAAGAAAACCCGGCAACGAAACAAAGGAAACAAGCCGTGTTAAAAAAGGAGTATCGACTACCGTAAAATGTTTTATAGAAAATTTGCCGTCTAATATTGGCACTATTTCACCTTTTTTTACTTCATATCTTTTTGTATTTAAGTTGATGTTAATTTGACCGTTTTGCATAGTGGTATACATTCCGAGTCCCTTAAGTAATGCTCCGGCATTATCGGATTCAATGAACCATTGTTCAAAAGTTTCCTTAGCGGTAAGCGACATCTTAACTTTTTTATTATCAATATTAGCATTTAGAAAGCCGGAGAAACACCGCACTTTATCACATTTAATTGCTAAATCAAGATTACCTAGAATTATATTATTCTTTAAAAGTATTTTTGATATATTAGTTTTTAAATTAATATTACGTGTAGAATCTCCCGCTTTTTCTAAAAACTGCATCATATTAGCATTTGATAAATCTAATCTGTTTCCATAAAGTGCCGTATTAAGATTATGGTTATCTATGATTATTTTTCCTTTTAAATCCGTATGATTATGTTTAACAGAGGCTAGATTAATATTATAAATATTTTTCTTAATTAAGGCATTACCGTTAATTTTTAGATTATCCTGCCCTGAAAGGTTAAATTCAATATTTCTATCGAAATTTTTATCATTTAATTTAGTATATAAATATAAATTGGCTTTTTTATATAATTTTTTATGAATAGATACTTTATCTATATAAAATTCTAAATTATTAAGATTAGAATTAACGGTAATAAAACTCTCATTATTATGCTGTTTTTTATACTCAAAATTTAAAACGGTGCTGCCTGAAATTAATTTAAATACTCCAAATCTTTGATTATTTGCTGCAATATTGCTTTTTATTTTAAGTAAACACTCATTATTTTTATCCGATATATCATGATCATAAGTAAAGCTGCTTGCATAATTATTAATGTTACCTTTACCGCTAATATTTAGTTTATTATCTTTAAAACTACCTTTGGCTTCACCGTTTTGTAATAGGATATTATTATCTAATGTGTTAAAAGAGATATTTGTTAATGTCGACAAAACATTATAGCTATTAGGGATGTTGGGGCTAATAGGAATTATTAGCTCTATTATTGAATTTGCCGTTCCTTTGATTGTTTTAAGATCAATATTTTGAGCTTTAATATTTTGATATGCATCATTTGGAACAAAGGCAATTAAGTCATTAATTTCACCTTTAGCAGTAGCATTAAACACAAATTGTGATTTATCCAGTCCTTCCCATTTGAAAGTCATAATACCGTCTGAAACGACACTTTTACCGCTATATGCTTCATTAATTAGAAATTTTATTTCCGGTCCTGAAATGATTATATTAGTATCAACTTTAGTCAAAGGCGGTAAATCTGTATGATATTTATATTCAAAATTCGAGATATGTAAATTTGCTTTTAAATTATCTTCTACTAAAATATTTTTTTTTAAAAATTTTTTATCTAATTTAATATTTAATTCTCCGTTTTGGATGTAACCTTGTTTTATATGTTCTCGTAAATATGAGATTATAGGATTATTCGGAATAATTTTTTCGACTGTTTGATAAATTATTAAAGGCATATTTGCGGCAGCTGCACTTGCATCGATATTTTTATCGGTTATTATACCGCTTAGTGATAAAAAAGCTTTGTCCCCAAAGGTGAGTTTGCAATTAACGGTCTTTGGATTATTTTTAGAATAGGTGGTTTTATATGAGCATAAAGCATTTCCTAGAGGTAAGTCTGCTCCTTGCTCATCAGTTAAGATATCACTTTTTATTGAAGTTAGTCGTATGTCGGTTAGGGAATCTTTTTTAATTATATTTAACGAATAATCACCGGTCGTTGAAGTATTTATAATCTCTTCATCGTTATTTGAAATTACGGAAATTTTATCGATATTAAAATTAGCCTCTATTAACGAATTAGAGAAGAAATTTTTGAAATTAAAGAAAAGATTAAAATCGTTAATTTCTCCTCTAGCATATCTATAAGACTTAAGGAAATTTTATCTATGGATAATCGGTTTTCTTTAAATTCTAAATTATGTAGTACAGCCTTTATATCATTTTTACTTAAATAAAATTCAATTATTTTTTTCAAAGGTTCATTTAAGTGTCCTTTATTTGCACTATAAACAGTTAGAGTTATAGCCAAAGATAATGAAATCAGAATTATAAAAATACTAATAAAGGTTTTTTTAATAAAATTCATTTGAGCTTGTAAATCTATTGAAATATGATAAAAGCTTTATATACTCGGATAGAACTGCAAAAATTGGCTACGTCATCCTACAAGTACTCCGGTACTCACGTATTAAGTATACGCTCTGTTCCTCGTCTTGTGGACTCCTTGTACTTTTTGAAATTGAGCTTCGTCTATACTACTCTTCATTTATTTGAGGTATACACTTGGAATATAACGTATAATTTAAAAATTTAATATAAAAATCACAAAAAATTATGAATATTACATTTATCGGTAGCGGATATGTGGGATTAGTCTCAGGTATTATTATGGGCTATTTAGGTCATAATGTTACTTGTCTTGATAATGATGAGGTTAAAATATCCAAATTAAATAAGCAAATATTACCGATTTATGAAGCTAAACTTGATGAGTATCTTAAGCAAGCTTTAGAATCTGATAGGTTAAAATTTACAAATATTTATAATAATGAACTTCAAAATGCTGATGCAATATTTATTACGGTCGGTACACCTTTAAAATGTTTGGGAGAAGCGGATTTAAAATATGTTTATGATGCTATTGATAAAGTTTTCGAGCATATAAATAAAGATTGTTTAATAGTCATAAAATCTACCGTTCCGCCCGGTAGTTGCAGTAATATTATAGCTTATTTAAAATCAAGAGGCTTTTCATTTAATGTTGCTTCTAATCCTGAGTTTTTAAGAGAGGGTAGTGCGGTAGAAGATTTTTTATATCCTGATCGTATAGTTATCGGTGTAAATAATAAAGAATCAGAGGAAATATTGCGAAAAATTTATGCACCTTTACAAGGTGCAAAGTTTGTGGTTACCGATTTAGTGACGAGCGAACTTATTAAATATGCTTCAAATAGTTTCTTAGCTACCAAAATTGCTTTTATTAATGAGATGGCTGATTTATGTGAAAAAATCGGCGGTAATATTAAAGATTTATCTAAAGGTGTAGGACTTGACCAAAGAATCGGTCAAAATTTTTTAAATGCAGGACCTGGTTTTGGCGGTTCGTGCTTTCCAAAAGATATTCTAGCGTTAAATAATCTTGTAGAAAATCATTATATAGATTGTAGGATTCTTAAGGCAGTAATTAAAAGTAATAAGCAGCGTCCAAGTAATATGGTAGATAAAATAGCTACTTTGTTAGACGGAGATTTAAAAGGTAAAAATATAGCAATTTTAGGCTTAACATATAAAGCAGGAACAGATGATGTAAGAGCAAGCCCTGCCATCGCAATTGTAAAGATCTTATTAAATAAAGATGTATATATTAAAGCATTTGATCCTATCGGTCTTGAAAATGCTAAAAAGAATTTGGAACATAAAAATTTGCTATATTTAGATTCAGCAGTTGACGCCTGTAAATCAGTAGATATTATAGTTATTGCAACTGAATGGTCAGAATTTAAAGAACTTAATTGGCAAGAAATTTATGATTTAGTAAAATCGCCTATAATCATTGATCTTAGAAATATACTAGATAATGAAGCAATGAAAAAAATCGGTTTTAGATATTATGCAGTCGGAAGTAAAATTTAGTCTTGTCGTTAAGGCTTCCGATGTTATGTCCGCGTAGGCGTGAATCCAGTACTTTAAAACTTTTTAAAAGTTCGATTTATCTCGCTTTACCCTGGATTTCCGCCTACGCGGACATAACATAAAAAGTCTACGGGGATGACATAAGGAGTCATACAGTAAGACAATAAACTTTAACATTAATTTAAAATGCGACCTGAATTTATTCATTTAAGAACTCAAAGCTCTTATTCTTTTCTAGAAAGTGCATTAACGATTGAGAAGGTAGTAGAACTTGCTTCATCGAATAAAATGTCTGCTATTTGTTTGGCAGATAAGGGAAATTTATTCGGCTCATTAGAGTTTGCATTATGTGCAGTAAAAAAAGGACTGCAGCCGATACACGGAGTTATTCTAAATATAAAATACGATATAGATATTTTTGCTCAAATTTTGCTTATAGCTAAAGATGAAACTGGTTATAAAAATTTACTCAAACTATCAAGTCTTACTTTTATTAAAAATGATCGTAAGATATGCGATCACATTGATTTTGAAGATTTAATCGAATATCAAGAAGGATTAATAGGATTATGCTGTTATACCGACGGTATTGTCGGAAAATGCTTGCTAGCTCGCAACGAGGAGCAAGCGATGCTGTTTGCACGTAAATTACAGGAAATTTTAGGAGATCGTTTTTACTTTGAGATTATGAGACATGAGATACCGGAAGAACAGTTTATTGAGGATAGTTATATTAGAATTGCTGCCGAGCTTGCTATTCCGCTTGTTGCTACTAATAAAGTTTTGTTTAGTGAGAAAAGCATGCATGATGCACATGATGTATTGTTATGTATATCAGCCGGTGTTACTAAAGAATATTTGGATCGAAAAACAGTTAGCGAAAATTGTTATTTTAGATCACCGCATGAGATGATAGAGCTTTTTTCCGATTTACCTAGTGCCATCCAAAATACCGTGAATTTAAGAGAGCGTTGTTATTTTGCCGCACATGCAAACCCGCCGATGCTGCCTAATTTTGCCACCAAAGATATTAGTGAAACGGATTTAATTAAAAAAGATGCAAAAGAAGGGTTGCTTGCAAGGCTTGCTACAAAGTTTAAATCTGAAAATATTTCGTTAGAGAATCAAGAAGAATTGAAAACCGAATATTTTGCTCGTCTTAATTATGAGCTGGATATTATCTGTAATATGAATTTTGCCGGTTATTTTTTGATTGTATCTGATTTTATTAAATGGAGTAAAAAAGAGGGTATTTTAGTCGGACCGGGTAGAGGATCGGGAGCAGGCTCGGTTGTTGCTTGGAGCTTGCTTATTACTGATCTCGATCCGATTAAATTTGGCTTATTATTTGAAAGATTTTTAAATCCTGAACGTATTTCAATGCCTGATTTTGATATTGATTTTTGTCAGGAAAGGCGTGAGGAAGTAATTAATTACGTACGTTCCAAATACGGTAATAATAGAGTAGGACAGATTATAACTTTCGGTAAGATGCAGGCAAAGGCTGTAATTAAGGATGTCGCTCGTGTTCTTAGCTTACCTTATAAATTCGCTGATTATCTAACGGAGCTTGTCCCTTTTAGTGCAGTTAATCCAGTTAGCTTAGAACAGGCAATGCGTGAAGTTCCGGAGCTTGCAAATGCCGCTAAAGGTAATGGGCTGTATAATTTAGACGGTGAAGCGGAGTTAATTAAGCTAGTGCTTGATACTTCGTTAATTCTTGAGGGGCTGCATAGGCATTCCTCAACTCATGCTGCAGGAATCGTAATAGCAGGTACTGATTTAGTCGATATAGTACCGGTATATAAAGATGCTAACTCCGATATGCTGGTAGTCGGTTATTCTATGAAATATTCTGAGATTGCCGGTTTAATTAAATTTGATTTTTTAGGGCTACAAACCCTAACGGTTATTACCGATTGTAAGAAACTGCTTAAAGAGCAAGGGATAGAAGTAGATTTTAACAATATGACGTTTGATGATAATAAGACTTATCAAATGTTGTGTAAAGGTAAAGGAGTCGGCGTTTTCCAATTTGAAAGTATCGGGATGAAAGATGCACTTAGACGCCTTAAACCTGATTCTATACATGATTTGATAGCTCTTGGTGCGTTATACCGTCCTGGTCCTATGGAAAATATTCCTACCTATATAGCTTGTAAGCATAAATTACAACAGCCTGATTATTTACATGAGCTATTGAAACCAATCTTAGAAGAAACTTACGGAGTGGTGATATATCAGGAGCAGGTACAAAGAATTGCTCAGGTTCTTGCAGGTTATACACTAGGAGCTGCCGATTTACTTCGTAGAGCAATGGGTAAGAAGATAAAAAAAGAAATGGAGGAGCAGGAAGCAATTTTTGTTAAAGGAGCAATTGCTAATAATATTTCGGAATCTCAAGCTAAATCCATTTTTGCAACCGTGGCTAAATTTGCCGGATACGGTTTTAATAAGGCACATGCTGCGTCTTACGGTGTTATTTCATACCAAACTGCATATCTTAAAGCTAATTATCCTGCTGAATTTTTAGTAGCATGCTTAAATCTTGAATTGAATAATCACGATAAAATTAATTTATTTTTACAAGAAGCAAAAGATAACGGCATAAAAATTATTGCACCTAATATTAATATTTCTGAAGGGTATTTTAGTGTAAAGTTTTCGGACACTGTCATCCCGCATAGTGTAAAGCCTGTCATACCGCAACTTGATCGCGGTATCCAGGAAATTTCAAAAGATACCGTGGTCAAGCCACGGTATGACATCGCGGGTGCAATAATCTTTGCCTTAGGTGCTATTAAGGGAGTTACGCCGAATTTCGGTAAGTTAGTAACGGATGAGCGAAAAGCAAGAGGGGCGTTTAAATCAATTACTGATTTTATTGAAAGATTACCCCCCAAATCTATTAATAGTAAATTATTGGAAAATTTAATCAAGTCAGGCTGTTTTGATGAGCTGCATGATAATCGATTGCAATTATTGTCAAGCATTCCAAAATTGCTTTCTTATTCAACTGCATATCACGAAGAGCAGGAATCTAATCAATTTAGCTTAATTAAAGTTTCTAGTTTAAGTCCAACTATTTTAGTATCAAGCGATTATGCCGATAAAAATACTTTAGCCTTTTATGAATTTGAGGCTATGGGTTTATTTATCTCTAATCATCCTCTTACGGAATATCAAGAAATATTTAGTCGTTTAAATATTTTAAATACTGCGGATTTACATAATAACTTACCTGATGGTACTAACCGAGTAAATCTTGCCGGTGTAATACAAAAAAAGGATTCTCGTATGTCGGCAAGAGGTAGGTTTGTGACGCTCGTGCTTTCCGATCCTGAGAATATCTTTGAACTTAGTATTTTTAGTGAGGAAGTTTTAAAAGATTATGTACATTTACTTGATGTTAAAAGTTTGGTAGTTGTTAATTGTGACATAGTTAAAGATGAGGGAGGAATAAAACTAACGGCAAAAAGCTTTTCATCAATTGAGGATGCAATTAATAATAAACAATTTGAACTACAGTTTTATCCACAAAATCATGAAGAATTACGGCAGATAGTAACCTTGCTTGCAGCTCGTATAAATAACGAAGATCAGAGTAATGCTAAAGCTACAATCTATTTACAAAGCGCAGATGTAAAGAATTTTATAGCAAAAATTACATTACCTGAAAAATTTTTGCTCCAAGGGCAAGATTTTGAGATTTTAAAAGGATATAGTAAATAGTGTAGTTGTTGCGTGGTTCGGTTTTCCGCTGTCATTCCCGCAAGGCATTGTTGTGTGATACCGGGTCGTCATTGTGAGCAGCCATAGGCTGCGTGGCAATCTCATGAAATAATAACAAACTTGAGATTGCAGACGTACAATTACCTCGTAATTTTCCTCGCAATGACGAAAAAACCGAGCCATGCAACAAAGCCTCGCAGGAATGACATCGAAACCTTGAGTCAACTTTTTATAGGCAATATCTGAATTGACGGTAAAATGAATCTATAATTGAGTAATATTCTTTGATGTTTTTTTACCGCTAAATACTGCATTATTATTTTTATTATCGCTAAGTTCCATATATTTTGTTAGTCGATGTTTGTCTGCTATTAACTTTGCTTCTTTTTCTAAATTGATATTTTGCTCAAGATTTGGGGCTTTAATTAATTCTTTAAGATAATTACTTATGGATTTTAATCCCAATTTTCTCGTTAATTTACTTAAATACTTATAAAATTTATTTTTGATAGTTTGTTTTTTAGGTTCTGAATTTTTATTGCATGTATTATCGGTTTTAACTTCTTATTTTTTATCTTCTAATACTCCTGTATTATTAGGTAGATTTTTATTAACTTCAGTTATTAGTGCATTTACTAAATTTTGTTTTTCTTCTTTAAGTACAGCGTCATTCAAAAAGCTTGATACAGGCGAATTTTTTGAGTATATTATATCCAAGTTAAGGTTAGTAGTTTCTTGTTTTTCTAAGTTCAGGAGCGGTATATTAATATGCGCGTTTTTTGTTTCAATTATAGGTGAGTCTCTTAATTTATTCTCTCCAAAAATATCTAGAGTTTGCTGTGTAAATTCATCTACTAATTTTTGAGCTTTTATAGGTGTTATTTCTTCATTAAGTTTATTTTTACTATAAATCTTTGACCATTTGAGTGATTTCTTCAGATGCTTTTGCTTCCGGTATAGTCATTTTGTATTTTTGTGCCATATCTTTTATGACATTATCCAATTTCTTATGTTCTTCCGATAGCTCTAGCGGTTTAGGGTTAGTATTACTTTGTTTCATTTGTTGGAAAATATCTATGCCGGGCGGTTTGCTATTTTCGTTTGTATTTGTGCTTTGATAAGTATATTTACATTTTTATCATTTAAGCATTTTGCTGATAGCTCTTTAATGATTTGTTCTTTATTAGATTTATATAATCTATAATTTTCTAAAACTTTTTTTGAGGGAGCGATTTCATGATCTTCAAAACAAGTTTGGATATGGTTTATAACAGGCTTAAAAAGATCCTCGGTAATAGGTAAATCAGTGTCCTTATAGGGAAATACAGTAGATAAAAAATCTACTAGATCAATCTTGATATACTTTAAATTAGATTCTTCAGCAACTTTATTAAATCACTTTTCTTTTGTGCTTGGTGTATGCCCTTCATTATAAAAAAAAGTATCAAAATAATTAGTAGCTGAATTGGCAATATCTTTTTGAAATTAATTTTGATAAGTTGTATTTGAGATACTTTGTTCTTTTATTAAAGGTATATTTAAGATATTTGCTAAATTTTTTTGTTCACTTTCTAAGTTTGATATTATTTGTGATACTTGATTTTGTGTAATAAAATCATATATTTCACGAAATTCTGAATCCGGTACATTGTCTCTTAAAGCTTCTCTTATTGACCTGCTACTACAATTCCCTAAAGTTTGTCCGGTAACTGTTCTTCTTGAATCAGCTGTTGGATTAATCAATTGCTCCGATTTGAATCTGTTGATTTCGTTATTATGAGCTTTTATTGCTTCTATTTCATTTATAGATAATATAGAAAATATATTATCTTTTATTTCTTTATCTGTTTGATTTTTGAGTGCATATTTAATTGAGCTGAATTTTGCTTTACTTCTTGCTTCTATTGTTTCATTTATTTTAGAGAATTGATCTTTTGGTGTTTGATTTAGCTTTGAATTATCTGCTCTTACCCCAGCACCGGCATTATATATATATACGATAATTTTTTCCGTTTTCTTTAGAATATTTTATAACATTTGCATGTAATCCTGTATTAGTAGGAGCATTAGAATATGATAAATATGCTTCTCCGGTTTTTTGCAGTTTATCATATATTTCATCTGTAGTTTTTTCTAAAAATTTTTTTAACTGTTCTGCTGGTGGTAATTCAGTTGAGCTAGTTAAATTACGTAAAAAGGATTGCTTATAAATCTCATCTAAGCTATCCATAAAATGGTCTAATTTTTTACCTGTATTTTCGTCAGGATTTAAAGCTTTATACGCTAGCCCTTATAAAATGAACTGAGCCTAAATTATAATCTTTTGTGGATTTATCATAGGTACGGGCATCGTCAAGCATTTCGCAGTACTGAGTTGCTTTTGCTTCATACTCATATTTCCGTATGTTATTTAAGGCTTGAGTGATATTGTCATAATGTTCTTTCAGCTTATTTTGGTTATTCTCTTTTAGAGCAGTATTTGTAAGTTGATTATCATAATTTTCTAAGTTACCGAACTTTCTATCATTATTTATATTCTCAGCTATATTTTTAACTAATTAGTTAAACAGGGATAAAAATAATCATGTATTACGAATAAATAAATGTCAATAATTACTCACCTCAATATATTTACTTTATCTAATTGTTCCCATGTAAAATTTGCGTCTTCTCGGCCGAAATGACCGTAAGAAGCCGTTTTTTGATAACATGGAGTGCGAAGCTTAAGATGTTTAATAAATTCTTCCTGGACGCATATCAAAATACTGTGTTATGAGCTTAGTAATTTGTTCGTTGCTTAATGTGCTAGTACCGCAAGTTTCAGCATAAACAGATACGGGAGCAGCTACGCCTATTGCGTAGGATATTTGTATTTCACAGCGATCGGCAAGTCCTGCTCCTACTATATTCTTAGCAATATAGCGTGCCATGTAAACAGCCGATCTATCTATTTTTGTTGGATCTTTTCCAGAAAAGCAACCGCCGCCGTTTCTTGCCATTCCTTCATAGCTGTCCACGATAATTTCCCTACTGGTTAAACCGCAATCTGCAACGGGACCGCCTATAACAAACCGACTCGTCGGATTAATTAGGTATTTAGTGTCTTGATGAAGTAAATTGCTTGGTAATGCCTGTTTAATAATTTCTTCCATTACTGCTTCAATCAGGTCTTTTTGTTGTATTTCCGGATGATGCTGAGTTGATAAAACTACTGTATCAATGGCAATTTGTTTGTTATTTTCATATCGTAACGTGACTTGAGATTTTGCATCGGGTCTAAGCCAAGACAAGACATTTTGTTTACGTAAATATGCTTGCCTTTTCATTAATAAATGAGCGTAGTAAATTGGTGCGGGCATGAAACTATCCGTTTCATTACAGGCATAACCGAAAACCATACCTTGGTCTCCTGCACCTATTTCATCGTCATTTGCATTGTCAACACCCATAGCTATATCGGGTGATTGTTTAATGATAGCTGAAATTACTGCACAACAGCTACCGTCAAATCCATAATTTGGATTATTATAGCCGATTTCTTGTATCTTGCTACGTACTATTTGCTCAATATCCACATAGGTACTAGGCCGCTCACTAGAACTAGACCGGTTGTTACAAATGTTTCACAGGCAACACGACCGTTAGGGTCTTGTTTTAGAATCTCATCAAGTACCGTATCTGAAATTTGATCGGCAATTTTGTCCGGATGCCCTTCAGCAACTGACTCAGACGTGAATATAAAATTTTTCATACATTACGCTCCTTTTAAAATTCTTCAAATGTTATATTAATATATGATTTTTTATATGCTTATTTTATCAAATATGTATGTTGTATTATATGTTGAAGTTATTTTTCTGGATTCCAGCTTTTGCGGAAATGACAGCAAGTCATGCAATAGCGCCGCCTTTAGCTAGGAATGATACACCTTCAATGAATTTCCATCCAGTTATTACCTGCTCTAATTTCGGTTATAATCGGTACATCCATATTAGTAGAATTTTCCATGATTGTTTTAATAATAGGTGTTATAATTGCTACTTCATCAATCGGTGCTTCAAATAGTAATTCATCATGAATTTGCAGTACTAATCTTGTTTTAAGTTTACGTTTTTCTATTTCTTGATCTAGATTGATCATAGCAATTTTAATTATATCGGCATTAGTTCCTTGAATCGGAGCATTAATAGCCGCACGTTCTGCGAATTGTTTAAGCTTTTTATCATGAATTAGAGGTACAAAACATTTTCTGCCAAAGCAATTTGTGACATAGCCGTTGCTACTTGCAAAAGCTTTTGTTTGCTCCATATATTCTTGCACTCCTTTATATTCAGCAAAATATTTCTTGATATATTCGGATGCTTCGCCGTTAGTAACGTTTAATTGCTTAGCAAGCCCAAAAGCACTTATACCGTAAATGATACCAAAATTTATAGCTTTTGCTTTACGCCTATGTTCGCTAGTTAGTTTGTGTTTTTGTAAGTTAAAGATCTGACAAGCAGTTAGAGTATGGATATCGTCTTTATTGATAAATGCTTGTTTTAGTGCATCTATATTTGCGATATGGCTTAATATTCTAAGCTCAATTTGAGAATAATCGGCAGATATTAATTTATAACCTTCTTCAGCAATAAAAGCTTGTCTGATTTGATTCCCCTCACTAGAGCGAATAGGTACATTTTGTAGATTAGGTTCCTGTGAGCTAAGTCTTCCTGTAGTGGTAGAAGTTTGTAAAAATGTCGTATGTACCCTATGTGTTATATTATCTATCTGTTTCGGCAAACTATCGGTGTAGGTATTCTTTAATTTTGTCAGTTGCCGCCATCTTAATAACAAATCTGCAATATTATATCCATGCTCACTAAGTTTTTCTAGTATTTCCGCTCCCGTTGAGTAAGAGCCTGCTTTAGCTGAAGCTTTACCGAAAGGTAATTGCATTTTTTCGAACAAGATTTCTCCTAATTGTTTGGGCGAACCAATATTAAATTTAGTTCCGCTAAGAGCAAAAATTTCTTCTTCAAGTTTTAGAATTTCTGTTCCAAATTCAGCGGATAATTGTTTTAGGTAATTAGCATCTACTGTAATACCCACTTTCTCCATTTTATCTAAAATAAAACAAATAGGTAAATCAATGTTGCTATAAAGTCTAAAGGTTTTGTTGTCTTTAAGCTCCAATATAGTTTGCTTATAAAGTGCGATAAAGTTTATTACTATTTTTGCTGATTCGATAATTATATTTTCTATCCAAGTTTCTTTCAAAACTTCTTTAAATAAATTTTTCTGTGATAAACCGGCAGATAACGCATACTGCATTAATTCTAAATCTTCTATAGCCGTAATGTCATGAGATTGGTTTGCATAAAATTTAAGTAGAGGTTTAAGAGAGTAAGTAATTTTTTTTATGGATTTATCGATTAGTAAATTGAATATTATATCCGAAAACCAGTTGTTATTAGTTTTAGTATTATAAGAAAATAGATCATGAGAAGTATTTGAAATTTTAATAATATAGCTTTGGTTTTGCAGTGATAAAATAAAAGCAAGATTAGCTCCTTTATGCTGTAATAAATATATCCCGAATATTCCTATTTTCGTGGCTTCTTTAGCAAAGTCTGCTAACTCATTAGCATTATTAATTTCTTTTATTTCTGTTACTTTATTATCTGCTATCTCTTTGTGATCATTAATTTTAATATCCAATAAATTTTCTACTCTTGTATATAAAGATCTAAAACCGTATTCCTGTAAAAATCCTGTTAATTTATCGCTATTTGGAGGTGACCATTCTAAATTATTTAGCTGAAAATCTAAATCAACATTAGAATTAAGCCCTATTAACTGCCATGAAATTAACGCCGCTTCTCTTGAATTTTGTAAAGTTTCACGTTGTTTTACGCTTGAGACTTGGTCTAAAGAGTTAAATATATTTTCTACAGAACCAAATTGCGTTATAAGACTACTTGCAGTTTTTGGTCCAATAGATGGCACACCCGGAATATTATCCGATCTATCGCCGATTAAAGCCATTACTTCACGTAATTTATCAGAAGTAGTGCCAAATTTTTTAACCACATCATCTTCCGTAATATATTTCCCTTTTAACGGATCATATATCTTGATGTTTTCAGTCATTAACTGCAATAAATCTTTATCGGAAGAGATAATGACTACATGTTCGCCAAGTGCAGCAGTTTTAGTAGCAAAGGTTGCGATAATGTCATCGGCTTCATAACCGTTCTTCTCTAGAATAGGAAAATTTAAGTTACTTGCAACATCACGAACTAAAGGTAATTGTACAATTAAATCTTCAGGGGGTGGAGGGCGGTTAGCTTTATAGTCGGGATAAATCTGATGGCGAAAATTTTGCCCGCCGCTATCAAATACTACAGCGACATGTTTAGGCTTAAAGTCGCTCAGTAATTTTAGCAGCATTGAAGTAAAACCGTAAAGAGCACCGACAGGCTCGCCTTTTGGTGAAGTTAAAGGCTGTTGTGCATAATAGGCTCTAAAAACAAATCCGTATCCATCTATGAGCAATAAGGTATTTTTTTGAGTCATTTTATGATTTTATTTTTAATTAGATCGTCATTGCGAGGAAATTGCATAGCAATTGACGAAGCAATCTCAGGAGTTTATTATTACTTCATGAGATTGCCGTGCAGCCTACGGCTGCTCGCAATGATGACTCAATATTCATGCGGGCAATGACGTAGCAAAACCTCACAACCCCAATAGATTTCTAGCAAAATCATGTTGGTTAAATATTTTTAAGTCCTCTATCTTCTCGCCTATACCGATAAAGTATAAGGGTAAATTAAATTTTTGTACTACTCCGACAATGACGCCCGCTTTAGCACTGCCGTCTAGTTTAGTCACGATAAGCCCCGTCAAATTAGTAGCATCATTAAAATGTTCTACTTGGTTATAAGTATTTTGTCCGGTAATAGCATCAACGACTAAAACGCTATGAGTGGGGGCATTCTCGTCTAGTTTTTTTATAACTTTTACAATCTTAGACAGTTCATCCATCAAATTTTTCTTATTATGAAGCCTACCTGCTGTATCAATAAAAAGTATATCGATATTTTGTTTTATCGATTCTTCCATCCCGCGATAAGCAACACTCGCAGGGTCAGCCGATTCTTCACCGGTAATAAGTAGTGCATTTGCTCTATCTGCCCAAGTACTTAGCTGATTTACGGCAGCTGCTCTAAAAGTATCGCAGGCTGCAACTGCTACTTTTTTCCCTTGTGCTGAGTACATTGCAGCAAGCTTACCTATAGTCGTGGTTTTACCTGCTCCGTTAACACCGCAAACTAAAATTACGTTTAATTTATTTTCGCTTAAAGTAAAAGGAATTTCTGATTTTGATAGCTGCTGCTCTATTAATTTAGCAAGGGCTTCTTTTACTGTATCACTATCTATTTCTTTGTCAAATTTTACCTTTTTAAACTCTTCAATAATATTAGTTACTACCAAAACACTCATATCACTTGAGATAAGTAGCTCTTCTAGCTCTTCTAGAGTTTCTGCATCTAATTTTTTCTTGTAAAATATTTTGTCGATACCTTCCGATATTTTATTAGAAGTTTTAGATAAACTTTGTTTTAATTTACTAAATATCGAAATCATATTAGATAGTTTTTTGTTTTATGGGTGTTGGTGTTACGCCTGCGTGAGTATCAAATCGTCATTGCAAGGAAATTACGTAAGTAATTGACGAAGCAATCTCAGGAGTTTGTTGTTATTGCATGAGATTGCCACACAGCCTATGGCTCGCAATGACGATTAGGTATCTACACAGATAAGCCATCTTGCAATTATGATTAAGGTACTTATCTCTTTTTCTTATTTTTGCTTTTGTTTTTATTTCCGTCAGTGGTTTTATTGAATCTACCTAAATTTTTAACAAATTTTTGTAGTCCGTTAAGTTCCGTTCCATATGTCCTAGTATATTCATGGACTATTTCTATATCTTGTCTATGAGAATCATCTATTACTACTACTTCCTGCATAAAATTACTAGCATCAAACGTAATTTTTACTATCTTCTGCTTTTCAACTTTTGGATTAAGCCAAGCTCTTTGAGACATAACTCTTTCAACATAATACCAGGTATTTTGGGAATATTCCGGTACTATAGTAGGCGTACCTATTAACCCTACGATTTCTGTTTTATTTAGTTTTTTAGACTCTAATTTTACAAGTTCCGAATCATCTATGGATTGCCCTCTATTTTCGATAGTTTTGCAGCCGCTTAAGGAAAAAAAGGCTAATATACTAAAAATGTATGTTATAACAATTTTCATAAGTTTAATTTTATCTAGATTTTATTACAAGATTATAATATACTGCTTCACTAATTTGACAAATACTTTTTAATTTATATTTAGAGAGGCTAATAATGGCAGTTCCAAAGAAAAAAACATCAAAATCAAGACGTAACATGAGACGTTCACACTTAGCACTTGGCAAAGTTAACGTAATAGTTGATTCGCAAACCGGTGAATATAAGCTTCCTCATCACGTTTCTTTAGTCGACGGTACTTATAATAATCGTCCAGTAGTAACAAAGAAAATTAAAACTGAAGAAGTAGCCTAAAAGATTTATGACCTGTAAAATTATTGGTTGCGGCGGGTATCTTCCTTCAAAAATAGTTAGTAATGACGAGCTTGCAAAATTCGTAGATACTAACGATGAATGGATTAGAACAAGAACAGGTATTACGCAGCGTCATATAGCAGGTGATACAGAATATACTTCCCACCTTGCTTTAAAATCAGCTGAAAAAGCTATAGCAGATGCAGGGATATCGGTAAATGATATTGATTTAATTATTACATGTACTACTACTCCCGATAATAGCTTCCCTTCGGTTGCCTCTAAGCTTCAAGGTTATCTTGGTTTAACTAATATACCGTCTTTTGATTTACAAGCAGTATGTGCCGGCTTTGTTTATGGTTTACAAGTAGCAAATTCTCTTATCTCATCAGATAAATATAAAACTATTTTGCTTATAGGAGCCGAGAAAATGACGTCGTTATTAGATTGGAATGATAGGACTACTTGCGTTTTATTCGGTGATGGGGCCGGTAGCGTAATATTACAGCGTAGTAGTGATGATTCCGGTTTAATAGATAGTAATATCTTCTCAAGCGGGGCTGATTATGAAATATTATACACAAACGGTGGTGTAAGTATGAACGGTATTGGTGGCAAAATAGTTATGCAGGGGCAAAAATTATTTCGTCATGCAATAGAAAAAATGCAACAATCTATAAAAGATTTACTGCATGCTAATCAATTCAGTGTAAGCGATATTGATTATTTTATACCTCATCAAGCAAATATCCGTATTATAAATAAACTCGCTGAATTATTAAATATAGAAGAGCATAAAGTAGTGAAAATCGTAGACAAACATGCTAACTGCTCTGCTGCTTCTATTCCGCTTGCTTTGAGTACTCTCAAAGCATCAGGCAAAATAAAAAAAGGTGATATTCTACTATTTTCAGCTATCGGTGCAGGTCTTACTTGGGGTAGTGCATTCATTAGATGGTGAATATACTAGTTTTATTAGACATCTTCGGAAACTCTACTGCTAGAGGTAATTTGTACGTTGATCCTGTACTCAAATCCTCACGTACCTCTATGTACGCTGCGGTTCTGCGTGCCGTATCTCCTTCAAATTCCTCTCTATAAGCGAGTTTCTGAAGATGTCTATTTGAAAAATTGGCAACGCTACTTATTTGCTTATAATCCTCACATATTATATATACGCTGCGGTTATAAGCTTCAAAATCGATTCCTCTTTTCCCCATTAAACTGCATCTATCTATTGATCCAAAGTATATACTTGTATTATAAAAATGATATTTTTACCACATTATATACATGAGTAATTGCATTTTATAATATTTTAGCCTTTAAACTAATAAAATAATGATATATACTAACTCACATAGCTTTTGGTTAGTTTAGTTTTATGGCTAGCTAAAATGAATTCAATATTAATAAATTATAATCTCAAGGAGTTTAATTATGAAAACAAAAATTACATTAGCTTTTCTTGCATTATGTGTGCTTGCAGGGTGTACTACAACAAAAAGAGCACCACAATTTGACGGTAATATGAACCAAGGTGAAGAAACTTCATTAATGAAAGATTTCGAGAAGCATGCAGGAAATGCGGTATGGTTTGCTTTTGATAGCTCTGCTTTATCACCAAAGGCTAAAGAAGAACTAGAGAGACAAGCTTGCTGGTTATCAAAGCATCCTGAAGTAAAAGTTACTGTTGAAGGACATTGCGATGAAAGAGGTACCAAAGAATATAATTTAGGTTTAGGTGAAAGAAGAGCAGCAGCAGCGAAAAAATTCTTAGCTCATAAAGGAATCGATCATAACAGATTAAATACAATCTCTTATGGTAAAGATAGACCTGCTATGATGGGTAATACTGAAGAAGCTTTTGCTTATAATCGTAGAGCTGTAACAGTTGTACACCACTAAAATTGCCGAATTTACTAATTATAGTATCCTAAAAGGTCGAGTTTACTACTCGGCCTTTTTTTATTTGATGTTATTATTGCGAAAGCGTTGATGTGTGGATACCAAATCTTCATTACAAGCCATAGGCTGCGTGGCAATCTCATGAAAGCACAACAAACTCCTGAGATTGCTTCGTCAATTACTTTGTAATTTCCTCGCAATGACGAAAAAACTGAACCATATTGCCCTGTTTTTTAGGCGATACCTCAAAAATATAAAAATTTTACTAGACTTAATTGCATAATAATTATATAAGTTTCAAATGAAAAGGGGCTGTAGCTCAGTTGGTTAGAGCACGCCGCTCATAACGGTGTGGTCGTAGGTTCAAGTCCTACCAGCCCCACCACACAAATGCTTATTTAAATTCGCATGAATTTATAATGATTAATCTAAAAACACTTTCTTGGTATCTTACTAAATTATATTCTAAGTGTTTTTTTATTATATTATTTCTTTTAATCGGGCTATTAATTATCTCAAATGTTTTTGATCTTTTACAAAAATTCAAAAATATTTATGTTCCTTTTAGTTTTTTTTGGAGACTTATCTTATATAAGATTCCTTATTTACTAGGTCAAGTATCTTCGTTAATTAGTTTTACCGCTATGTTATTTTTTCTTAGAAATCTAACAAAAAATAATGAATTAACGGCTATGTTATCTAGCGGTATTCATATTTGGCAAGTGCTTGTTATTCCATGTATTGTAACTTTAATGTTAGGTATAGTTTTTACGACTATATTGAATCCTATCGGTACTATAGGCTTACAAAAATATGAGTTATTAGAAGCAAAACTAACTAAAAAAGCCTTGAGTGAGGGTATAATATCTAAATCAGGCTTATTATTTTTTGAATCTTTAAATGATGAAACTCAAATTATCCAAACACAATTTATTAATGTTGCCGAGAAAAAATTAAATAATATTACAATTTTATTTGTTGATCATAATAATTCTTTTTTAAAGAGAATTGATGCATTATACGGTATTATTGAAAATAAAATGTTACATTTAAATAGAGTTAAGGTTTTCACAAAAGAGGAAACTAAGGCTTACAATAATTTAACTATGCAGACAAATTTATCAATTAATAGTTTAGTAAATAAATTTATTCGTCCCGAAATGGTTTCTATTTGGGCTTTACCTAAATTAATTAATGAATTATTAAATTCAGGTTTACCGGCTATTAATTATCAAATTTATTATTACAAGCAATTATTTAAGCCTATAATGATGATGGCAACCGTAATTTTAGCAAGTTGTTTTATTAGTCTTAAACAGCGTGATAATTCCCAAGAAAAAATACTGCTATTAGGTTTATTTTCAGGTTTTATAGCATATTCGTTATCAGAAATATTATTAAAAATACTTACTTATAATAATTTGTCTTTAATTGCTGCTATTTTATTACCTAGTATGCTAATATTTTTTATTAGTAACTTTATTATGTTACATTATAAAGAAATTTAATATAGACGAGGTTTAATTTGAAAAATTGGCATCATCGCTTCTCATTGTTGATCCTCACGTAGTATTCTACGCTGCGGTCAAAAATTCCGAGGCTTCTCGCTCTTTTCCAAATTAAACCTCGTCTATATTAATTTTATTTACTATGGGACTGTTTATTTTGTTAACTATTCTATAGAAGTGTTTTTAGAATTTAGAGAGAAAAAATAAAATGATAATGAAATTTTTGGAAGGGTTTTCTTCCGGTATGGCAATAGATCTTGGTACGGCAAATACTATTGTCTATAAAAAAAATTGTGGAATTGTTCTAAGGGAACCTTCTGTTATTGCATTAATAAAAAAAGACGGTGCTTTTGTGCCTTATGCTTATGGTCATGAAGCAAAAATGATGCTTGGGCGTACTCCTACGGATATTGAAGCAAAAAGACCTTTAAAAGATGGTGTTATTGCCGATTTTAAGGGTGCAGAGGAAATGATAAAGTATTTTATTAGAATGGTACATAATCGTCGCTCTTTTTTTGGGCCGACAATTGTTATTTGTGTGCCTTCCGGTTCTACGCCGGTTGAGCGTCGTGCTATCCAAGAAGCAGCAGAAAGTGCAGGGGGTAGGGATGTCTATTTAATTGAAGAACCTATGGCGGCAGCGATCGGAGCAGGGCTACCAGTAACGGAAGCAACCGGTTCGATGATTGTTGATATTGGAGGAGGCACTACCGAAGTTGCAGTTTTGTCACTAGGGGGTATAGTATATGCAAGGTCGGTAAGAGTCGGCGGTGATAAGATGGATGAAGCTATTATCTCATATATAAGAAGGCACTATAACCTATTGATAGGTGAGGCTACTGCCGAAAAGATAAAGCAAGAAATAGGTACGGCTTATGTAGATGAAAATGCTGAGCCGAGAAAGATGGAAATTAAAGGACGTGATTTAATTTACGGTATTCCTAAAGAAATGATATTGAACGAAAGACAAATTGCTGATAGTCTAATTGAACCGGTAAGTCAAATTGTTGAAGCGGTCAAAGTAGCCTTAGAAGCAACACCTCCTGAATTATCTTCAGATATAGTTGATAAGGGAATTGTTTTAACAGGCGGCGGCTCATTATTACGAAATCTTGATTTTGTTCTTAGTGAAGCCACTAAATTGCCAGTAATAGTTGCAGATGATGCCCTCTCTTGTGTTGCACTTGGAACAGGAAAAGTACTTGAAGATTTTACAAAGCTAAAACATGTACTATTTAAACAGGATTAAAAATGGCAATACTTGCAAATAGAGTAAAAAATTCTTCAAATTCATTAGAATTAATAAGCATAATATCAAATACTCTTAAGCGTTTTTTTGTTATATTTGGGCTTGGATTGTCTGTATATTTATTTTTTAATACACCTAAAAAAATATCTAGTATATCACTTGAAGTAACCGGTAGTATAGTATCAACCGGTTTAGCAGTGTATGAAGATATATTTGAATATATAAATTCAATAACACAAAAATTTGTTTATTTTCAAGATTTAGAACGAAAAAATATAGAACTTAAACTTGAGATAGCAAGATTACAACATTTACAAAGTGAAGTAGAATTGGTAAGAGCCGAAAACATTGCATTAAAAGATTTGTTAACGATTGCTGAGGAAGAAGAATTTGAATATATTACTACTAAATTACTGAGTGTTTCCTTTAATCCCTTTTCTAGAACTGCTTTGATTTCTGCAGGTAAAAAGCAAGGCATTGAACCTGATCAAATCGTTGTTAATTCAGGCAAATTAGTAGGAAAAGTAATAGAAGTGAGTAATAATTATGCTAAAGTAATGTTAATTAGCGATGTTAATTCTAGAATACCTATTAAGGCTAATTCTTCAAGAGAACAAGGTATTTTAGCAGGTAATAATAATAATAGTAAAATTTTATACTTGCCTAACAATCATTTAGTACAGAAAGATGAGGAGATAGTAACCTCTGGATACGGTAATATTTATCCTGCAGGTATTTTAGTGGGCTATGTGTCTAAAGTGACGGAACATGATGTTATGGTAAACGTAGCAGCTGATCTATCTAAAACGGAATTTGTACAAGTATTATTGCCTAAGGAGTAATTTCTGTTTTTTTTGTACTCTATGTCATTACCGCGTAGGCATTGTTGCATGGACCGGTACAATCCCATGTGTGTCACCCTGTGGCTTGACCACGGGGGCCAAACAACAATAAAAAATACTAGTAACAAAGCTTTTCCGTGTAGGTGGGAATTCAGCAAAATAACTTTAATATTGCTACAGAAGTTATATATTTGATAAAATAACCATATAAAAACTTGTTTTTATATGGTTTTACTAGATTTTTGCCTACGCGGGAATGACATTGAGTAGGCTTTTCGATCCATGTAACAAGGCTGGTAATACTCGACACACTTTGTATATATCTATCCTTTATTTATTCAGAGGTTATTAATATGGCACTTGCTACTAAAGTAAAAGAATTTTTAGAAGAAAAATTAAAACAAGAAAAGATAGATCGTAAATATCTTGCCGAAGTCACTAATATCCCTTATACGACTATTAGCAGAATTATGAGAGCGGAAGCTAATCGTGAATTCAACCCTGAAATAGATACTATTTTAAAAATAGCAAAATATTTTAATTGTACTATGGATGAGGTAATAAAAAGAAAAGTACAGAATAATTCATAAAGCTTGATACAAGCGAATTTTGCATGACTCGCCTGTACTCACGTAGTTTACCTACTGCTTTCGCAGGCGCGCATTTAAATTCATCTTGTCTAAATCTTTCTGAAATATGCTGTACCTACGAAATAAAACATAAAATATGACAACAAAAAATAAAAGAGTTCTTCAGAAATGCGCTTATAGAGAGGAATTTAAAGGAGACATGGAACGTAGTACCGCAGCGACGTCTAAATTACCTCTAGAAGTAGAGCTTTCGAGGAACTCTAAAGGACTGATTATAATTTTATCTTCCCCTTCAGGTACAGGTAAGTCGAGTTTAGCTAAAGCATTATTGAAAATAGATAATAATTTGCGTTTATCTATTTCTGCAACTACAAGAAAACCACGTTTAGGAGAAGTAGAGGGCATAAACTATTACTTTAAGACCGGTCTAGAGTTTGAAGAATTAGTTAAGCAGAATAAATTCCTTGAATATGCTAAAATATACGATAATTATTACGGTACGCCTAAAGAATATGTCGAAATGTTATTAAATCAAGGCTTGGATGTTTTGTTTGATATTGATTGGCAAGGAGCAAGGAGTATTAAGAAAAATGCTACTAATGTTGTTGCTATATTTGTATTGCCTCCTAATATTGAAGTATTGGAACAACGCTTAAGAAATAGAGCGACCGATAATGAAGAAGCAATAAAATTACGTATGCAGTCGGCACAAAACGAAATATCACATGCTAATGAGTATGATTATGTAGTGACTAACGATGACTTTGACCGGACGCTTAAAAAAATACATGCGATTATAGTTGCAGAACGAGACAAAGCGTTTTGACTTTGTCGTTGTTTCTTTCTATACTGAGAATTAGAAGTTATGTTTCTAATTTTCATGGTACTAATTTCAATGCTTAGAAAACAATTCCTTTCATCAATAATAAAACATTTTAAAACTCATAAAGTTTGTGCCTTGTTAGGACCAAGGCAGTGCGGAAAAACTACACTTTCTAAACAATTCGTAGAAGCTTATAATATTCCTAAAATCAATATTTTTGATCTTGAAAATCCTTTAGATTTAGCAAGATTAAATGAACCGATGCTTGCTTTGTCTGATCTAAAAGGATCTGTTATTATTTGAAATTCAGTATAAACCGAATCTATTCCCTATTTTAAGAGTTCTTGTTGATAAAACTGATATTAAATTTTTAGTACTAGGCAGTGCATCAAGAGACTTAATTAAACAAGGTTCTGAAACACTAGCAGGTAGAATAGGTTATATTGAAATGACACCGTTTACCTTATCTGAAGTGTCAGGTACTCAGCAATTATGGATACGCGGCGGATTTCCTTTATCATATCTTGCAGATGATGAAGAGTTAAGTGCTTTATGGCGTCAGAATTACATTAAAACATTTTTAGAAAGAGATATACCAAATTTAGGTTTTACAATTCCGTATATGCAGTTACGTAGGTTTTGGTTAATGCTTTGCCATTATCACGCTAATATATTGAATGCTTCAGAACTTGGAAATTCTTTATCTATCTCATATCATACCGCAAAGCATTATTTAGATATTTTAGAGGGAACTTTTATGATCCGTATTTTGCAGCCTTTGTATGAAAACCTTAAAAAAAGACAAGTTAAGACTCCAAAAATCTTTTTTAGAGATAGTGGAATATATCACGCTTTATTAGGCTTAAATAATTATGAAGCTTTAAGCACTCATCCTAAAATGGGTGCATCATGGGAAGGATTTGCCTTAGAACAAATTATTAGATATTATAAAGCCGAACCCGAAGAATGTTATTTTTGGTCATCTCATAATGGAGCGGAAATAGATCTTTTAATTTTTAAAAATGGAAAACGTTTGGGGTTTGAAATTAAATATACAAATACACCGAGTATTACAAAATCAATGCGAATATCTTTAGAAGATTTAAAACTTGATCAAATTAATGTAATATTTCCAGGTGAGATTAGCTTTAAATTGTCAGAAAAAATACAGGCAATAGGTCTTTCGAGCTTAATTCAAAATGATACAAAAGCTGCAACTATATAGTTACAGCTTTTAGAATGTTATATTATTTCACATCCGCATTTAGAAGTTTTACCGGCAAGTTTGATATCTTTGGAAGCATTATCCACACAATTACCTAAATCTTGATTATATTGGTGGATTTGACTACTCGCTTGCATAGCTTCTTTAAACATTGCGTCATGTTTTTGCTGTTGCTCTTCAAATTGTACTTTTGCAGCTTCTAAAGCTGCTTTTTTTTGTTCAGGAGTTAAATTTTTAAATTTAGACATATAATTACTAATTTAGTTAAATTCCTCTCGTTTTATTATTTGTAACTTTAATATTAGGAGTACGAGCAGGAAATAAACTCCTAGTATTAGTATCTTTTACTTGTGTTTGTCCTCTGATTTTATTAGCTAAAGATTTAGTTTTATCCACGTTAATTTTATTTATTACTTTATTATGATGATCTATATCCTTTATAACGCCGTCTGTCTTAATTGCTTTATGCTGATTTTTTAGAACTATATATTTTTCATATGCATCTAAATATTTTTCTGGTTCTTTTTTATAACGCTCTTTAATATTACTTCCTAATTTCTTTATTTTATCTTTATTTATGTTGTGTTCTTTTTCATGTTTAATAATTTCTTGATCTAATATTTTTTTACTATTTTCAATCTTCTCTACATGTGCCTTATGTATTTTTAACATTTCTTGGTGAAATTCTAATTCTCCTTTTAATTCTTTAACTTTTTGGGGTGCTAAGCCTTTTTCTTGTAATTGTTGTGATAAATTCGTTATTGTTTTATTTAATTCATTTAATTCTGTATGTGCTTGTTTGTGTTCTTCAGTTATTTTTTTATAGTTTTTATGTAATACTTTATACGCTTGATTTAGTTTAAATATTTCTTCATGAGTTAATATTTCACGATTTAACTCTTCATGATCAATAATGTTTTCCTTTTCCAGTTTATTTATTATCTTATCTAAACGTTTATTACTTTCTTCAATTCTTTTAGTATCTTTAGTAATATTTTTTATAAATTCATTATGCAAATTATTTGTAGAAGTCAAGATTTGATCTTACAGACACTATAAATTTTGTACTTGATTGTCAGTTAAGTTTTGACTGTCAGATATGTAATCAAGATACAAGATTTCATTATTCTTTTCAACAGCTAATTTCTTACTATCCTTAAAAGTTTGCATAGGAGTTTTTCCATAACAATATTTACCGGAATGAGGTCTTTCATTATTAAAATGCTCTAACCAAATATCAAGATCTAATTGTAGATCATCAAGATCTGTATAAATCTTTTTCCGCATTGCTGTATCAAAGAATTCTTGTTTCATGGTTTTATTAAAACGCTCACACATACCGTTTGTTTGTGGAGAATATGCCTTAGTTGTAGTATGTTCTATACCTTCTATGCTAAGAAATAACTCAAAAGCATGATGCTCTATATTCCCCTTATATTCTGACCCACGGTCTGTAAGAATACGAAGTATTGGTATTCCTTGGGTCTCGTACCATGGTAACACGCGGTCATTCAGCATATCAGCAGCAGTAAGAGCTGTTTTATCAGTATATAGTTTAGCATCTGCTACCCTAGTATAGCTATCAATAAATACCTGAGAATAAACCTTACCGATACCTTTAAAATTACCTACATAGTATGTATCCTGACATCCTAGATAACC
>NZ_LAOQ01000028.1:0-1310 GCF_000965185.1 Rickettsia argasii T170-B
AACCACTAATTCTAATGCTAGAACTAATACTCTATCAAATACTGGCAAAAATACTAGCCGTAGTAGAGAGCGTAGTAGCACAAAAGAGCCAGTACTGCGTTTTGACAAGGTACAGGAAGCGCTAACAAGCAGCGATATAGAGAAAATATTTAGGCAATATGCTGCATCTATTAGAGGCGGGGTTGGAGCTATCAAGAGAAGTGGCTCTGAGATCAGTATGGGCAGCCTTAGCATGAATCTAAGTAAAGGTACATGGATACGTCACAGCAGCGGGGAGAAGGGTAATATCTTTGGTTTTGCAGCAGAAGGAGCTCACGTTAGCAAGCGTCAATCACTTGAGATAGTAGCAGAACTTGCCGGTATCCGTGCGGCATCAAGTAGTTACGATTATCGCACTCACGTTGCAGGCAGCAGAGCTAATAAAGAGCAAGCGGTAGAGCAAGCAAAGCTCCAAATAGCCAATGAGTGGGTAGCAGCTCAGGACAAAATCAATAATGCGGATATCTTTGATCCAAATAAGCATCTAAAAGGCATGATGCAGCATAACACATTGGAGGCAGTATATAGCTACAAGGATGCCGATAACAAATTACTTGGCTACGTAGTGCGTTTCATCAGCAAAAAGGACGGCACAAAACAAACGCTACCTGTTACCTATTGCTACAATGCTGCAAAAGAAGAGAAAGCTTGGCGTCTGAAAGGCTTTACTGACAAAGGTGACAAGCCTATCTTTGGCATAGAGAAAGCTACTACCGGCAGCAAGCCTATATTGATAGTAGAAGGTGAGAAGGCAGCGATTGCTGCCTCTAAAATACTACCTGACTATAACGTAGTATCATGGATGGGGGGCAGTAATGCCGCTGATAAAGTAAACTGGTGTCAATTACAGTGGCGGGATGTAATAATATGGCCTGATAATGATCAGCCGGGCTTTAAAGCAGCAGAGGTAATTAAAGATAAGCTAAACAAAGCAAATGATCATATAGGATTTGTAAGCGTAATTGATCCAACGACATTGAAGTTCAATAATAGCGTTCATAAAGACTTATTGCCTGAGAAGTGGGATCTAGCGGACAAATTGCCTGATGGTATGACCACCTCAAATGTTAAAGAGGCTATAGAAAATGTAAGAGCCGCTCATTTAGACTTAAACCAAATACAGAGCATGCTACAAAGCGCTAATGCTTCAGATGCTTCGCAGCAGTTAGTTGAGCGTAATATTTGGCAGGAAGTATTTAAAGGCAGAGGAGTTGCACATGACTATTTAAAATATGACTCACAAATGTATCAAGATCTATTAACTAGTCTTG
>NZ_LAOQ01000029.1:0-1178 GCF_000965185.1 Rickettsia argasii T170-B
GTTAATTCATCTCACAGAGCTACATCTTTCCCTTCAAGGAGCCTTTCCCTAAGGCTGTTCTTGTGGAATTGGCAAAGGGATATTTGGAAGCCCATAGAGGCCTATGGTGAAAAATGTAATATCTTCCGTTCAAAACTGGAAAGAAACTTTCTGAGAAACTGCTTTGTGTTCTGTTAATTCATCTCTCTGAGTTACTGCTTTCCCCTCAAGAAGCATTTCGCTAAGACTCTTCTTGTGAAATTTGCAAAGTGATATTTGGAAGCCCATAGAGGGCTACGGTGAAAAAGGAAATATCCTAAGTTAAAAACTGGAAAGAAGCTGTCTGAGAAACTGCTTTGTGTTCTGTTAATTCATGTCACAGAGTTACAGCTTTCCCTTCAAGAAGCCTTTCGCTAAGGCTGTTCTTGGGGAATTGGCAAAGTGATATTTGGAAGCCCATAGAGGGCTATGGAGAGAATGGAAATATCTTCAGTTAAAAACTGGAAAGAAGCTTTCTGAGAGACTGCTTTGTGTTCTGTTAATTCATCTCACAGAGTTACAGCATTCCCCTCAAGAAGCCTTTCGCTAAGACTGTTCTTGTGGAATTTGCAAAGGGATATTTCGAAACCCATAGAGGGCTATTTTGAAAAAGGCAATATCTTCCTTTAAAAACTGGAAAGAAGCTTTCTGAGAAACTGCTTTGTGTTCGGTTAATTCAACTCACAGAGTTACAGCTTTTCCTTCATGAGGCCTTTCGCTAAGGCTGTTCTTGTGGAATTTGCAAAGTGATATTTGGAAGACCATAGAGGGCTATATGGAAAAAGGAATTATCTTCAGTTAAAAACTGGAAAGAAGCTGTCTGAGAAACTGCTTTGTGTTCTGTTAATTCATCTCACAGAGTTACAGCTTTCCCTTCAAGAATCCTTTCGCGAAGGCTGTTCTTGTGTAATTTGCAAAGGGATATTTGGAAGCCCATAGAGGCCTATGGTGAAAAAGGAAATATCTTCCGTTCAAAACTGGAAAGAAGCTTTCTGAGAAACTGCTCTGTGTTCTGTGAATTCATCTCACAGAGTTACATCTTTCCCTTCAAGAAGCCTTTCGCTAAGGCTGTTCTTGTGGAATTGGCAAAGGGATATTTGGAAGCCCATAGAGGGCTAGGGTGAAAAAGGAAATATCTTCCGTTCAAAACTGGAAAGAAG
>NZ_LAOQ01000030.1:0-1032 GCF_000965185.1 Rickettsia argasii T170-B
AGAGGGCTATGTTGAAAAAGGAAATATCTTCCGTTGAAAGCTGGAAACAAGCTTTCTGAGAAACTGCTCTGTGTTCTGCTAATTTATCTCACAGAGTTACATCTTTCCCTTCAAGAAGCCGTTCGCTAAGGCTGTTCTTGTGGAATTGGCAAAGGTTTATTTGGAAGCCCATAGAAGGCTATGGTGAAAAAGGAAATATCTTCCGTTCCAAACTGGAAAGAAGCTTTCTGAGAAACTGCTCTGTGTTCTGTTAATTCATCTCACAGAGTTACACCTTTCCCCTCAAGAAGCCTTTCGTTAAGACTTTTCTTGTAGAATTAGCAAAGTGATACTTGGAAGCCCATAGAAGGCTATGGTGAAATAGGAAATATCTTCCGTTCAAAACTGGAAAGAAGCTTTCTGAGAAACTGCTCTGTGTTCTGTTAATTCATCTCACAGTGTTACATCTTTCCCTTCAAGAAGCCTTTCGCTAAGGCTGTTCTTGTGGAATTGGCAAAGGGATATTTGGAAGCCCGTAGAGGGCTATGGTGAAAAAGGAAACATCTTCCGTTAAAAACTGGAAGGAAGCTTTCTGAGAAACTGCTTTGCTTTCTGTTAATTCATCTCACAGAGTTGCAGCTTTCCATTCAAGAAGCCTTTCGCTAAATCTCTTTTTGTGGAATTTGCACAGTGATATTTGGAAGCCCATAGAGGACTATGGTGAAAAGGGAAATATCTTCCGTTCAAAACTGGAAAGAAGCTTTCTGAGAAACGGCTCTGTGTTCTGTTAATTCATCTCACAGAGTTACATCTTTCCATTCAAGAAGCCTTTCGCTAAAGCTGTTCCTGTGGAATTGGAAAAGGGATATTTGGAAGCCCACAGAGGGCTATGGTGAAAAAGGAAATATCTTCCTTTCAAAATTGGAGAGAAGCTTTCTGAGAAACTGCTCTGTGTTTTGTTAATTCATCTCACCGAGTTACATCTTTCCCTTCAAGAAGCCTTTCGCTAAGGCTGTTCTGGTGGATTTTGCAAAGGGATATTTGGAAGCCCCT
>NZ_LAOQ01000004.1:0-152256 GCF_000965185.1 Rickettsia argasii T170-B
AGCAAGCGTTATTGAGCCGTTGTATTTTCTAGCTATTCTTCCTGCTTCTTCAATAAATTCTCCAGATCTCTTGCCAGATAGTAATTTCCATGCTTCATCAATCATGATTAGAAAGGGACGCTTCCTATCACCTTTAACCATGCTCTGGTTAATATGAACAATCATGATTTGTACAATTACTGCAAGTAGTGCCGGGCTACTACGAAGATGATCAGTTTCAATTACTACTATATCTGAATTTAGTGATAATTTTGCCTTACCACTAAAAAACTTGCCATATTGCCCATCACGGGTAAATGGAAATAGCATATTACCAAGTTCTTGCGAGTAAGACTCTTCTCTTTTAAGCAACCAATCTGCTATGTCAGTTATCTCAGCTCTTGCTCCTTTTGCTTGCCAGACAGCTATTAAGGCCTTTTGTAGCATTGGTTGCTGCAAATCATTAGTGCCATACTGAGGAGCTGCCATGGTTGCTAGAATTGATGGAAAACTTGCTAGAAAATCTGCCTGTGCTTCAATTGAGCCTTCGCTGCCGTCTGCTGGAATTTCTGAAAATAGATTAATAGAAATAGGATTTTTTACATCAAATTCAATATAATTACCGCCCAGTAGCAAACAGGTTCTTTTAAATGATCTACCATAATCAAGAACAAATACTTTGCCGCCTATACCCAAAATTGATAGCATTAACTCCTGCATAAACACTGATTTACCAGATCCTGGTACTCCTGCTATACAAAGATTAAAATTTTCATTTGGAGCTGCATATGCACTATATAAATTTGAGCCAATTAATGCTGAACCAAAGGGCGACCAATACATAATCTGTCCTCTTCTACCGGTAAGTAACATTCCAGGAGAGCTTAAATCCCCTTTCCATTCACCAATGATAGGCAGTAACACCTTACTTTCTGAGGCAATAGTCCTTATACCTCTACCAAGATTTGATAATGCTACGCCAATCCCCCGAGTCCTTTTATTTAATATATTATTGAATCTATTAAATTTACCCATTAAAGAATTTGGTGCTGCTTCAACTAACTGCATCGGTAAACTAGCAAGCACTACTGCTAAATGATCATATTTACAAGGGACAAAATGCCAGCTACTTCGACGAAGCTGTGAGCAAAACTGTGATGCTGCCCCTTTGGCTTTATTCTTCTGATCCCACATAATGACATTTAAGTGGATATTTACTACTCTATCACCACTTTGCAAAGATGCTACTGCTCCTGCTAAATCTTCTGCTTCTAGTTGCAGATTAGGAAAGAATTTACCCATCCCGGCATTAATGTTTCTCTCTAAAGCTTCTCTTTTAGTAATAGCAGATGTTTTTGCCACTAACTGATTTGGTATAATCTGCAAACCAAAATGAATCAGAAAATTTGCTTTAATATATTCATCTCGTCTTAGCTCATTACCTAAAAACAAATCCATTGCCGATAATCGCCACTCAGAAGGTCTTTTTCCTGCCTCTAAGCTTATAAATATTTGATTATCATTAAGACTTACATAATCTTCCTGTTCATATAAAGAAAAATTACCAGGTAAAATCTGCTCAGATAATATTTCATAAGGATTAAGTTCAGGATGCTCTTCTTCTCTCCAGCCAAATATTAAACGGACAAATTTTAATAGCAATGTTGCCTCAACATTATAAGTAGTAAGACCAATTGATTTAAATGTATCTTGTAATACTTCTCTTCTTCGTATCATCTCATTAATATCAATCGTCAGCGTCGGAATAGTTACTGAAATTAATAACACGACATCTTTGATATTTCCCTCTGCCTTTGCTTTTTGCTCTAGAAACTTTGCTCTTCTACTGCTAAGCTCAGCAAAAATTGTACCTTTTCTATGTAATTGCCAGTTATCTAGATATTCTCTTATATGATCAGAGCCAATCATCAATATTTGAAAACTACTTCCTACCGGTAAATTCTCATCACTTTTTAAAAATTCTGCTATCTCTCCTTGAGCTTGCAAGCTTGTCCCAACCAGTGGCCAACCAAGTAGCACAAATCCTACTGAAGCCCTATTAAAAAACAAGCTACTCTCCTCATCATATGATTCATAAACAAAATGTTTAGCTAGTCTTTCCCGAGTAAAATCTTTATCAATTCCTGATGTCATTAATTATACCCTCCAAAGCATCTAGTAGAGCATCTCGATTTAAAATTAGGCTTATCATTATTATTATTTGGATTAAACATATCAAGATCTGCTATTTTATTTACTTCATATAAAGATTTACATTTTAGTCCTTGGGGCAGCGGGCAATCAAAATCGCTTCTATATGGCATCAACTTACAATTAGCAACGCTAAAGCTTAACATTAATAACAACAGCAGATTAATTATTTTATTATTCATTAAAAATTACCCGGATATTGTTGTTCTGACCGCAAATCAATATCTGTCATTTCATCATCATTCTTAATAAAACGTTCTTGCAATTTAGTTTTTGCCTTAGTAAAACTTGTCACTTTATTACCGGCATAATTTTGATAATTACTATAATTTGTGCTATTTTGCGAATAATCAGTAGTAGTTGGTGGTAGTACTCTATCTACTTTAGCAGCCTCTTTATTCTCTCTTAAATCAAAACCTTTTCTAAATACTACATCTATTACTCTACCTGAAGCTACAACAATTACCGGACTCATGCTTTCTGCCCGTTTAATTGCAAAATCAGCAAGCTTTTCTAAAGCATTACCGGTACCGGCATAAACACCGGTTTTAAGAGAATCCTGAGCTTTTAAGGCATTTTGTTGCCCGGTAATCGGTGACACCGGAAATATGCTATTTGTCGCCTGGTTCTGAAAAAATTGTGCTATCCCGCCAAGTACACCGTTAAGCACCGCCATCCTTGCTATATCTGATGATCTATCAACAACTATCCCTTTAATTCCAGGTCTACCATCTTCTCCTATTAACCAGCCTTCTACCGGTGTTTCAATTATCTTGCCGTTACGATTTAATAAAGATACCGTCTCTAACCGGCATTTAGCCCGCTCTGATGAAATATCCCCGCTGCAAGAACCAATTAAAATTGCTTCTTTGATTTGCTCCGTTTTATATCCTTTAGAAAAAATAGCTGTATCAACAAGCCTTATCATTATTGGCTCAGGAGATGCTGAGTTATTAGTGCCGGTTCCAACTACTACTCCAGTAAGCAGCACCCCTCTTGCAAAGCTGCCAGTAGTAATATAATCTTTAAAATCTTTTTTGAGCTCCACATCAGCTCTTTTTACATAACCAAGTAATCTTTTTACTGGAGCAGTAGGAGCAGCAACAATGCTTTGCTCAAGGTTATTATCTAGTAAATCTTCTATTTTTTGATTATTATTAAAATCATTGCCATCATATAATATAGTTTCTTCATGAGGCTCTCTAATGATTCTAACTTTTGACTAAAATCATCAATTTTAGTTTTAGTTTCTAAATATTTATTCTCTATTAGCTTTTCTAAATGATTCTGCATGTTTTTAACTTCATTTAATATTTCTGCAGTCCATTTAGCCCTTGGATCTATGGCCTTTTCTATTCCTGATATTTCCCTTGATTGTCTATCTTCTTGTAAACCTCGGGAAGCTTTTACCTCACTTTCTGACAATCCATAAAATACCAAAACCATTATTACTCCTATGCAAGCTAGCGTTACTAATGGTCTGTTTTTAATTATCTCTATAAGCCCTGATAATCTTTTACTAAATGTAGATGGTAATTTATGATCCTCTACTGTACTTTGTAATTCTTCCTGCTTATTGAAATCTTGATCCATTGCTTTTAATCAATATCTTAATTATCTAACTGATTTTCATCCCACTAGAGACCCACTCTAAATAAAACCCTAAAATAATACCAATAGCTACAATTGCTCCGGCAAGCCTTAAATTACCCCTGACTACTGCCCAGATTGATGATAAAATCGTTGCTCCTGATATCCCGATAGTTTTAAGTTTACCAGTAGAGAGCCCACCAATGCGATCTAACTGTCCTTCTAATGTTTCTCCTAAAGCAACTTCAGATAGTATTACATTTACACAAAAAATTAACAATACCGGCAATAAAGGATATATTATTCTTAAATACTGTTTATTATTTTCTTTTTCTATTACATCTTTGTTTTTTACATTCATGATGCTTATCTTCCTTATTATTAGTTAACTTTGTTACTTCTTGTTCTAAATCAAACTTAATGAGTCTAATAGGAGCTGGTTTAGTTTTAGTAAAATTCAAGATTAAATCTTGGGTCGTACCATTTTCTCCAATTAGAGTTAGGTAAAGTTTACTGTTATCTTGCTGCGGCAAAATAAACAAACAGCCCGAATCATGCACAACTATTTCTGCAGCTTCCCTAGGGTGAATAAAAATATCATTAATTTTTTCTCCTTCGATATTAATCCTAGTTGGAGCATCTTTGGCTATTTGCAGCTCTAACAAAGAATCAGCATGTAACATATAATGTGTCCCATAAGCATTACTACTAAAGCTTGCAAGCATTATTCCAACGCAAACTACTAATATCTGTAACTCTGACTTCAAACTTTTCATTGCTTATTTGCCTCTTCTTCCTTAATACCTGTAAGTAATAATAAATGATTTGCTCCTCGCTTGTAGGTTAACAAATAAGTTTTATCAGCTGCTATATGCTTATTCTCAGAAAACCAATAACGAAATGTTCCATTAATTAATACTCCATCCGCAATGACTTTTACTTTTTTAGGAAAAAATACTGATGAAACATTAGATCCTTTAACAAAATCTAAATGTTCTTTAAAAAACTTATCTAGCTGTTCTGTATTACTAGACACCACCTTCATATCTGCTATTTGCCTCTCTACTTCTTCTGGCGAAGTAGTAAATAATTCTTTCATTACAAAAACTGCCCATTCTTTAAGATAGGTCTCATGATAGCTTTTGGATGATACTATCATTCTTCTATCTGGCTCCATTGCCGGAATTAATAACCATTTTTCTTCCGTGCTAACTGTTTTAATCATCCCAAGAAGACTCGTAAACGCAAGCAGCAATGTGATAAGCAATAATCTCTTATTATATTTAACTAGCTGCTGAATAGAGCTTTGCTTAAATAAATGATCCATTACTTACCTATTTTTTTACCAAGCAAATTAGGATAAGAAGTAGGAGCATATAGCCATTTCTTAGCAACTAAATAACTCTTAAGTACAAAATACTCCGATAGTTTCTTAAACTTCTTAAATGCATAACAAAGTACAACTCCAGCTATAATGCATATTATACCAAGCTTAGCATGTCCACTATTCAGTAACACTATCCCAGGTACTATACCAAGTAAGATCACGAACCACTCATCTAAACTCAGTCCCATATATTTTAAGGAAGTAGTTAGTGACCAATATAATCTTTGATTAGCACAATTATTATTCATATAATAAGGTGATATTGCCGTTAATAGAGTTTTGCTAGTCATGACGTTAACATCCTAATTTTTACATTGCCAGTGGAGTTTTAAGCCATAACAAAAAAAGCGGTAATTCATTTAAAACTGTGACTATCTGGAGATAGAATCTATAGCTCTATCCATGAATTTATTGATAATTAGCAGTAATTTTGCTAATATTAATGAAATAAATTATTGGTAAGTTATGTATGTTTAGAAGTGATGTGGAGTTAAAACTAGAATGTTTAAAGCTTGCTATCCAGTTATGATGCTGTGGATCTTGCAAAACAATATTATCGTTTCCTTATAGAAAATAGTGAAAATGTGCCGATTCAATTCCTTTTTAATAATAAAACTAATTTAAATTAACCATTATAGTTCCAATTACTTATTTTGGGGTTAGTACGTTGCCAAAATTGTAACTACGATCTAGGGCTTCATCAGACCAAGTGACTTGCAATTTTTGTTACCCTCTTTTTTCTTCTTTACCTTCAAAAGATATTCTGTAATATCTTCAGCAGGTATACCACTATCATAATTCATCCACCAGCCATCTTCAGCATTTTCTATTTGAGCAATATCTTCTTTAGTAGTTGATAAAATATAATCTTTAATATCATTTATTATATTAGCTTTAAAAAATTCCTGTATCTTTTCTTTAGTAATAGTATTATCTGCTTTCTCTATAGCTGCATACCAAATAGAATGTGTATGTGTTAAATGACGTAAATAAGCAGCTGAATGTTCACCATAAAAAGAATATACTTTGTGAAGTAATTTTTTTGTTGCTAAGTTATAAATAGCAAAATCTATTTCTCCGGGCAAAGGAATTACATTATCTCTAAAGCTGCCAAATATTGAGAGTAAAGCTGGTACTACTGGCCCATTTTTCCAAGCCTTAATCTCTTCTTCAAACAACACTTTATCAAATAAAGCAAGATGAATACCTTGAGCAAAATATATTAACTTCTGCAGCTTTAACTGGGTTATACTATCCCATGCTTCTTTATCAACTAACACTAAAAAATAATTAGCTACACCAAAACAGCTAAGTACTTTAGCTTTTTCTTTAGTATTCATAATTATAAAATTCTTCATTGTTGTAAAATCTTCAAAAACTCAATAATTCTTAAGAGTATAGAAGAAGCAAAAAAGGAATTTCCAAGCTTGTTGCAACAATTGCTTTATTACTTTCCTCTTCTAGCCTTTCTGTTCTTATAGAACTCACTTAATACAGGAATTATTATAACATGAATAATATTAATTAATATATATTTAAGATTTTATATTTATAATAGTATTTACGGCTCTTTGCATATATTCTCGAGCAGTATCATTGGCAAGTCTAGCATAAACTGCCGTTGATCTTGGATCTCTATGATTTAGAAGTTGTCCTATTACATATTGATTTGCTCCAGTCATTGCCATCCAACTTGGTATTGTTCTTCTTAAATCATGTATCCTTAAATTTGCTATTCCTGCTTTTTTACAAATTCTATTCCATGCTTTCTTTGGTTCTTGTAGGTGACCACTACTGCTGCTCTCACTTGGAAATATCCAAATGCTATTAGATTGCGCTTTTCTTGCTTTTAATATTTCTATTGCCTGATCTAGTAAAGGTAAACGGTGCGGATCACCATTCTTAGTCTCTGGAAGATATAATTGTTTATCAGCAAAACTAACCTGTTCCCATTTCATAGTAAGTAAATTATCTTTACGAACTGATGTATACAAAGCTATTAAGAAAAAATCCTTCATTACTTTGTTTTTCTCATCTGCTATTGCTGTGAAAAATCGTGGTATTTCTTCCCTAGTTAAATAACGATCTCTAGATTGTTCCTGATGTTTCTTTATCCCAATAACTGGATTATTGTAAGCAATTCCAATTCTATTGCTTTACTAAATACAGGACTTAAAACTTCAAGAAATCTATTAGCTCCATATTTACCAGTTTTAGTTAAATTATTAAACAACTCTTGAATATCTGTTTTTTGAATAGTAGATATTTTTCTAGGATATAAATGTTTTGCATATCTATCTACAGAAGCGGCATAATCTTTCCATCTTTTATTATTAATTTTACTATATTCATTAAGGTATTTATCATAAAGCTCCTTAAAGGTCAGTTCTTTGGATAATCTAGCTTTTTCTTCTACAGGATTATATCCTTTGGCAATCTCACCCTTTAATTCAGATGCTTTTACTCTAGCATCATGAATTGATAAATCAGGAAATACTCCTATTTTGATTCTATGATATTTTTTATTAAGTACTGTACCTAAGTAAAATATTTTACTACCACCATATGATACTATTAACAATAATCCTTTTTCTTTGGTATCTTTATATACATCTCGTTTTGCCAGTGGAGCTTTAATCTCGTGAAGTAGCTCTTTAGTAAAAATTAGTGATTTAACTGACATAAATCCTCCCCCAGCTTAATACATATATAATTAAACTGTAATATGCTTTACTCAGAAAAACAAATCTTATGTTAAATAGGATTATACTTTAAAAAATGATTATTTATCCTAACTATATACAATTAAACAACCAATAGTTGCTATAATTTCTTAGCAAATTCAAAAGGTCCAGGTATATTTACAAGATAAAAATTGCTCATGAATTTGCACTCACTATATGCTCATCATATCCACATGTTATTTTCAAATTTGTAATATTTTTTAGAGATTGACAAATAACTGCAACTCTACTACAGTTAAGCTATAACTATTTGGTAATAAGGAAAAGCCTTAAATATGAGGGTTATGAGCTACAAATTAGTGTATGAGAAAAAAGCAAAAAAGTAGGGTGGGAAGGACTTTTACATTGACATCGTAAAGGTCGGTGGTTCGAGCCCACTATCACTCACCATTCTCCATTTTTTGGTATTTCTACAAAGGTATCAAACGGCGAACGCAGCATAAAGTATAGGCTTTTCAATGTTCAAAGAAGGTTAGAGAATATCAATTAGATAGGATAAAATTTATAAACCTTCGGTAGGGCAAATCTCCAAATGGTGACCGTTAATAAATACTTCAGCTTCTTTAGGGTTGGTCTCATAATCAAAATTTATTAATAACTCGTGTCTTGTGTTTTCATAAATTTTATCCGTTAATATACGTTTACCGGTGTTAATTTTTATTTCAACAGCATTCTCCTTCAAAAATTTAACTCCATTTATTCCATATTGATGATGTATTATTCCTTTCTCCATAGCTTTCTCAAACCGTGGCAGTAAAGAATCAACAGCTTTCTTTATTTTTTCATCAATAATACTATAACAATCTTGACCTTTATATTTACCTATATAAGTAGCTTCAGTATTTTTAATATACCCTTTCTCTAGAATATTCCATGAAGTGATATAATGAGTAATTTTATGACTTAATATATGAAGCTGTTGTTTTTTTAAGCTAATAATACTGATGAATTTTTTTGCATCATATTGCTTAAATAATTGATCTAAATCCTCTGCGTCATTAACCTCTCTAAAATCATTTTTAAAAATTTCTTCTTGTTTTTCCTTACTTAATTGGTTTGCATATTCCTTAGCTTTATTTATGTCATTATTAAGTAAAGCAGCATTTATTCCCATTTCTAAAGTTTCTTCATTTTGAGGGGCGTCTTCTAAAACTTTCTCTACATTTTGTAAAACGTTTTGAGCATTTTTAGAAACAAATTCTTTTGCATCTTCTGCCATTAGCGAGATGCTGGCAGCATTAAGGACTTCTGTTATTTCTTCTTTTTTTAGTGTATTTGCATTATAAATTATAGAATTTGGATCAGGAAAAGCTGCTAAAGTAGATAAATTTAAACTTTTATAAATAGCAATATTGTTGTTAGGAATGTTATTTAATATATTATGTGCTATATCCAATTGTTTTGTATAAATGGCAACCGAAAGTACAAGTAACTCATCAGTATTATTGACATCAGTTTTTTAAATTATTGTATTTAAATCCTTTGCTAAACATATTTTTTGTGCAATTTTTCTCTCATCTGAAAGAGCATTATATTTAGCAGTATATTTATAAAGCGCAAAACTTTGAACGTGGTAAGGTAATAAATTTTTAGAATTCATTGTCTCTAATTTTTCATTGGTGATATTATTTAAGTCTCGACCTAATTTTAGTAAAGCTTTAAGTCTACCTTCAGGCATCTTATTTAGTAAATTTTCTATATTTTTTGAATCAGAGTGATAACCATAGATAGTCCATAAATTATATATGATTTATTCCTCTTCAGGTAACCTATCTATTGCACTGTTATAATATTTTATAGCAAGTTCTAACTGACCAGTTTTATAATAAATAACCCCTAAGTTATACTGATACCAACCTATATTTTTGGCATTTACTTGATCATCTATAGTGATATTGCTAAGTGCTGCCGTAAGCAATTTTTTAGCTTCATCTAAGTGATTATTATTAATTAACATGGTAGAGAGCGTATATGTAATATTGTAATAATGCCTTATATGAGGCGTTAAATCTTTAATAATTTTATCTCCATACTCCATGATATAAACTGATTGACTAACTCAAATAAAGTATTGGTATAAGCTTTATGAATTTGAAATTCGTATTGGGAATATATTAAATTTAAATCTATATTTGCTTTTGACAATATATCTATAAATAATTTTTCTGCTACTTCCACATGGTTATTCATTATACTGCAATGTATAGCAGTGATCATCCCTTGAAGTTGAAGAAAAATATTTATAAAATTAATAGTTTCGGGTTCTTTATTTACAATAGGAGTACTATAAGTTTTGGGGCTTATAAAAATGCTAATTTCTTTATTCGCTTTTAATGCAACATGATATTTGCTTAAGGCTTCTTTCAGCACTTTATGTTCTTGAATATTTTTATATTCATAATTATCAAATAAAGTTTTTAGTGTATTAAGTTTTAGGCTTGTTACTTGTGGAATACCCAATTTTTTTGTTGTTTTGCTATCTAAAGAGTTTAAAAGAGTTGTTGCTATTTCTGCACTGGCATCTATAGAACTTTTTACATTTTTTAATGGTTCTATTCATTCCCCCGCTACAATTAAAGACTTTTTTGATTTAGACTCTATTATTTTATTGTGTGACAATGCTATAGGATTAAATTTTGAGACTGCTGAAGATTTAGGATTTTTTATCATAATAAATACTTATTAATAAATAGGCATGTATTATAAAGTAAACCCACTATTTTATAAATAAAATACTAATTTTTTAATTCAAGTTAATAACTTGAAGCATTTCTATTGGTATTTCACCCCTGCTATTTTAACTCTTAATAAACACCAATTCGTTATCGGATGAGTGTTTAGTACTAAATGCATAACCTAAATATGAGAAATTCTTAAGTAGCTCAGGTGAGTCAATTAGGTTGTTAGCAATAACCTTGACCATCGCCCCGCGAGCTTTTTTAGCATTTATACCGATTGTTGATAATTTACCGTTCCTATTTTCTTTAAAATGAACGTTAACTAATTGATATTTAAGTTTATTTGGGTTTATTACAGATGAATATTCTTGTGATGCTAGGTTGAGTAAATATTTATTTTCCTGTTTAGCAAGAATTTTATTAATATAATTAGTGACTTCATCTTGCCAAAAGTTTGTTAAATTTATTTCATTTAATTTTGTTGCCATTTCTAATCTATACGGCTTAATAGTATCTAGCGGTTTTAAGACTCCGTAAAGTCCTGATATAATAAGCAAATGTGATTGCAGGAAATTTAATTCATGATTAGTTAATTTTTCTATATGTATATTATTAAAAACATCTCCTGCATAAGCAAAAATAGCCGCTTTACTCTCTTGATTATCAAAATCCTTAAATCTTTCTTTATTTATATGTGCAAGTTTTGCACTTATATTCATTATTTTCGATAATTGATTCTCAGAATAGCTTTGGAGTGTAGAAAGTAGTTGATTAGTTAACGTAAGGGACATTGGAGTCGTCAGCTCCGTCTTGGGAGCTAACTTCTCGAAATTTAGAGTTTTAGCAGAAGAAATAATAGCAAGCATTTCTATCTAGCTGGAGTACTCGGAAGAGATGAAGTAGTGCTAGCGATATTTCTGTTAGTACTATCGATTGTTTGCATAATTGCATAGCTTGGATCACCGCCAAGCTCTACTACTTCTTTGGGTTTTGTAGTTTTTTGACCGGTACAGCCAATTAAAGCTATAGAAGCAAATAAAATTATTAAATACCTTATCATAAATACTCTGTTTTAATTTTACACTTAAGATAGCTGCCTATTATTATAATGTCAAGTGAGAGGAAAATTTTATTACCCTACCCTATAACCTTTCAGTAATAGTCTAAAGATTCTCCATAATATTTTAACTCTAATTCTGCATAATTTAAATTAGGTTCATCTTCGCTTCTTTCTATTTCGGGTTCAGATTTAAGCTTATCATAATTTTTTCTAGTGTTTAAAGAATATTCTAAAGTTTCTTCATATTCCCATCTAGGTGAGGGTGATTATCAGATTCTTTTTCTAAATATATCATTATTGATGATGTTTTTTCCTTTAAAGATTCATTACATAATTCTTCAACAATAGGATAATATTCTTTCTTATTCAGATACTAAAGGCATGATTGTTGGTGTACTATCATTTAAGTAATTATATAATGCTTCAAAAAAAAATCATATTTCCCATTACCTATAATATCGTGATATATAAAAGAGTCTATATTAAGTGCTTGAATAATCAGCTTCCCATCTATCGATAATATTTTTTTGAAGAGTTCTAAATCTTCAATATGAAGAGCCATGGAATATTATTATTTACTCCTTAAATAAATTTTTAGGCATTCTGTAATAAACCGTATTATAGAATTTTTCGCTGTCAGGAAATTTGCGTTTGCGGATAGAGAAATTACCGAAATTTCTGATTTCGATACGCTTTTGTTTTGTAAGAGATTCGTTTAAATAATCTAAAATTAAATCTACTGAATCTTTAACATCTTCTTTAGAAAGATAATTCAGCTTATCATGTATTTTATCTATTAAATAATTCTTAGTAATCATTATTAAAAAATCGCTTTGATTCCGTTAAAACTATTTTTAAAAAAACTAGGTGCTATACTATCAAAATCTTCAAGTATTATGTCTATTAATTTTGGTTTTGGTTTTAATTGGTAATCTTTAACTAGTAGATTAACATTAATTTTCTGAACTTCCTGTAACCATTTTAATGCAGTATCTTCCGAGCCTATAGCATCTACAAGCTTTAACTTTAAAGCCTGACGACCTGAATATACTCGTCCGTCTGCGAGCTTTTTTACTTCTTCTATAGGAAGATTACGCCTCTCTGCAACAAGTTCAAGGAAGAAATTATAAGTATCTTCTATATTTTCCATAATGGCTACCCGTACTGCTTCCGTCAGTTTTTCGGTAGGATTTGGGACAGCTTTTAATTCACCCGATTTGAAATTATTAAACTTAATCCCCAATTTTTGAGCAAGCTCCGTTACCTCGGCTGTTTGTAGTATTACACCGATTGAACCTGTAATAGTTCCGTTATGACTGATAATATAATCACCTCCAAGAGAGATTAAATAACCGCCGCTTGCAGCCATTGTTCCCATAACGATCACTACCGGCTTTTTTGCGGATATTTTACGCAGAATATTATAAATTTTTTCAGCGCCGACTACCGTACCGCCGGGAGAATTTACGTTAACTATTAACGCTTTAATATGAGAATCATCGATTATTTTTTTGAGCTTTTTGTCACGCTTTTCGTCTTCAAGAATTATTTCGTCTATTAATACGGAAGCTATATAGTCTGCATTACTATTAATAGGTAACACCTCTTTTGGAGCAAAATCTTTACCGACTAGTAAGAATACGATCGCAATTAAAATAATAGCTGCTAGCTTCCAAATTAACAAACGAGATTTTATTTGTCTTCTTTCAATTAAATAATCAGGTGTTATACTCATGATCTTATATACTTTTTTAGAATACTATAGTCAATGCAGACCTATACTGTGACAGGCGTGAGGAGCGCAGCCTATAATATAATAGGCGAGCCGACGCACAACGAAGCACAATATAGGTATCAATTGACTATAGACCGTTCTTAGGACGTTCAGGACTCTTCATCATCTCAAAAAACTCACCGTTAGTTTTAGTATTTTCAAGTTTTTTGAGTAAAAATTCTATTGCTTCACTGCTACCCATCGGATCGATAATACGACGAAGAACCCACATTTTATTTAATATTATTTTATCTACTAATAAATCTTCTTTTCTAGTTCCTGATCTAGTTATATCAATAGCCGGATAAATACGCTTATCGGCAATCTTACGATCTAGAACTATCTCGGAATTACCTGTACCTTTAAACTCCTCAAAAATTACCTCATCCATACGAGAACCGGTTTCAATTAAAGCCGTACCGATTATAGTAAGCGAACCGCCGTTTTCAATATTTCTTGCTGCCCCGAAAAATCTTTTAGGTCTCTGAAGAGCATTAGCATCAACACCGCCCGTTAATACTTTACCTGATGACGGTACTACGGTATTATAAGCACGAGCTAAACGTGTTATCGCATCTACTAAAATTACCACGTCTTTTTTATGTTCTACTAAACGCTTTGCTTTTTTGATAACCATTTCTGCAAGCTGCACGTGCCTACTTGCCGGTTCATCGAAAGTAGAGCTAACAACCTCCCCACACACGGAACGTTGCATATCGGTTACTTCTTCAGGTCTTTCGTCTATTAACAGTACTATTAAAAATACTTCCGGATTATTGGTTGTAATTGCATGTGCTATATTTTGTAATAATACGGTTTTACCTGTACGAGGCGGTGCTACTATTAATGCACGTTGTCCTTTACCCATAGGGGCAACAAGTTCAATAACCCGTGTACTAAAATCCTTACTATCTTTACTATTATTTTCAAGTTCTAATCCTAATTTTTCATCAGGATATAAGGGAGTTAAATTATCAAAATGAACACGATGATAAGCTTTAGCAGGGTCTTCAAAATTTACTCTATTGACTTTCAGTAAAGCAAAATAACGTTCTCCGGCTTTTGGAGCTCTGATCTGACCTTCTACAGTATCACCGGTACGCAGACCAAAGCGACGAATCTGACTAGGAGAAATATAAATATCATCAGGGCCTGCTAAGTAGTTTACTTCCGGCGAACGTAAAAAACCAAATCCGTCAGGTAGTACTTCAAGTACCCCCTCTCCCACTATTAAAACTCCCTGCTCTACGGATTTTTTCAAAATTGCAAAAACTAATTCTTGTTTAAGTAATGAATTAATATTTTCAATTTTTAATTCTTCTGCTTGAGCTTGTAGTTCCTCCGGTAATTTACGTTTTAATTGTTTTAAATTAATAATATTACCGTTCTCTGCAAAATTATTATAATTGTTATTGGATTCGGTATTGTTAAGTTCTGCTGTGGATTCTTTATTAGTTGTGTTCATTATTTTATTATTAATAGATTATAATTGAAAAGTTGAGTTAGCAATCAAGTTTAAAGGTAAGTAATATACTTATTTAAGTTAGGAATCAAATTAGATTTTTAGAAAGTTTTATTTATTCTTACGGTTTAAAGAATTATTTATCTTGTTAGCTTATAAGAGCTGGCTACGTATGTAAAAGCATACTAACAACGTTAATAGCACATTGTCAACCCAAATCGTCATTGCGAGCAGGTAATCGGTAAATGGTCATTGCGAGAAAATTACGAAGCAATCTTGGGGGTTTATTATTATTTCATGAGATTGCCGCACAGCTTACGGCTGCGTAGCTCATGACGACCCTGGTAACCTCTTCTCGCAATGACGGATCAATCAATCCACGTAACTCTAGCAATCCTTTGATTTTAACAATAACACATTTGTATTAAGTAATGGCATGCATACGTTTTTAACTTCATTTAATAAGGCCTCATTGCTTATTTCTTGGTTTAATTCGTTGCGTACCGCATCAAATATTTCTCTTAAACTTTTCTCTTCTACCATATATTTAAAAATATATTTAGTGCTTCTAAATATCGACATTGAGATATTAACATTATTTAATATCCCATTATTAATAGTAAAATTAATAGCATTATTTACTGCTGAAGGATTAGATTCCAAATGCTCATAAATTTGTTTAGCAAAATTGGCAATATTATGGAAGTACGGTATATTATCAAGGTCATCAAGAGAGGCTACACTATCTTTGTGATTTGATACGTAAAATGAATGTTTAATAATATTACCGGTAAGTATTTCGGAAATTGCTTCTCTAGTTACTTTATCCATCTTTTTAACTTTTTGTAGAAGTGAAAAATCTTTTATATAATTTTCCGGTCTTAATAAAATTTTCTCTAAAGGATCAAGATAATCAACAAAATTTAAGCTTGCTTTTTCTACGAATTCATATAACTCAGGAACGGAATAGGCTCTATCCTGTTTGTTCAGGAACATATCATAAACTCCGACGTCACCGAAATTTTGGTAATCTGAAAATAATTCCCAACCTCTTTTATACCAGTTAGTAGCAGGCAAATTATCTAGAATTAGTTTCCCGTTCATTACTTCTTCGACACGGCTCTTAGTATCTTTATTTATCATTTTCATTAAATCCTGAATTTGATAAACACCGGTACGTCCGTATTTAGCATATACCATTAAACCCATACCGCCGGTCGGCTTTAAAGAATCTTTTAGATTTTTTAAACCTTCATCAGGATTGGCTAAATGATGAAGCACGCCGGTACAATTTATATAATCGAATTTTCCAAGTTTTAGATTAGGTATATTTAATATTGAATCATTAATCCATTTAATATTTTTAAGACCTCGTACTTCTGCACGTTTTTGTGCTACTTCCATGCTAGGCTTGCTGAAATCTAGATATATTATTTCGGCATTTTTATCTTTTAACTGCTCGGCAAGATAAATAGTCGAATCACCGGTGCCGCCGCCTGCTATTAAGCACCTAAAATGATTATTAAAATTTTCTTTTCCTTGATATAGAAAATGGTTTAATTCTCCTAAGAACTCACCGCATGTTGCAAGTAAATATTCTTTTTCTTGATTTGGGTCTCTGAAAGGATAAGGATAATCTTGATAATGCTCTTGTACTTCTGCTAAGTCTTTAGAAATTGTAGTATTTTTTGTTTTCTTTAAATTTCGCATAAATTATTATTTTTTAAGTTGTTATTATATATACTTGTCTATCTACTCTTTTAGAAGTATATCTTTTATAATTAATTGAATAGTATAATTATCTTGCCAATTATTAGTTTTTAACGTTCCTATTACGGCAATATTTTTTGCTTTAGGGCTTAATAAAACATCTTCAAATGCAGTTCCTACCGAATTAAAAGCAATAGCAGATAAGGCTTTATTACCAAAGCCTCGCTTATTTGGAACAAGCATACATTTAATATGCTTACTTCCAACGATATCCGCTTTTAATACAAATAAATCATCAAATTTAAATATAGGCTCATGATTTCCTTGACCGAAAGGCTCTAAAGTGTTTAATTCCTCCATTAAAGGGAAATTCACACTATTAACCGTTAAATCAATATCATATTCCGCATGCTTATAATTTTCTAGTTTATTTATGCTAATTCTAAAAGCATTATTAAAAAAAATCTGCAATTCTTGTAATTTTTCAGCCGTTACGGTAAAACCTGCCGCCATAGCATGACCTCCGCCTGCTATTAGCAAATCTTTGCTTTTAGCATTGATAATTTCAGCACCAAAATCAATACCTAAAATAGAACGGCATGAAGCTTTACCAATCCCATCATTTAAAGCTATAACTGCCACCGGCTTATCAAATTTTTCTTTTAATTTGCCGGCAACGATTCCTATAACGCCTGGATGCCATCCTTCTTTTACGATAAATAATAAACTACTATCTTGTTGTGTCAAAGCAATTTCCATCGCTTCTTCTATCATTAATAACTCAATTACTTTACGTTCATTATTATGTTTTTCAAGTTCTTTAGCTAATTTATTTGCTTCATTAGAACAACTAGTAGATAGGAGATTAGCCCCTAAACTTGACTTTCCTACTCTACCGCCCGCATTGATACGCGGACCTAGAATAAACCCTAAATGATAACATTTTGGTATTTCATTAAGTCCTGCCATATCATATAATGTTTTAATCCCTATATTTTGCCTTTGTTGCATTACTTTCAATCCGCTTGCAACAAATGCACGATTTAAGCCTGTTAATTTCATCATATCGCAAACAGTACCAAGAGCCACTAAATCTAGATACTGCATTAGATTAGGCTGAAGCATTGTTTGCGTGAAATAATTTTGCTTCTTTAAATTCGATAATATTGCAGTTGCAAATAAGAAAGCAACTCCTACGGCTGCCAAATGTTTATATTCGCTTTTTTCATCAATACGATTTGGATTTACTATAGCTACTGCATCCGGTAATATTTCCGTAGCTATATGATGATCGATTACTATAACATCAAGATTAACGTCTTTTGCGTATTTTAGGGCTTCATGTGCCATAGCACCGCAATCAACCGTAATTAATAATTCTGTGCCGTTATCTTTAATTTTTTGCATAGCAAAAGGAGTTGGACCGTATCCTTCAGCTATACGATCAGGAACATAAATATCACATAGTATATTTAAATCTCTAAAAATATTTTTAAGTAAAGCGGCTGAAGTAGCACCGTCTACATCATAATCGGCAAAGATACATATTTTTTGGTTATTGAAAATAGCTGTAACGGTTCTATCTACAGCCTTTTCCATATCAAGTAGATGAAAAGGATCAGGTAATAAATTTTTGATTTTCGGTCTCAAGAAATGTTCTACTTCCTCTAGATTATTTACTCTTAATGATACTATCCTAGCAAGTAAATCACTAATTTTGAAACTACGACATAATTCGGTGACTATATCTTCGTTAATCATTTTCTGTTGCCAGATTTTACCGTTTATAGATGCTTGTGGTTTCATTTGTTTATTAGACTGTATTTTTACTGTATATTGTCATTGTGAGTAGGCATTGTTGCGTGGATCAATTTCACCTCTGTCAAGCCACGTGGTGACAGAGGTGAAATTGCTCCACGCAACAATGCCTACTCACAATGACAATATACACTTATATCTCTAAAAGTTTTTTAGCTTCATCATCCGCAATTAAAGCTTCAACAAACTCATCTAATTGTCCGTTTTTAACTACTTCGTCTATCTTATAAAGTGTTAAGTTTATTCTATGGTCGGATACTCTGCCCTGTGGGAAATTATAAGTACGTATCCGTTCCGAACGATCTCCCGAACCTATCTGCCCTCTTCTGCTATCAGCTCTTTCTTGTCCCTTTTTACGTCGTTCTTCTTCATAAATTCTAGCACGTAGAATTTTTAACGCCTTTGCTTTATTTTTATGCTGTGACTTCTCATCTTGCAAGGCTACGGTAATACCGGTAGGGATATGAGTTATACGTACGGCAGAATCGGTAGTATTAACGTGCTGTCCACCAGCCCCTGAAGCTCTATAAGTATCGATTCTTAAGTCTTTATCTTCAATTTTAATATCAACCTCTTCAGCCTCAGGAAGTACTGCAACCGTTGCTGCCGAAGTATGAATACGTCCTTGTGATTCCGTTTCCGGTACTCTCTGTACTCTATGAACGCCTGACTCAAATTTGAGCTTAGAGAATACATCTTTGCCTTTTATTGATGCCGATGCTTCTTTATAACCGCCTATTCCCGTATCGGAAATTGCTAATATCTCAAAACGCCATCCTTTTAACTCAGCGTATCTTTGATACATATTAAAAAGTACTGCAGCAAAAAGTGCAGCTTCTTCTCCACCGCTTCCTGCTCTAACTTCAATAATAGCACTTTTACTATCCGCATCATCTTTTGGTAATAAAGCAATTTTTACGGCTCTTTCAAGTTTTGGTAACGAATTTTCAAGAGTGTATATTTCGTCCTCAATCATTTCTAAAGTGGCATTATCAAGTCCCACTTCTAGCTTAAAATTATTTGCTTCTTCAAGCTCAGATTTAGCCTTATTATATTCTTTAATTTTTGCTACAACATCTTCAAGTTCCGCATATTCTTTAGATGCCTTAACAAACTCGTCTCCCATAATGCCGGAAGATAGTTTGTTGCCTAAATTTTCGTATTTATCTAAAATTTTTGCTAAATTATCTGAAAAACGCATGTTATTTTATTGTGATTTGTTTATGGGTGAGATTTCAACGTTATTGCGAGAAGCAACTGAAAGTTTCGACGAAGCAATCTCAGGATATTTGACGAGATTGCCACTCAGCCTATGGCTGCTCGTAATAACGACTTATATCAACATCCAAGCGGGACTCTCTATAAACTTTTTAAATGCTGCCAAGAACTCAGCACCGACTGCTCCGTCTACTACTCGGTGATCGGCAGAAAGAGTTACGTCCATAATTGTTGCTATAGTTATTTGATCATTCTTGACTATAGCACGTTTTGCACTAGCTCCGACGCTCATTATACAACTTTGCGGTGGGTTAATTATAGCATTGAAATTCTTAATACCATACATACCGAGGTTAGAAATGGTAAACCCTCCGCCCTGAAATTCTTCAGGGGTTAATTTATTATCTTTTGCTTTCTTTATTAATGCTTTCATTTCACGAGATAGTTCTAGAATGTTTTTTTGATTGGCATTTTTAACTATCGGTGTAACAAGCCCGTTCTCAATCGCCACCGCTACTGAAATATCGACATTATTGTAATATCTAATGGCATCTTCTCCCCAGCTAGCATTGGCATTTGGCACTTCTTGTAAAGCTTTGGCTACTGCTAAAATAATAAAATCATTAACCGATATCCTTGTTGATTTATCTTCAGAACAAGATTTATTAATGTCTTCTCTTATATCTAACAATTTATCGACATTACATTCTATAGATAAATAAAAATGTGGAACTGTTTGTTTAGATTCAAGTAGACGCTTGGCTATAATCTTGCGGATATTATTATTTGGTACTAAACGATATTCTTCAGGATTTCTGCTAACTATTTTATTATGAGCAGTGCTAGGAGTATATGATAAGATATCTTGTTTGACTATTCTACCGTGCGGACCGCTACCTTTCACGCTCTCAAATCTAATATTTCCCATTTTTGCAAGTCTTTTTGCAAGCGGTGAGGCGAATATTTTACTAGCATCATGTTTTATAACTGTTACCTGTTCTTCTACATTAGCTATATTCTCGTGGGGTTTCGGAAGATTAGCATCTGTTTTCGGTGACGGTGATACACTATTATTTTTTGCAATAAACGCATCAATGTCCGTTTTTTCTTCTCCCTCTTCACTTAACACGGCAATTAAAGAGTTAACAGGTACATTTTGACTATTTTGTGGGATAACTATTTTAGCAAGTATACCTTCGTCTACTGCTTCTACTTCCATCGTTGCTTTATCGGTTTCAATTTCAGCAATTACTTCTCCAGGATTCACTTTGTCTCCTTCTTTTTTTAACCACCTAGCTAGATTTCCTTCCGTCATAGTTGGAGATAAAGCAGGCATTAAAATTTTAATCGGCATAACTTATTTAGATTTGACTTTTTATTGTTGTTATTACAAGTCATTGCGAGGAGAAGCAAAGCCTCGACGCGGCAACCTCATGAAACAGTAAAATTCCTGAGATTGCCACACTCTCTACGTTCTCGCGCGCAATGACGATTTGAGTAGCTATTGTACCTTAATATCAGGGCTAACGATCATTATCATCTGTTTACCTTCCATTTTAGCATGCTGATCGATTTTAACGAGTCCTTCGAGCCCTACTTCTATACGTTTAAATAGTTCTTGACCGACCTCTTTATGAAGAATCTCTCGTCCCTTAAACCATAAAGAAATTTTTACTTTATCTCCGTCTTTTAAAAATTCTTTTATTTTTCTTAATTTAGTTTCAAAATCACCTATACTAATATTAGGTTTAAATTTCATTTCTTTAAGTACGACGATTTTTTGTTTTTTGCGTGCTTCATGCAAACGTTTTTTGCTTTCGTACTTAAACTTACCAAAATCTAGAATTTTACAGACAGGGGGTACAGCATTCGGTGATATCTCGACTAAGTCAAGACCAGCTCTTTCCGCCATATCTAATGCTTCTCTAATATTTACGACGCCGTGCATTTCGCCGTTTTCGCCTACTAAACGAACTTCTCTAGCTCTGATTTCTCTATTAGCCTTAGGAAAATTATTTTTAGAAATAAAATTTCTCCGTATTATGTTTATAAATAAATATATATTGCATTTAACTTATTTTATTTAAAATTACAAGTAAATAAAATATTTTATCTTTAATTTTATTTAGACAGTTTTAAAAAAATTGAAACTACAAGGCAAATTCCAAATATTAATAAACAGATTCGTGTTAATTTAGCGACTCTTGCCTGTATTTTCAAGTTTTTTAGGTCTATAGCATGCTTATGAGCTTGCTCTTGTTGTGCCATATGCATTAATTCCTGTAAAGTACCGGGATAAATACTCTCATACTCACTGATTAAATCAATTGGCGGTAATATATGTTCAAATTTTTTACGGTAAAAATTATTATCAGGTTCGTTTACACTAAAAGTCTTAGCATAACCTTTATTTAATCTATTATTTTTGTTAAAAAAACGTTTAGTCTCTTTCATATTCCTTTTTTATTTTTTGAAATGTATATAATATATTACTTTCAACTATTTTAAAATAATCAATTAATTGCGTTTCTTTTTTTTGCTGTTGTTTGGAGCTTTTCATATTTATTATATTCTTTAGCTCTGTATATACTAGTTTTATAAAACTTTGTTTCATTGATTATACTAAATTTATAAAATCTATTTTTGGTATTAGCGGTTCACCCCTAAAATTTATAGCATTATTAAATTTATTGCAACAGGTTATAAAATTTTTATCACATCCGGCAGTAATTTTTATTTCCTCGGCATCTTTAACATAATCCGGTATAATATCCTCTAATATAATCAAATCACCGAAATTGCTTAGAACTTTACTGTTAAAATGATTTTCGCTGAATATAATTTGACCGCCGTTATAATAGCCGTTTTCTTTATCTAAATCTAGTATTCTTAAACTGTCCTTGAGCATTTCTTTAACCTTATACATGCCACTATATAAAGCTTTATCTATTTTACATTGACTATCTCCGAAAACTGCTCTACATGTTTTGCTATATCGATTAATTATAGTCTGATTATATTTTACCGTTTCGGGTTTTAAATGTATTTAAAAGTTTAAATCGTATTTTGTATATAAAGTGCAATAATATGTAACGAAATGCTCAAAAACTTTGTCAGTATATATTATTATTTTAACAATAGCATTATTTAAATCGATTGTTGTCGTAATGCCGTTTTCCTCAAAAATACCTTCAATGATTATATGGTTTTGTGCGGAATCATTAAATTCTGCTTCTTTTAAATCTAAACTGGAATTCGGTAAAAAAAACTCTCTCTTCACTTTTTATAGCATGATCGCTATTTGTTAAGTTTAATTCCTCACCGCTAGCTCGCTTAATTTGAAAACAATAAACAAAATTCGTAAGCTTTGTAATTACCTCTTCAATCGCAATACTCATATAATCACCTACACTAACTCTATGTTGGATAACGCTATAGAACCATCATTACAATAAGAATATTCAAAACTATCTATACTAAATCTAACTGCTACGTCAAAAGTAAAATCAGCAGTTAAAATTACATCTTGAACTAAGGGACTTGGTAAGGTCACTATACCATCGTTGTAATCTACAATGCCCATAGTTCTTACATTATTAATATATAGAATTACGCTATTATTAACCGGTTTAGTGATAACTCGTTCGTAAGGAGCAATAGGATCGCTATATATCTTCCTTAGCTGAAATTTATTTAAATTACCGTCCCCTTTAGCAATAACTTCGTTAATTCCTCTATAATCTGCATAATTCCTAAATCTCAAAGCAAAATTACTTCCACATCTTGCTTTAAAAAAGCTATTAAATTGCTCAAATTCCGTACTGCTTAACCTTGCATTTTTGATTAAATATTTCTGACTCGTTAATTGCGAAAGGATCTTCACTATTTTGCTGTTGACATATTTCAATAGTTTTTACGTGAGTAACAACACTTGGTTTGAGAAATTTTTCATTAATATTTACTGACAATAAGGAGGTATTTGTACATTGTTCATGCTTAAGTTCTCTTCCGACTAAGACCATAATATCTCTAAATTGTGTTATATTTATATTTTGAAGTTCATAATTAGGCATTTTTTATTATACTTCGTCCTATAATTCTACTAAACCTTCACATGCGTTGTTATTACCCGTAAATAGTGTACATTTAAAAGCTTTTTCAATTTTATAAGATCTTGCATTAATGTACGAATGTTATTAGAAGCAAGTTTTTTAAATTCGTTTAATTGCTCATATGCATTTGTTAAAAACGCTTGAGACAGATAACTTGGGTTGTTATTCTCTTGGGGCATATATTTATTACCTTGTTAAATTGGAGCTTAAGTAGAAGTTAACAAAAATTAAATCTACAATTTAAATTTAGTAATATTTTTATTAAAAAAAAGTTCGGCAGTGGAAAAAGAGATTATTTTTTTGGAAGGTAGTTGCAATATTATTCTGCCAGTATTATCGATATCTTTAAAAAGACCGGTTACTATATCATTTTGATATTTAACGCTAATATTTTCATATAACTTATAAGCATGTTCTAACCATTTTTTTTTAATAAAAGGAAAACCGTGATTATGCCAAATTTGATAATATTCTTCAAAATTTTCTATTAATATCTCAAGTAAAGCTTGCGGTTCTATAGGTGGTAGATTTTCGCTTATTAAGCTAGTAGTAGGCTGGTCGATATTATCAGGGTGATAGGTAATATTAATGCCGATACCGATAATAAGGTAATAATTATTTTCTACTTTAACAGATTCAAGAAGTATACCGGCAATTTTCCGACTGTTAATTAATACATCATTGGGCCATTTTAGTTGTATAATGTTATTTTCGTTCCTTATGTCATTCCCGCGAAAGCGGGAATGACATATAGAACTATGGGAGTGACATAAAGAGGTTATACTATCATAAACGCTAAGTGCCATAACAAAAGATAATTGCGGCAATAATTCTAGCTCTTTATCAGGCTTTATTAGTAAACTTACATGTAAGTTACCTGACCTAGACTGCCAGTTTTTGCCGCTTCTACCACGTCCATTAGTTTGAGATTTGGCAAGTACTGCATAGTTTGAATCAACATTAGCATTCTGAGCCATTTTCATAGCCTCAGAGTTTGTACTGTCTAGCTTGTCAAAAACAATTAGTTTAAATTTACCGATATTCATTTTTTTTTAGTAGTCGTCATTGCGAGGAAAGGCGAGCTTTGTTGCATGGCTCGAAAAACCCGCTCGATGTCATTCCCGCTTTCGTGGGAATGACATAAAAACACCTAACTTGCCCCCTACTGACATGACTTGTAGCTACACTATGTTTGCTTTGAATTTTTGGTGCTTCGCTTTTACTCTTAGTTATAAAGCTTTCTAAATCTTGTTTAGTAAATTTAAACTTAGCAATATTTTCATCAAAGGTTTTAGTTTTATCAAATCTTACATCTTTATTTTTATCTATTCCAAGTACCTCAATGAAACTATCTTTTATTTTACTTGAAGCAGTAGTATCATTTAAGGTATACAATAAAGCGTTCAATGAGTTTGTATCGCTTTTAGTGTATTATTACGATTAGTTGCAGCAATAATTACATATTCTTTAAGCTTTTCATTTAATTCTTTTTCGTTTAATGCTCTGGTTTTACAAAATGATAATAACATCTTTGCTTTACCATCATGATTTTCAATAACTCCTTCTTGCCATTTAGAAGTATTATTTTCTTTTGACTGAATAAACATTTCTAACAATTTAGTGCCAAATGTTTTATGTAGATTTTTATTATCATAAACTTCATAAACATTTAGTAGAACTTTTTGATGGTCAAATATTTTATCTGCTTCTTTGCCAAGGTCATGATTATTCAAATGTTCTCTAGTTTGACAATATCCTTTATTTAATATACAAATAATTAGAATATTTTGGTGCATCTTTGAAATCCAAAGTATCTATTCCGGCAGTATCTGAAACAACAGTGTTTAAAGCATTTTCACGTAACTGTTCATTAGTTGCTCTTAGAGTTTCAGTATATTTAAATTTTCCTCCTACTTTTGCAAGCGTCTTAAATAATATATCAGCTAAAAACTTTACGATATCACTTGGGCTGTCAAATTTTTTTGCACTATATATAGCAATATTTGCATCAGCTTCCATACCCGTACCCAAAAGCCATAGCTAGAGTTCTACCTTGTTTTTTAGCTAATGGAATCTCCTCCATATTATCAGTTACTGCTTTTGTATCAAATGCCAGTTCATTGCCTTTAAAATATTTTGTTGGTATATTATCTCTATATTCGCCGTCTATATATTTTTTACTGTCAATTTCTACCGGCTTAAAAACAAGCGGTATAGAAGCAGAAGCACAGCAAGCTAAAGCAATTTCAACATTTGGCGTATCAAAGCTATTGAAAATAGTTAGTTCACTTGTCTCTTGCTGAGTTGCCATAATTACTAAATCTTTATACTGCACTGGATCATATTTTCGCAGTAACGCTATATCCTTAAAATATATTTTACCGTCTTTTTGGTTGTATCTTTCTCTTAATTCATCAAGAGCTTTATAATATTTAACATTTACTATATCTGATCTCTGTAAAAAATTTCCTATATTTTCTTTAATAACAAGTTCTAATAGAGCATATAAAGGTTTACCGTCTTTATTTAACTGTACTATATCCGCAGAAAATCCTTTTTTTCCAAGTAAAGTTTGCAGATTTGTATTTTTAGAAATTTCTTCAAATCGCGCAGGCGGGTGTCCCAAGAGCTACCACTGTGGCAGTTATAGCACCAGCGGAAGAACCTGCTACCGCCTTGACATTATCTAAAATACCAGCTTTTTTTGCTGCCTCATAAGCTCCGGAATATATTGTGCTCCCTTAGCTCCTCCTCCACTAAAAGCTATATATTCGATAGGAGCTTTCTGTGCTTGCTCTAACTCCTGCAATGTTTTTGTTTGATTGCTAGAAGATTGTTGAATTTTTTTAGGTTTTTTAACTCCTCTAATATATCAGATTGCTCATTAACTACAGGAGTTTTTGACTCTTGCTTCAGATTATTAATAATAGGATGTTTTCTTACCTTTATATCAGCCATAGTTTTATTTTATTAAATTATCTTCTACAAACTTCCAGTTAATCATATGCTTAATAAATATGTCAACATAATCAGGTCGTTTGTTACGATAATCAATATAATAAGCATGTTCCCATACATCACATGCAAGAAGCGGCTTCATACCGTTTGCTATAGGTGTACCGGCATTAGCGGTTTTTATAATTTGTAACCTATTATCGTGATATACAAGCCATGCCCAGCCGCTACCGAACTGCCCTACTGCCTCTTGCTTAAACTGTTCGCAAAACTCTTCAAAACTACCGAAATCTTTATTAATTTGTTCTAATATTTTACCGCTTGGCTTACCTCCGCCCTGCGGCTTTATTGAATGCCAAAAAAAGGTATGATTCCATATTTGGGCTGCGTTATTAAAAATAGCCGCATTTGAGTTTTGTGATGACCATTCTATTATTTCTTCTAAATCTTTTTTTGTAATTCTTCTTTATCTTTGAGTAAATTGTTTAGATTTTGTACATAAGTATTATGATGCTTACCATGATGATAATCAAGAGTCTCGAGAGTAAAATGTGGTTTAAAACTTTCTTTCTCATAAGGTAAATCAGGTAAGATAAAAGGATATGAGGTTTGATTAGATTTGTTGCAATAGGTCATGTTATTTTCTCCTATGTTGGTTTTTATATATTTATAGCAAGAATCAATACGTCATTGCGAGGAAAAATTGAAAATTTTGACGAAGCAATCTCAGGAGTCCTACTTTATGAGATTGCCACGCTCCTTGCAGTTGCTTGCAATGATGATTTAGTATCCACGCAGGCATGACATCATAGTAACTTATAAAAATCGGAAGCTAAATAAAGCGATCCGGTTATTATAATATTTGCTTTATTATCGCCGTTTATCTTCTTTATATCACTAATCGCTTCTTCGAGTGAGTCGCTTTCGCTAAAATCAATACCACTCTTTCTGCCTTCCAAATTTATTGTTTCTGCACTATGGCTTAGCGGTTCGGATAAAACTTTAACGCCATAACCTTTAATTGTCAAACCCTTAAAGTAAGAGCAAAATTCCTCAATATTCCTATTTTTAGTCATACCGAGTATTAAATATATCGATGATTTTAAATTATCACGCATCCAATTTGCCAAAACTTGAGCTCCGCTATTATTGTGAGCTACGTCTATCCAAATTTGAACATTATCACCTATTAATTTAGAATATTTTTTCGGTTCTATTTTTTCGATTCTAGCAGGCCAAATAGTATTTTGTAATCCTTTAGCAATAACCTCATTATTAATATTAAATTGTTTGTTAATAAGGCTTATTAAGGCAATAACGCTTGCAGCATTTATTAATTGATGATCACCAAGTAGCGAAGGAGTCGGAAACTCATAGGTAAAATTTCGTGATGAATAAATAAATCCGTTGTCCGTCTTTTTAATACCGAAATCATATTCATAACAGAAACTCGGTACTTCTAACTCTTCAGCCTTGGCAAATAATGTTTCATAAACTTCCAAAACTTGCATACTTATAACGCAAGGAACGCAAGACTTCATAATACCAGCTTTCTCAACTGCTATTAGGGGTAATGTATTACCCAGCATATGCATATGATCATATGAAATAGGTGTAATTAAAGTAATTAAAGGTTGTTCTACTATATTTGTTGCGTCTAACCGACCGCCTAGTCCCGTCTCTAAAATTAATATATCGGCTTTTGTTTTCTCAAATGCTAGAAACGCTGCTGCCGTAGTACCTTCAAAGAAGCTAGGTTCAATATTAAATTTTTCGCTTGCTACCCTCACCTGCTCACACACCTGCCATAATTCATTATCCGAGATTTTCTCACCTGCTACTACAATTCGTTCATTAAATTCTAATAAATGAGGAGATGTATAGCAATGTACCTTATAACCGGCAAGCGTAAAGATGCTTTTAAGCATAGCACTACTTGAACCTTTACCGTTTGTACCTGCTATATGTATGACGGGAGGAAGTCTTAAATGAGAGTTACCTAAGGCTCTTAAAAGTCTTGTTATATTTTCAAGATCATATTTAATGTTATTTTTCCAGGTCGGCACCGGAAAATGCGGTATTAGCATTGTTATTGATTTTTTTCATGAATGATAGAGTTATACCATATTTGTGGTCAACTTAAAGATTGATGCCATTCCTACAAATGTGGTGTTTTTGCATGGTTCGAAAAACCTACTCTATGTCATTCCCGCGAAAGCGGGAATCCAGGGTAAAGCAAGATAAATCAAACTTTTAGAAAGCTTAAAAGTAGTGAATTCCCGCTTTCGCGGGAATGACATCGAAACTTTAGATCAACTGTTTTTAGGCAATACTGAAGTTCATCGGGTTTTTGGTTTTACTGCATTGATAAGTCCAATTAATAATACTGATTTAATTATTCCCGGTATTACAAAAGGTAATACGCCGCCGTAAAATGCACCGCTTGCTCCTAAGAGTGTAGAGAGCCACATCCAGCCTAAACTCATAATAATTATATTACCGATCAAACATAAAGATATCTGATTTAACCATTGATTAGAAGTAAAAATTTTATCTTTTAAGCTAGCTATAACATATACGGCAATTACAAAACCTGCTAGATATCCTCCGGTAGGACCGAATAATATTCGTAAACCGCTTGAAAATTCTCCGAACACAGGGATTCCCATTGCTCCAAGAGTTATGAAAGATAATATTGTTAAAGGTGCGGTAGTCTTATTATATGTAAGTCCGATGAATATCACTGCAACGGTTTGCAATGAAATAAATATAGGCTTTATAGGTATTACTATTTGTGAACAAATAGTAAGTAATGCCACTCCTAAAACTATTTCTATTGCTTGCCTTGTGGTTAACGGTAGTGAGATTGAATTAAGTTGCATAAAATTACCGCATGATCTATTTTTAAGTAATTACACTAAATAGAATTATATAATGTCCTTGTCAAGAATATAAAAATGAAAATAAAAATTTATAATGATCTAGGAGTTTCAAAAGAAAGTATTAAGCATTGCGTGCATACCTTAAGACTTTATGCTCCAAAGTATAACGTAGATTATATTACTGCACAAGAAATTATAGACGAAAAGTGGGTTCAAAACACCTTATTACTTATTTTACTCGGTGGAAGAGATTTATACTATGTACAAAAATTGCAAGGCAAAGGAAATGCTAATATAAAGAATTATATTAAAAACGGTGGTAATTTTCTTGGGATATGTGCAGGCAGTTACTACAGCGGTAACTATGTAGAATTCGCTAAAGGAACAAATATAGAGGTTATAAGTAAAAGAGAATTAAAGATTTTCAATGGAACGGTTAGAGGACCATTGCTTGCTCCTTATTATTACAACTCACATAAAGGAGCAAGAGCTGCTTATCTAAAAATAAATCCAACACTTAATTTAAATATTAAGGATTGTTATGCTTTTTATAATGGCGGTGGATATTTTATTGATGCAGAAAATACCAAAGATACTGAAATAATAGCAAGTTATGAGGATTCTCAGGCTGCAATAATAAGATGTACTTACGGCGACGGGACAGCTATTTTAAGTGGAGTGCATCTTGAATATGAGCCTGCACTCATAAAAAATCAATCTCTTAATAATATTCATAAAATACTAAAAGCTCATGATACGGAAAGAATCAAATTATTAAATTATATATTAGACTTCTTCGAAAACGCGCTTATAGAGAGGAATTTGTAGGAAACACGCGCAGCACAGCACCGCAGCATACATAGCAGTACGTGAGAGGATGCGAGCAGCGAATTGACGCACAAATTACCTCTAGAAGTAGAGTTTCCAAAGAAGTCTATTCAAAAATCTAAATCTGTATAATAGTTTGGAGGGGTAAAGCCAGGGATTCTATCTTGTAGTAATAACCTAAAAGCCGGTCTTGATTTAATTAGTGAATACCAATGTTTGATAAGCGTCCATTTATCCCAATAAATCTCACCGAAGTAATCGAGTACCGATAAGTGACAACTTGCGGCAATATCGGCCATAGTTAGTGAATCCGATACCAGATAACTTCTTTTTTCTAGTAAAGAAGTTATATATTCTAAGTGATAATTTAAATTATTTTTTGCAACACGTAAAAACTCGGTTCGTGGGCTGCTCATTTTAGCAATTGATCTTATAACTTTTTCATCGATAATAATCTTAGTAACTTCACGATAAAATTTATCGTTAAACCAAAAGAATAATCGTCTAATTTCGCAACAAATATCAATATCTTCATCTAAAAAATTAAAATTCGGATATTTGCTATTAAGATATTCAACAAAAGGATAAATACCTACCACAAATAAGCCGTATGATTCTGCTAAAATAGGTAAAGTTCCGGCAGGATTTATTTTTAAGAAATCTTTATTGAATTGCCAATAATCTTCTTTAATCGTAGTAAATTCTATATCTAATTCTTTTAAGAAGACACGTGCTTGTCTTGAAAGAGGACAAATAGGATTATGATATAACTTTTTCATTAAATTATTTTACAGTCCTAGTCATTCCGCGACTTGATCGCAGGATCTATCAATATTTATTAAGCTGTTTTCTAAGCTCCCGCGATCAAGTCGCGGGATGACAATAAGGTCTATAAGCCGGATTCTGTATGAATATAAATTCATTGCAGTTATTTATCTAGGATAAACGTTACCGTTTACCTCAAGCGATCTACCCGCATTACAAGCCGGCTAGAGATAACCCGGGAACTTGATAAGTTCTGTAATGCCTATTTGATCTTGCTCTTGGTGGGGTTTACCATGCGTAATTTGTTACCAACTTACCGGTACGCTCTTACCGTACCTTTTCACCCTTACCAAAAATACTCGATCAACTGCAAAAATTGGCTGCGTCATTTCACAAGTACTACGATACTCACGTATTAAGTATACGCTCCGTTCCTCGTCTTATGAACTCCTAGCGCTTTTTGAAGTTGATCTTCGTATTCATACTTGGCGGTGTATTTTCTGTGGTACTGTCCCTAAAGTAATAATACTCTGCCGGAGGTTAACCGGCACCATACCTCTATAGAGTCCGGACTTTCCTCGTGATCTATAGCTTTGCTATATCATCACGCAACTGCACGACCATTTAGAATTATGGTCAATTTTCTTAAATTAGTCAATAACATTTAGAATAAGTTTAATTAACTTATTAGGTTCTGTGAAGGTTTCTAATTGATTTGCTATTTTGAGATATTTTTTAGCAAAAATTAATAAGATTTTTTTTGAAAATTTGACTTTTGTACACAGGATATAATTAAATTAGTAAGTATAATAACAAATTTAAAATTTCAACTATTTTATTAAAGATATTCTTAATTTAACGTTGCTACTATTTTTTTCATACTGTATAAATATGTATTTAATACTCCTAAACCCATAAATTGTTAGCAAATTTTGATATATGATATGAAAAAATTAATTTATTATTTTGGCAGTAATGGTAGTGATGGAAACGCTAGCATGAAAAATATACTTGGTAACAAAGGTGCTGGTCTTGCCGAAATGTCCAACCTAAAACTACCTATTCCTGATGGTTTTACAATAACTACAGAGCTATGTAATTACTTTTATACCCACAATAATAACTTTCCTAAAAACTTTCAAAGCGACTTAAAAAAAGCTATCACTGAACTTGAAATAATGACCGGTAAAATTTTCGGCAGTACAAGCAATCCTTTATTGTTATCGGTGCGTTCGGGCTCTACGATTTCAATGCCTGGAATGATGGATACTATCCTTAATCTTGGAATGAATAATGAAGTGTGTAATGCTCTTGCGGATTCCTGCGGTGATAAACGATTTGCTCTTGATAGTTACAAAAGATTTTTAGAAATGTACGGTTCAACGGTATTATCTATACCTAGTGATCTATTTGAACAAATTTACGAAAAGCACAAGATACAAGCCGATATTCATAAAGATAGCGATATTACCGTAGAATTATTAGAAAAAATTATTGATGATTTCAAACGGTTGCATATTAAGTATACTAAGCAACTAATTAATGATCCTTATGAACAGTTAGAATCGGCAATTAAAGCGGTGCTACATTCTTGGATGAGTAATAGAGCGGTTATATATAGAAAAATCAATAATATTTCGGAGGATTTCGGTACGGCTATTAATATCCAAGCAATGGTTTTTGGTAATTTAGGTAAAACTTCAGCTACGGGAGTTGCTTTTACTAGATCACCTTCTACAGGAGAAAAAAAGCTCTTTGGAGAGTTTTTAATAAATGCTCAAGGTGAAGACATAGTATCGGGCACTAGAACACCTATGCCTATTATTGCAAATGATTCAAATTCTATGCAAGCAATTATGCCGGAAGTATTTAAGGAGTTATCACAAATTGCACAAAAGCTTGAAGAACATTACTTAGATATGCAGGATATAGAATTCACTATAGAAAATAATAAGCTATATATTTTGCAAACACGTACTGCAAAAAGAACAGCCATCGCTGCTATTAATATTGCCGTACAAATGGTAGAAGAAAAGCTTATTTCTAAAGAACAAGCCTTAATGCGAATCGATCCGGAATCATTAAATCAATTATTACATACAAGAATTGATTACAGTAAGGGGCTTACTTCTATTGCTGAGGGGCTACCTGCTTCTCCTGGGGCTGCAACAGGTATTGCAGTATTCTCACCTTATGATGCCGAAAAATTATCTCATCATCATAAAGTAATTTTAGTACGCCATGATACTAGTCCTGAGGATATTAACGGAATGCATGTTTCTTCAGGTATTTTAACTATTAGAGGGGGAATGACTTCACATGCTGCAGTTGTGGCAAGAGGTATGGGGAAGCCTTGTGTTTGCGGTACAAGTAATTTATCTATAGATGAGAAAAAGCAAATATTAACAGCAGGCGACATAGTTATTAAACAAGGTGATATTATAACGATTGACGGAGATAGCGGTAAAATCTTCTTAGGTGAAATGCCGTTAATTCAACCTACTTTCAGTGAGGAATCAAAATTAATTTTAGATTGGGCAGACGAGATTAGTAGCTTAAAAGTTCGTGCAAATGCTGAAACAGTTAACGATGCTTTAGTATCTATAAAGTTTGGAGCTCAAGGTATAGGTTTGTGTCGTAGCGAACATATGTTTTTTGATAAAAATAAAATTCCTTTAGTAAGAGACATAATTATTGCTCCTGATATAGAACGGAGAAAGCTTGCCGTGCAGAAATTATTACCTCTGCAAACTGAGGATTTTAAAGCTTTATTCAGAGTAATGAAAGATAAACCGGTAAATATTAGATTACTTGATCCGCCGTTACATGAGTTTTTACCTACCACCGAAGAAGATAAAAAAAATTTGGCCAATAGCTTAAATCTACCTTTATCCATAATTAATCAACGTCTTCATGCTATGCATGAAGTAAATCCTATGCTCGGTCACCGTGGATGTAGACTTGGTATATGTTCGCCGGAAATTTACCAAATGCAAATTGAAGCAATTTTTACAGCTATTTTTGAGCTACATAAAAAAGAACACATAAAATGTAACTTAGAATTAATGATCCCTTTAATTAGCAATGTAGGTGAAATAAAAAAGCTTAAAATGGATATTTATTCGGTAATAGAGGAATTAGAGCAACGTTATAGATATAAGTTTTCCTTTACGCTTGGTACTATGATAGAACTACCCAGGGCAGCACTCGGCAGTAAGAACATAGCTAAGGAAGTTGACTATTTTAGTTTTGGTACTAATGATTTAACTCAGACTACATATGGAATTTCTAGAGATGATATTGCCTCTTTTCTTCCATATTATTTAGAAGAAAAGATTTTTGAATCCGATCCATTTACTACTCTCGATGAAGAAGGAGTAGGAGAATTAATTGAAATTGCTATAAAACGTGGAAAAAGCAGTAATGCTAATTTGAAACTCGGAGCTTGCGGAGAACATGCAGGGAACCCTGCCTCTATAGAATTTTTTCATAGAATGAATTTAAACTATGTTTCTTGTTCTCCATACCGTATCCCTATAGCAAGAATCGCCGCAGCACAAGCTAAAATTAAACACGGGTGATAAAGGCGTTGTTGCGATCGGGTATTGGATACCTATAGTACCGGACATTTTCGTTCTATATCATTTCCGCGTGGCCTTGTTGTGTGAATCAATTTCACCTCTGTCATCCCGTGGCTTGACCACGGGATCCAGTTAAAAATACTAAAATTATTAGTATTTTTTATTGTTTTTTGGACCCCGTGGTTAAGCCGCGGGGTGACACAGTGGGTTTTACCGGTCCACGCAATGATCAAAAAATTATTTACAAATTAATATGATCATAATACCGATATTAAGCATTTTTGGGTTTTCATCTTTTTTTGCCAAATATTTCAAAACAAGATTGACTTTCGCTATTCCCGTAATAATCAGCATATTAGTACCAATTTTATATTGTTTTGCTATGTTAAAGCTATTACCGGCTGCAACATATATATATTATTTCATCGGTATATTTTTAGCTTTCATGTCATTCTTGCATTTCATAGGCGTTGTTGTAGGGGGTGGCTCCGCTCCTGTCATCCCGCGACTTGATCGCGGGATCCAGTTAAAAATGTTTAGTATTTTTAAGTTATATTTTTGGATACCGTGGTCAAGCCACGGTATGACACCGCACGCATTTCTTGATCTACGCAATAATACCTCCTTCATGTCATTTCTGTGGAAGCAGGAATCTAGAAAAAATATAATTGAAATCATTGTATTTACTTTATTGATTCTTTTGTTTTTTCTTTATACCAGAGATGCATCGCTGCATGCTTATGATGATTTCTCACATTGGGGAATATTTACTAAAGAATTGTTATATTTCGGTGTTTTTGAAAATCAGTCTTCGTTAACTTCCATTATTACTACTCATGCCCATTATCCAAGAGGAGCTGCTGTTTATCATTATTTTATGCTGCTACTTTCAGGTTATTCGGACGGTAACGTATTATTTGCTCATTTCTTATTACATTTAGCATTTCTAGCTCCTTTAGCCGCAAATAAGAAATTGTGGCAAACCGGAATGTTGTTTTCACTTTTACTTTGCGGCGTAGTATTATATACGACCGGAATTCGTTCAATATATAACGATAGTACTATTGGCTTAATGTTCGGAGCTATTTTTGTAATTTATATCCTTGCGGAAGACAGGAAAAAAGCATTGTTGCTTATTTTACCTATTACGATATTACTTGCCTTTTTCCGAGAAATTGGAACATGGCTTGCTAGTTTTGCTTCGATAATTCTTATAGCTCATTATACAATTTTTTATAAAAAGCCTAAAAGATCAAGTGATTATATTACGTATCTGATTTTACTTACTTTACCTATTTTGTGTAATTTTATTTGGATGAGTTATTTTAAAAACACCCATGATTTTTTTGACAGATGCGAACATAGTTTTAGCAATTTAGTATATATTGCTGAAAATTTTAATGAACAGCATAGATCATTATTACTAAATTACGGTAAATTTCTCTTGTTATTCTTATTAAAAGAAGGAAGTTTAGTTGTATATACTATTTGTATAGCTGCATGGTACGGAATTCGTAAATATAAACCGGATTTGCTGAAAGAATATAAATTTTTCCTGATAAGTACGTTTGCGTGTTTTATAATTTTTGCTTTGTGGCGGTTATATTTATATTTCTTTAACTTTAGTTATGAAGAGGCAATTAGAGGGGCATCGTTACTTAGATATCTTGGATGTTATATTATAGCTATCGGAATGATTGCAGCTTCGTATGTTAAAAATAGTATTTTCTTACACAAGCAAAGTAATAAAGAGTTATTTATATTCCTTCTGCTGCTTGCTGTTTCTACGTTTTCCGTAGTAAAAAATATACTAAGAATCAAACACTTAAACTTAGAACAAAAGAATTTTATCCAGCAAACAACAGAAGTTAAAAAGCTATTAGAGCAAGGCAATAAAATTGAATTTAACTTTAGCGGTAAGAAAGATAATTTACAATGCTATATATTAAATTATAATCTAGTACCGTATTTAGGTAAGAAATCCTTACAAGAATGCATAAAAGCTCCTAAAGAAGCGATTATAGAAACAAAGGAAGAAGCGGTATACGCTCCTTTTAAATAGCGTTGAGGATTTGTTGCACAGCTCCTATGTCATTCCTGTGTGGCCTTGTTGTGTAGATATTACCCCATCATTGCAAGCAGTTGTAGTACTTGCGTGGCAATCTCATAAAATGATAACAGACTTCTGAGATTGCTTCATCAATTGCTATGCAATTTCCGTAGCTCAGACGGGAAAGCTGATTCACGCAACAACATCACGCAAGAATAACATAAAACCAATATAGATTTTAACAATTATGTATATAAAATATAATTTAGCTGCCGCTTACCGAATAATGGCGTATTTATCGCTGGATGATCATACTTATATGCATCTATCCGCAAGACCTAAAAATGCCGATTTTTACTATATTTATCCTTTTGGACTAAGATTTGAAGAAGTAACTACAGAGAATCTTTTAAAAGTTAGTTTAGACGGACAAATTTTAGAAGGAGAAGAATAGCAATATAATAACACCAGTTACTTTATTCATGGTAGTATTTATAAAACACGCCCTGATATTTCTGCCATTTTTTATTATCATACTCCTGCAGCTATTGCCGTTTCTGCTTTAAAATGCGGGCTTTTACCGATCAGTCAATGGGTATTGCATTTTTACGACAGAATATCACAGAATATCATATCATAATTATAATGCTCTAGTACTAGATGCCGACAAACAGAGTAGTAGACTTGTTACTGACCTTAAACAGAATTATGTGATGTTACTTCGTAATCACGGTGCTATTACCTGCGGCAAAACTATGCATGAAGCTATGTTTTATACTTACCATTTAGAACAAGTTTGTAAAACGCAATGCCTACTAAATTCTATAAAAGAATAAAAACTTATAATCCCTTCCGTAGAAATATGTAAGCAGACGGTAAAAGACTTATTATCGTTTGAAGAAGATTTAGGCAAACGTGACTGGGTAGCTTGGCTACGACTTGTGAAGATGTGATCACAATACTACGACCCCAGCGGCTTTACTTGCTTGTTTTAAGGATTTATCAAGTGTGGCTATTGGTAACCCACAGCGTAATGCTAGCTCTAAATAGCTAGCATCATAAAGTGTTAATCCATATTGTACGGCTAAATCCATTGTCTCAAACCATATATGTTCCAATGTTATTTGATCAATTTTGATGTAAAGATCCTTTAAAGTATAAATTGCTTGGTGACGTTGATTTATAGTAAGACGTTTTGCACGCTCTGCACATAATAATACATTTCCAATCTCAAGCTCCCAAATAGCAGGGACAATTGCTTCTTCTGTTATGGTTTTATCTAGTATATCCAAGCTTGCTACTTCATCAGGCATAAGCCATGATAAAGCAATTGAAGAATCTAAAACAAAAGAGACCATTTTTTACTTCTTACCCTCATTTTTGTAATTTAGCCATACTTCTAAATCCGATGGTTGTAAATTAATTTCTTTTGCAAGTTTTCGAAGTCTAAGAGCTGCAATCTTTGTTATTTCAATATTATTATGAGAATCAATAGGAACAATTTTTGCAGCAGCTTTTCCTCTTTTAGTAATTAAAATTTCTTCACCTTTACTAGCTCGGTCTAATAATTTAGAAAAATGGGTTTTAGCATCAAAGGCTGTAATTGTGTTTTTCATACAATTAACTAGTTAATTAACTAGTCAGTTATAACATATTTTAAATTTAAATGTCAAAAACTTTAATAGCAATCTTTCCAAACGCTTATAGAGAGGAATTTAAAGGAGACACGAAAGCACTTGTCACCGCAGCGTATACACTAGTACGTGAGGATACGAGTCTAGGCTTGATGTATAAATTACCTCTAGAAGCGAAGTTTGAGAAAATGTCTAATGCCTACAACCGCTACCGTGAATATGTGGAGGATGGAGTTTTACATGTTTTAGCATCTTTTTAAGTAGTGTATCACGCTTAAGTTTTGATGATAAATAATCTAAGAAAGTTTTGCCGTTTAAATAATCTATTGCATGCTGAATTACAGTTGCTAAAAAGCCTTCTGCTGCTAGTTCTTGCTTATTACCGTTATAATCAAGATATTTTACCTTGATTGCTTTTGATCGTGTAATAGATGCTTCAATGCCTGGAAACGATAAAGAACCCTCAATAAAAGTTTGTTTTTCTTCTGAAAAATAAGTTATGTCCGGATTAATAAAAACTATAGGTGATGATTTATTATTTTCATGTAGGTCAACTACCACTATACGCTTTAATATTCCTACCATATTAGCACCCAAGCCCACTGTCCTTTCTATATGTAAATTCTGAAGCATTTTATCGACAATAGTACGAATATTATCATCAACAATGTCTATATATTCTGCTTGTTTTTTAAAAATATCGTTTGGTGCATAAACTATTTGATAGTAAGGTTTATCTTGATTCATTAATATACTACGATAAATGAAGAGTTATTTTTGCATTGCTAAATAAAGATAGATATCATTATTGTGAGCGAACATTGTTGCGTAGACCGGTTTTCCTATCATTACAAGGAATTATAAAGTAATTGACGAAGCAATCCAGATTGCCACGCAGCCTACGGCTGCTCACAATTATGACTCAGTGTCCATACAACAACGCCTCCTTGCAATGGTGTAGCTTTTTCAAACCATCAATATTTATTTGGCAATGCCATTATTTCATTACGATAGCTGATAATATATTCTGATTATAAGGTTCTTGCAAATGATATGAGCGTCTTTTACTTGGATATTTTAACGGATTTGTGTAAGTATCTTCAGCAATATTTTTTATATCTTTGACGCCTGCTTCTTTAAGTTTTAACTCTACAAAAGCCGGTAAATCAAACATATAATGCTTTTCTTTTATAGAGTTTATAAAAAACTGTTTATTGTTAATATCCTTACTTAAGAAAGCTTTATAATATTCATCATCAACTTCATATGAACTTTGAGCTATAGCAGGACCTATCACTGCTATTAAATTCTTTGCTCCTTTTTCTGTTATTTTAGTAACTATATTACTAATAATATTATTTATACTTCCTTTCCAACCTGCATGTGCCGCTCCGATTATTTTACCGTCGCCGCTTGCAAGTAATACCGGTACACAATCTGCCGATTGTACCGCTAATACTAAATTTTTCTTAGTTGTAATGCTGCCATCTGCTTCAGGTACGGCAATTATGGACTCATCAGCATTAACAATTTGATTGCCATGTACTTGGTTTAAAATTAAAATATCTTGTGCTTTAAAATAAGTAGTAATAGATTTTTTGTTTTCAACTATTTCTGTTTCATTTATAGAGTTATTTTTTTTTATATATCTATGACTAGAATTATTGAATGTTTTATTAAAAATTTTATAATAAACTGATCCGTTTATTAATCCTTCCATGAAAATATCCCATATTAATTATAATAGTTTTATTAATACTTTATCCGGTCGTTTACAAAAAAATAAACAGCTAGAAAAAATAATAGCACAATTTCATCAAGACTATAACCTAATTCCTATTATCGGCGTAGAAATAGAGTTTTATTTAAGTCACAATATTGATATAGCTAAATTTGAAATACTTGCAAGAAAATACTTAGCTAGATTTAAAATTGCTAAAATAAAAAAAGAAAAAGGCAATAACCAATTTGAAATAGATCTCCCTCCTTCTGTAAACTTAATACAATATATAAAAAATATATTAGATGTTAAAACTATTTTAAAAAAAATGGCACAGCAGTTAAACGGTTATATAGATTTTTCGCCTAAGCCGTTTTTGGATGATTATGGTAATAGTATGCATTTTCATATTAATTTTAATTCCGAGTTCAATGATTATTATATAATTTTAGCAGCACAAGGGCTATGTCACTATATGTTAGACACCCTACTCGCTTTTATGCCTACTACTCTAGATTATTCACGGATAAATAAAAAATTTATGGCTCCTACGCATATATCGTACGGTGGAAATAATAGAAGCGTAGCCGTACGAACTCCGAATGCTTTTCCCAAACGTTTAGAACATCGCTTATCTTCCCCCGAAACCGATCCATATATAGCAATTTTTACTATTTTAAAGTCAATATTGTTGGCTTTAAAATCTCCAAGTTCGCTCCAAACAATAGAAAAAATTTACGGGAATGCTTTCGATCCACAATATAATTTAACTCCATTACCGACATCATCTCAGGAGAGCTTTATGTTATTTAAACCGGATTTTTTTAAATAATTTGTATTTTGTTCACAAAACCTAAAAACTAAACAATAATTGTTTTTTACAACTAAAATAAAGATTGATATTAAATATAAAACTGCTGAAAATTGTTTCAATTAATTATTTTATTTTTGTAAAACTAAATACTGATGAAGTGCTTTAAGCTGCACTTCACTCTATATTTTCATAATTTTTCATTAGATAATTAAATTCCGCACCATAGATAAATATCATATTTATAATATAGAAGAATATTAATGTAACTATTATACTACCAAGTGAACCATACATTAGATTTAATTGATTATAGTAGACTATATAAGTTGAAAGCAAATAGCCGCTTATTATCCATAATATCACAGTTAATAAAGCCCCTGGAAATACATCAATAAAATTTAGTTTTACATTAGGTAATATATAATACAAAGATGAGGCACCTAAAAATAATAAAATTAAAATTAAAGAATATCTTATAAAATTTAAAATGATCTTATATTTTTCAATGGTCTCTAATATTATCGGAATTTTTGTAAATAATATTGGAATCACCACTAAAAGAAACATAGTAAAGGTAATCAAGGCACTAATTATAAGAAACTGTATAATACTAAGTAATCTTCTTCTTATATAAGGGGGTGGAGATTTTATTTGATATACACGATTTAAAATAGTCCTTAAACATTCTACAAAAGAAGAAGCAGTCCAAATACTGCCTACTATGGCAAGATTCATTAAACTTTGAGGAGGAGCACTGAGTAATTCGCGTATTCTTTTTTCTATTGATTCCGTTGCTTGTTCCGGAAGACTCTCTAGAAAAATTTGTATAAAATTTTGACCAAGTTCTGAAGCTCCTAAAAAGCTTGTTAAAGCTAATAAGAATACTAGGAAAGGGAAAATAGATAAAAGTATCATGAATGACATATATCCCGAATGTTCAACGCCATCATCTTCTATTGTTCTAAATAAGGCTACGTAAAGACAATTAAAAATTTTTCTCATTATAAAAGCTAAGTTGTTATTATTAATTTTATATTTAATCTTAAATAAGTTTGCTGTAAATAATTAATTTACAATTAAAATGAAACTATACTTTATCCTTGATTTGAAATATTAATATAGAAATGAAATTTTTCCTTGCATTAATTTTATATTTTTCTATAATACACCAAAATTTTATTTTTTATAAATTGTTAATTTATGCTTCAGTAAGTAAGTTTTTAAAACATAAGGTATTCATATTTTAAAAATAATTTTAAAGTTTTTATGATATTTTTATTTGATAAGGAATAATTTTATTCTTTAATAATTATTTACCAAATGATTACAAAAAACTTAAAAAATGTTATTTTGTAGTTGCTTGTAATATTAATTTATGGTATTATTTCTACTTACACTTGGATAAGTTTAATGGTATTAAATTATTAATAACCACATGTTTTATAATAATATAGGATAATATCATTTTTGTTCAAAGAAAATTTTTAAATATAGATATAATTAGTAACCAAGGAGAGGATAATGGGGAGAAAAAACGATATTATACAAAAAATCGATAGTTTTATCGGCAAGAAAATTTATTCTTTAAGACTCGCTAAGGGGTTGTCTCGTCAACAACTGGCTGAAGTAATTGATGTTACGCATCAACAATTACAAAAATACGAAAAAGCAATTAATAGAATTTCTGTAGGAAGGCTAGTACTAATCGCAGAAGCTTTAGATAGAAATATTGATTATTTCTTTGAAGGTTTAGAAGAAGCTAATAAACCGCAGCCCGTACATACTCAACATCAACGTATGTGCATTGAAGTTTCAAGAAATTTTATGAAAATTAATAGCACGGAAGAACAACAAGCCATTAATAATTTAGTAAAATGTTTAGCTGGAAAGAAAAACTAATGCATAAAGGCAAGCTACCATCCTGATTATGTTGTGATATCATTTATGTCATCCCCGCAGAAGCGAGAATAACATTGCTTGCCTTGATAATATACAGAATACAAATCTTGATCAGCGTTGTGGAGGGGGCGACTCTCTTTTAATAGGTGTTGATTTATTTAAATTTTCCGACTGAATGCTATCTCTTGCATTCATTAATGCTCTCATAATTTTTATATTCCCTTTGATATTAACTCTATCTCTTCCTACTACCATTTTCGCTTTTTCAATATCCGGCTTATCTTTACTTATAGGTTTTAATTTAGACTTTCCTGATACTACCCTTACATCTTCCGTTTTAACACTAGGGTTTTCAATTGCTTCTGCTCGTTTTTGTTCTTGTAATAACTTATCTATAGTTTGTAAACGTATCTCTTTAGATAAAGTTTTATCATCAATTAAATTAGCTTTAATGAAACTTTGCTGTTCTTCAGTAGAAGATTTAGTACCAAATGCCTTTACCAGCTCATCTACTTTTTTTATTGATTCCTCTTTTTTTTCTTCAAGAGTTTTAAGGTTACCATTTGAAGAAAGCATAGCACGAAAATTATTGACTTTCTCAACTGCAAGCTTAGATATATTATTTAATATACTAGAAGTTTCTTGTACAATTCTTTCTTCTGCCGACACTACCGGTTCTTTAGATTTTTCTAATGCTTCTATAACAGGACTAACAGTGTTAATTACTTCCCGAACTTTGTTATATATATCATCGTGAGGCTTATGTTCTTCTATATTCTGTCCTTTTAACCCTTCAGTTAAATTTTGAGTTTCTCTATCTAAAGCTGCCTCACTCGCTGCATCTTTAGCTTTTTTAAGTGCCTCTTTCTCAGAGTCATTAATATTACTATTATCGATCCCGCTAGAAACTGCCTTAGTTATTTCAGGACCTCCTTTGCCTTCATAAATACCGTCTACTAACCCTTTAGTCATTAGCTCTCTATCAGGTAAATTGGCCTGACTTTCTGCAATACCTTTTTCCGCTGATGCCATAATAAGTGCTTTATTAGGTAAGGATAAAGAGGTATCACTATGAGTAGCTATAGTCTCGCTTATCCCTTTAACAATCGCTGCTTTGTCGTGAGCTTCAAGCGAGCTTCCTGCAACTGTGTTAGTAATTTCTTGAATTATTTCGCCTTTGACTTCTGCTGTAGCCGGACCATCTAAAACATTAGATGTAATGGCTTGTATGTTTGTTGTTTTTAATTCAGTATTACTTAGAGGATCAAACAAAATATCATTTACTTTTTTTATTGTATCTTTTTTAGTTTGTTTCGCCGTAATCTTATCTAAATTCTGCTGCATCAATTGTTGTTGTGCCGGACTGAGAACTTGGGCTTCTACACCTTTCTTTAATACAGAACCTAATAATTTTTGTTTTTCCGCATTGCTTAATTCAAAGACATTAACCTTATCACCTACTGCTATAAGCATTATCCCTTTATCTTCAGTAGAAAGGTTACTTTTTATTACAGCATCCGTAATACCGTCAATTGCTGCAGCTCTACTTGCATCATCTTTAAGACTTAAACCGACATCTACTGCCTTTTCTAATATCTGCTGTTTTTGCTTCGGCTCAAGATTCTCTGAATTTAAAGCGATAGCTACTGTAGCTTCAAGCATTTTTGATTTTTCTAGGTCTGGGGTATTCTGATCATTTTTTATGGTTTCTAATACTGCATTGACTCCAGCTACTTTTGTATCTGGTGTGAGGTTTTTATTATTGACCGTATTTTCAGCTAAAGCAATGATATTAGCCTGCTTTTCAGCAATATCACTTTTCTTATCATTAAGAATTGCCGTGGCTGCTTCTTTAATTAAATCAATTTCTTTTGTTAAACCTGCATTTACATAATTTAATAAATCTTGCATACTGCCTGATAAAGCCGTAGCTGCATTAAGAAGGTTTGGATTTACTTGTTGCGACTGTGGCATTTGTGAAGTCTCAGGTTGCAGTGGTTGGTTAGTAGGAGTAATTGGCGGTACTTGTTGTTTATACTGAGGTGGTTCAACCGATGAACTTGTTGTTTGCTGTGGAGTTATTAGAGGTTGTTCCTTACTTTGTCCCTGTCCTATTATAATATCTTCAGCTTGCGATAAATCAACGCTCTGCCCTTGGTTTAGTTCTACCTCCTTCATCATTTCTTTATATTTACCGCGTGTTACCGCAAGTGTATAAATTTCTCCACCATGCTCTATATAAGCTATTGCGTCATCTCCGGTTCCGGCAAATTTTAAAGGTTTTGGTGAGCTTATTTCTTTAAGTTGAGGTTTACCGTTTGGTCCTTCTTCGTAGTGGGCAGTGAAATATACGGCTTTATCTTTGGAGGGCTTTGTGCCATCAGCTTTTAATGCTACCATCGATAAATGCATTGACCCATCGGCTTTATCAAGTTTTATAGGAAAATCTATTTCCCTATATGAGCTGACCTGAACCTGAGTACCGTCTTGTTTAGCTAAAGTAAAAGGCTTAGTTTTAACAGTTGTTTCATTTAAGGTACAGAGTTCATCACCTGCTTCATTTTTAACTACTGTTGCTCTAAGATCGCTTGCACTTACGTGATTTTCCCACTGTACCGGTTTAAATCCACCAGGGTATCCACTAGCGGCACTAAATGTATTATGAACATTTTTATAGCCGGCTATTTCTATTGATTCTAATTTCTTTTTAAGCTCAGGATTTTCTAAAGCCTTATCAATAAATTCTCTATTAGCCGGATTACCGAAAAAAGTACTTAATGTTTTATCTTTATCTTTTTCTTCTTCTATTTCTTTTCTTTTTTGTTCAGCTAAATCATGGTCTGTAAGGGCTGCCAGGTCTTTTAATATTTGTTCTATTAAATTATCTTTTTGCGGTTGTATAATTGTTTCTCTTACAGCCTTGGTTATTGGGTCTGATGTCTGACTGTCAGGAGAGATATTGCCCGATAAAGCACTAATTGAAGGGGGAGATTGAGCAGAAGAGGCAGAAGTAACGATAAAACCATCGTCAACTTCTAGTTCTGGGGTTGTAGTTTGAGATAAAAATTCTTTTTGCTCTTGTTCTAATGTTTGCTTTTGTTCTTCTGTATATTCCTTATTTGCTAAAGGATCAAATTCACTTGTATCTAGGTTACCGTCTTTATTCATAAAACCTCTCATTTAACCAAAAATTAATTAGTATAAACTGTAAGTGATGCGTAGTCAAGCCGATGTTGTTACATTGATTTTTACCCTCTATGTCATTCCCGCGAAAGCGGGAATCCAGTCACTAAAAAGTCTAAGCACACTAGATTTTTAAATTAAAAGCTCGATTTATTTCGCTTTTTTCTGGATTCCCGCTTTCGCGGGAATGACATAACATATCCTTTTTGCACAGTTTGTGTTATACTGTCAAAGATAGTATATAGAGATTTTAGTAATATCAAGAAAAAACTAACATTATTGAGAAAATTTAATAGAATTTTTATATTCTTTATCGAGTGCTTTAGTTGCCCAAAGCCAGGTTAAGCAAGTAATTATAAATATAATCATTAAACAGATGGAAATAGATTGATAACTAGCGGAAGGTAATATTATAAATACCAATGATTGTAAAAATGCACTACCAGATTTACCGAGTTTTGTACCTATCACGTCGGCAGCAGCTTTGCCTTTTATTTTTATTTCCGGATCTAAAGGAACATAGGCCATTTCTTTTGTTGAATCAAATAAGGTATATTTGCTTGATTTACTAAGCACATTTTGAATAGCACCTATTGTTATAGCAATTAAAGCAGGATCGGTTAGAATAACATTTGCTATTATTAAGCCGGCAAATCTTTCAAAATTATTAACGGAAAAAAATAATATACCGGTAATAAAAACTATTAAAGGGGTGATAACAGCCGCCGTAAACCAGCCAAGTCTTCTAACTATATTTGAACCAAGTACTACAAATAAAATAGTAAATACTCCGGTATAGCTCAAATAACTTCCTATAAAAGCTGCATATTCGGTTGGAGTTTTATAAATTTTAGTAGCTGCTGCTTTCCAAGGACCTTCTACTAAATTAATGGCAATGCCATAGCAGATAAGCAAAGTTGCAATTAATCTAATATGTCTCGACGATAGAAGCATCTGAAAACTTTCGGCAATAGTCATAGATTTTTTCTTTGCTTTAAACCTGAGTAATGCCATATGCTGTTTGTCTAGTACTTTATGATTAAGCAACCAAAAAGTTTTAATAGCTATTATTCCTAAAATTAATACTATAGTTAGTATAATTTGTATAGAAAGTGTATGAAAAGACGATTGCAATGCAAATTTATTAGTTACGTAATCATTAATATTACTTAGATTTTCTAAAAACTGCCCTGCTAAATAAATACCTGTTTGACTAAGTAAACCGAATAACGGATACAATCTTTTAGATTCTTCTACTGTAGTAATATTATTAACAAACTGCCAAAAAAGTAATGCGAAAACTACGTTTGGCCATAATTCAGCTATTATATAAAATAACGAAAAACTCCATTTTGATAAAAGCAATATAAACCATTTTAAATTAGGTAAACTTGCCGTTAAATTTTGAACGGTTATAGGACTGAAATGCAGCATTTCATGATTTGGAAAAATAACGTAAGCAAAAAGAGCAAAGAATGTTAAAAATATTGATATAATAAGATAAAATATATTTTCTGCTTTCATCTTATTAACAAGCTTTACATATATAGCAGTCATTAAAAAAGCTGACGGCATCACTCCCCAAAACTTCAAAAACGAGATAATCTCGGCACCGATCATAGTAGTAACAATACTATCTTTTAAAGCTCTGATTAGATTTTGGATAAATAAAATACAGAACATTAATAAAGTGATGAATAAAAATTTAGAAACTTCGTGGCGTTTTATAGGCCAGATATAATCGGTAAGTTTGGAAAAACAGTTATTGATTTTAGAGGAAGAATTTTCTATATTACTGGGGTTAATCGTCATTATTTGGTCTAACCTATCTTGCTATTGGCTAGAGTTGTATATTAAAGATTTTCTAAATTTAAGTCAAGTTAAAATCAAATTAAAATGAGTAATTATTGGTTAAATATTTATAAACCAAGAGGTATAAGTTCTGCTCAACTTGTTAGCATAGTAAAAAAAATACTCGGTAAAACCAAGATAGGACATGCCGGTACTTTAGACGTAGAAGCGGAAGGAATATTACCGCTTGCCGTAGGTGAAGCTACAAAGCTAATACATCTGCTAATTGATGCTAGAAAAACCTATATTTTTACCGTAAAATTCGGAACGCAAACCAATAGCGGCGATTATGCCGGTAAAGTAATAGCAACAAAAGATTATATCCCTTCTCAAGAAGAAGCTTATGCCGTATGTTCTAAATTTATCGGTAACGTAACACAAATACCGCCGGCTTTTTCAGCTCTTAAAGTTAACGGTGTAAGAGCTTATAAATTGGCTAGAGAGGGAAAAAAAGTAGAATTAAAGCCACGAAATATAACTATTTATGATCTAAAATGTTTAAATTTTGATGAGAAAAATGCTACCGCTACATACTATACGGAATGCTCAAAAGGTACTTATATAAGGACTTTAGCAGAAGATTTGGCATTGTCCTTGCAAAGTTTAGGATTTGTGATAGAATTATGCCGTACTCAGGTTGGAATATTTAAAGAAGAAAATGCTATCCGAATTAAATCGCCTGACGAAATTACCCAAAATTCCCTAGAGGAAAAAAGTATAAAGATAGAAGCAATACTGGACGACATCCTGGTTCTTGATGCAACTGACAGCCAAGCACAGCAAATTAAATATGGACAGAAATGTTTATTTAATTATGAAAAAGACTTTAGACATCTTGCCAAATTTGCTTATAGAGAGGAATTTAAAGGAAACACGGAACGCAGCACCACAGCGTACACTTTAGTACATGAGAATGCGAGTACCGGATTGAAATACAAATTACCTCTAGAAGTAGAGTTTGGCAAGATGTCTGTTGATCTTTTATGGGTTCGCTATAAAGGCACTTTGCTTGCAATAGGTAGCTTAAACAAGAGTTGCTTTAATTCTTTACGAGTATTTAATTTAACACAAGACTTCTTTTAAAACTGGAAGTCTATATATTTAAGGAGAAATTATCGATGTCGATTACTACAGAACGTAAACAACAATTAATTAAAGAATATGCTATAACGGAAAATGATACCGGTTCAAGTGCAGTGCAATGTGCTATCTTAACTGAAAGAATCAATAATTTAACCGAGCATTTTAAATCTAACCATAAAGATCATACTTCAAGACGCGGATTATTAATTTTAGTCGGGCGCCGCCGCAGATTACTTAACTATATTAAAAAGAATAATGTTAGCAAATATTTAGATTTAATAAGTAAGCTAGGAATTAGAAAGATTAAATAGTTGGATAATCGTTATTGCGAGCAGTCGTAGGCTGTGTGGCAATATCTCGTCAAATATCCTGAGATTGCTTCGTCGAATTACTTCGTAATTTTCCTCGCAATGACGTGGTAAAATACAATAAAATATAAATTATGAAATGAGATAAATAGATGTTTAACGAAATAACTAAGAGTGTTACATGGAACGGACAAGTTCTTGAGCTTAGTACAGGTAAAATAGCAAGGCAAGCTGACGGGGCAGTTACGGTAAAAATGGGTAATTCCGTTTTATTATGTACGGCAGTAGTAGCTAACAAAGCAAAAGAGGACATAGGTTTTTTTCCTTTAACAATTAATTATAGAGAAATGGCATATGCTGCCGGTAAGATACCAGGGGGATTTTTTAAACATGAGGGAAAAGCATCAGATAGAGAAGTTTTAGTATCTCGTTTAATAGATAGACCGATTAGACCATTATTTCATCCGGCTTTTATGAATGAAACGCATGTAACTTGCAGTGTTCTTTCATATGATCCTGAAGCTCCGGTAGATATACTTGCAATTATCGGTGCATCGGCTGCACTTAGCCTATCCCCTGCTCCTTATCTAGAAATAGTTGCGGCAAGTAAAGTAGGTTTAATCAATGGTGAATTTGTTTTAAATCCGACACTTGCATTATTAAAAACAAGTCAGCTTGATTTAGTAGTTGCAGGAACATCAGATTCAGTAATGATGGTTGAATCGGAAGCTCATTTACTCTCTGAAGAACAAATGTTAGAAGCCGTAAAATTTGGATTTGAAAGCTTTCAGCCGGTAATAAAGATAATTAAAGAACTAGCAGAAGAAGCTAAAAAACCAAAACTTGAAATGCAAGCTTTATATCCCGCTTCATTAAAGAAAGAAATTGAGAAGTTATTTGTAAAAGAAATTGAACAAGCTTTTGCAATTAAATCTAAACAAGAACGTAGCACTAATTTAGATTTAATACCTGAAAAAGTTCTTACACACTTTGTAAGCAACATAGAAAATAAAAAATATAGTAATTATCAAATCGAATCAGCTTTAAAAGCTATTGAATCAGATATATTACGTAACGAGATTTTAGAAAAAAATAGACGTATCGATGGAAGAAGTACCACGGATATAAGACAAATTGCTTGCGAAATAGGTTTACTACCTTCCGCACATGGTTCAGCTTTATTTACTAGAGGTGAAACGCAAAGCTTAGTTAGTGCTACATTCGGTACTAGTTTAGATGAGCAGATAGTTGACAGTTTAGAGGGGGAGTATAAAGAGCGTTTTATGCTCAATTATATCTTTCCGCCCTACTCTGTAAATGAAGCAATGCCGATGAAAGCACCTAGTCGTCGTGAAGTCGGACACGGTAAACTCGCATGGCGTGCTATTAATCCAATATTACCTAATAAAGTACAATTTCCTTATTCCATTAGAGTAGTTGCTGAAACTACGGAGTCTAACGGTTCTTCTTCAATGGCAACTGTTTGTGGTAGTTCTCTTGCTTTAATGTATGCCGGCGTACCGATAAAAGCACCGGTTGCGGGTATTGCTATGGGACTTGTTAAGGAAGGTAAAAAATTTGCCGTATTATCGGATATTCTCGGCGATGAAGATTATTTCGGTGATATGGACTTTAAGGTTGCAGGAACTAGCGAAGGGATTACTGCATTACAAATGGATATCAAAATATCTGGAGTAGATTTTAAAATAATGAAAGTAGCTTTAGAGCAAGCACGACTCGGTCGTTTGCATATACTGGAGCAAATGAATAAAGTGATCAGTAAACCAAATAACGAACTAAGTAAAAATGCTCCTTCTACTACTACTATAAAAATAGATAAGGATAAAATTAGAGATATTATAGGACCGGGTGGTAAAGTAATAAAGGAAATTTGTGAAACTAGCGGTGCTAAAATAGATATAAGTGATGACGGTACGGTGTCTGTTTATGCTTCAGATAGAGATAAGCTAAAAGTGGCCTTAGATAAAATTAAAGCTATTGCCGTTGAACCTGAAATCGGTGAAATATTTAACGGTACGGTAATGAAAGTCTTAGATTCCGGGGCTTTTATTAATTATTTAGGTAATAAAGACGGCTTTGTTCATATTAGTGAAGTGTCAGAAGAAAGAATAGAAACGGTTAGCAGTGTTTTAAAACAAGGCGATATAGTAAAAGTTAAGCTAATAGGCTTTGATAATAAAGGCAAAGCAAAATTAACTATTAAAAATGCCGATAAAGATAAATCTTCAAATAATACAAAGCCAAAAACTAATGTTAATAATACTAAGGACAATTTAGAACCTGAGCAGCGACGTGATTCTAGTAAAAAACGAGCTTGGAATAAAGATAATAATGCTGAAACTGCTGAAGTAATTACAGAACGTAAGTATTTTAATTGATATGAAGCTTAATCGTCATTGCGAGGAAATTACGAAGTAATTGACGAAGCAATCTCAGGAGTTTGTTATTATTTCATGAGATTGCCGTGCAGCCTACGGCTGCTCGTAATGACGGTTCGGGTATCCACAAAAATAGCTCATAATACTAATAATTTGCTGGATACCGTGGACAAGCCACGGTATGACAATGAGTAAATAAATGACCAACACAAATAATTACCGAATCATCGCAAAGAGGATTATTTCTAGTGAAGCAACTGCTTTAGAAAAATTATCCGAAAATATCCCTGAAGACTTTAACAGAATTATAGAATTTTTACTATCTTTCAAAGGACGGATAATCCTAACCGGCATAGGCAAAAGCGGTTATATTGCAAGAAAAATAGCTGCTAGCTTTTCTTCAACCGGTATGCCTGCTTTTTATTTACATCCGGCAGAAGCAAGTCACGGCGATTTAGGTATGGTGACGAGAAATGATCTAGTAATTATGTTATCTAATTCCGGCGAAACTAAAGAACTATTTAATATAATTGAATATTGTAAGAACTCTTCCATAAAAATTGCTGCAATGACAATGAATAAAAATTCTACTTTAGCTAAAAGAAGCGATTTTTTATTAATAGTACCTGAATACCCGGAAGCTTCTGTAATTGGAGCTCCTACTATATCATCTTTAATCATGCTATCACTCGGTGATGCTTTAATGACTGTTATACATGAAAAACGAGGCTTTACTAAAGATGATTTTAAAATTTATCATCCGGGAGGTACAATCGGCGCTAATTTAACAAAAATTAAAAACCTAATGCGTAGCGGTGATGAAATACCTTTAGTATATGAAGATACTTCCTTTACCGAAACTATAATTATTATGAATAAAAAACGTTTAGGTTGTACACTTGTAACAGATAAAAACCAAAATTTGGTGGGAATTATAACCGATGAGGATTTACGTCGTCATATTAACGATCAAATCTACTTAAAAACAGCATCAAGCATTATGACCAAAAACCCTATTCATATCTCATCGGAAATATTTGCAAAAGAGGCTTTAAATTTAATGAAAGCCAAGAATATCACTAATATACCGATTGTTGATGATAATATTATTATAGGCATTATTCATATTCATGATTTACTACGCATAGGGGTTAGCTAAAATCTATGCCCTCTTCTTATAAACGGCGAAAAAAAATTTGGAAATCTGTATATCTTTTAATAACAGTTGGCATTTTGTATATAGGATATATATTAATTAAAAGCGGTTATATTCATGAAGAAAACGATATTAACGTTACAAAAAAAAGTTTAAAAGATAATAAAAATTTTGATTTAAAGTATAATATTATATTGAAAGATTCAATTTTTGAAGGAGTAAATAAAAATTTAAATGCATATAAGATTAAAACTGAACGAGCTATAAAAGAGTCGAATAACAAATATAAACTAGATATAATAAATGTTATTTATAACGTAAATCAAGACCAAACTCTTATTATCAATGCGAAAGAAGGCTTTTTAGATGAAGAATCAAACATATTAGATTTAAAAAACGATGTAAAACTTTTTTTTGATGAGATCATATTTAACACTAATGATGCAAGGATTGATTTAGTAAATAAGAATATAACCGGTCATTCCCCTGCTAAGTTACTTTACAAAAACTCTTCAATTACTTCGGATAGTTTTAATACAAAAGATGAAAATAATATTATAATTTTTAAAGGCAATGTCTCTACAATCATCGATTTATCGGATTAGAAATCTTGCCAAACCAGCTTATAGAGAGGAATTTAAAGGAGACATGGAACGCAGCACCGCAGCGTACAAAGAAGTACTTGAGGATACGAGTACCAATTCGACGTCTAAATTACCTCTAGAAGCGAAATTTGGAAAGATGTCTATTATTAAACTTGTGTTACTTCTTATAATTAGTACCATAATATATGCTAATGATAAAAATATTTCAAATTTACATATCACATCTGATAGTTTAATTATTGATAGAACCAAACAAAAAGCAGCATATTTTGGAAATGTTATTGTTTACTTCGATAATGCGATACTTAGAACGAAAGAATTATATATTTTTTATAAAACAATAGATAAAAAGCAAACTATTGATCATATAGTTGTCCCTACTAAATTGACTGTAGAAAGAAAAATAAATAATGAATTATTACTTGCAGATAGTGCTAAATATTTTTGCGATAATAAACAACTTATTCTACTTGGTAATGTAATATTACAGCGTGACGATAATGTGTTAAAAACTAATAAACTAATCTACTATGTAGATATTATTAAAAAATAGAGCTATTTACCATTGGTACGTCATTGCAAGCGATTGCAAGAAGTGTGACAATCCAGAAAATAATTTAAAAAATGCTAAAGATTAATATTTTTAACTGGATTGCTTCGTCAATTACTTACGTAATTTTTTCGCAATGACGTTGAAAATTAATCCACACAACAAAATCTTAACAAATAAAAAAGATGGACAGCTTACACGTTAAAAATATATCAAAATCCTACAAAAAAAGGAATATATTAACTGATATATCTCTGAATATAAAACAAGGAGAGATAGTTGGTTTATTCGGTCCGAATGGAGCCGGTAAAACAACTTGCTTTAACATTATTATCGGTTTAATGAAACTGGACTCAGGGCAATTACTTTTAAATGATATAAATATTACCAACTTGCCTATTTATTTACGAGCAAGGCTTGGACTCGGCTATCTTCTTCAAGAACCTTCGATATTTCGGGAATTGTCGGTTGAAGATAATATTAAGGCTGTAGTTGAGATATCTGACAATGATAAAGAAGTAATTGAACAAAAAACCCATAATTTGTTAGAGAAGTTTTCGATAGTTCATTTAAAAGATTTATCCGCTGCTAGCTTATCAGGCGGTGAAAGGCGTAGGCTTGAGATTGCACGTGCACTTGCAATAGAGCCTAAATTTATCATGCTTGATGAACCGCTTGCCGGTATTGACCCGCTTGCTATTTCCGATATCAAAAATCTAATTACTTATTTACGTGAATTTAATATAGGTATATTAATTACCGACCATAACGTACGTGATACTCTAGATATAGTTGACCGTGCTTATGTTATTTTTGAAGGTAAAGTATTATTAGAAGGAAGTGCGAAGGAAATAGCAAATAGCAAGAAAGTTAAGGAAGTGTATTTAGGTGAGAGCTTTAGTTTCTAGACTATGCAAATTCGTCATTGTGAGCGACTTGCAGGTGTTGTTGCATGGATTGTTTTATGTCATTCCCGCGTAGGCGGGGATAACATCGAGTAGGTTTTCTGAGCCATGCAACAAGGCTCTTTTGTAGGAATGACAATGTAATAATATTCAAAACAGTTTTCTATGCAAATTAACAAAGAAATTTTTAGGGCTTATGATATAAGAGGCAATAGCCTTAAAGATTTAACGGAAGAAGTAGCTTATAAAATCGGCTTTGGTTTTGCCGAGATGACTATAATGAAAGATAATGATAAAATCTGTGTCGGTTTAGATGGTCGGCTTAGCTCCCCTAACCTTTGTAAAGCTTTAGAACTAGGATTAACTAATGCAGGGGCTGAAATCATAAATATTGGCGTAGTTCCAACACCAGTTTTATATTTTGCCGATAAACACTTTACACCCGCCGGTAGTATTATGGTCACGGGGTCACACAATCCTCGTGACGATAACGGCTTTAAAATACTACAAAACGGTAAACCTTTTTTCGGTGATCAGATACAGGAGTTATTGACTAAGATTTTGGATAACTACTCCAATACCACACCAGCATACCCTTATGTCATTCCTGCGAAAGCAGGAATCCATAATATACAATCTAAATACCTAAAACGTATTTTAGATGGAATAAACATTAATCCAAAATTAAAAGTAGCTTGGGATTGTGGAAATGGAGCAACCGGCGATATTGTTGAAGAACTTAAAAAGCATCTCTCAAACAAGAATATAATCATACATAGTAAGATTGACGGGAATTTTCCAAGTCATCATCCTGATCCTACAAATCCTGCTAATTTGCAGGAGCTAATAAAAGTGGTTAAAGAACAAAATTGTGACCTTGGTATAGCTTTTGACGGTGACGGTGATAGAATCGGCATTATAAGCTCAAGCGGTAAAATATTATTCGGTGATCAAATTTTATGCATTTTTGCTGAGGATATTTTAAAGGAAAATCCAAACGCAACTATAATAGTTGATGTAAAAGTCAGCCAATTTATAGTCGCTAAAATAAAATCATATGGAGGACATCCTATAATATGGCGAACAGGTCATCCTTTTATTAAAAGCAAAATGCTTGAGACAAAGGCTTTACTCGCTGGCGAAATGAGCGGGCATATATTCTTTGCCGATAAATATTTTGGTTTTGACGATGCAATTTATGCAGCTCTTAGATTTTTAGATTTACTTAGTAGATCAAGTAAAACTCTAGATGAGATAATAGAGGATGTACCGAAAAGCTATAGTACACCGGAAATTAAAATTTTTGTTCCTTCAGAGTTAAAATTACAAATTATTAAAGAGATTAAAGCAAAATCATTAGAAGAGAAAATAGAGTTTAATGATATAGACGGTGTACGGGTAAATACTGCACATGGTTGGTGGCTCTTGCGTAGCTCTAATACCGAATCTATTATAGTTGCAAGGGCTGAATCAGATAGTAAGAATGGTTTAGAGGAAATAATCACTATAATTAATAAATATCTTGAAAAATACGGGTTATTAATTAATTATTAAAACATTATTGCTTTCTAAAATATTATTTTATATATTTTTCTTACATTAAATTAATATAAAGAAAAATAATATGAAAAATCTCAGATATCAATCACTCATTTGTTGATACTAAATTAGTTACAATAACGCCAATAGGTGCAAGTACATTAAATATTAACATTGAGGCACCATTAGTAATAAAACATAAAGACCTTGAGCCTACTAATAATCCTCTTAACAGTGACATAGCCACATCTAACGGTTTAAATAGTCTGACCATTGACTACAGTGATGCGGGCTTATTTAGTGGTCCAACTATTAGTTATGACAACAAACTTGGTACAATAATATTTAGTGGACCAGCAGATGGTAATGCTAATACTGAGACTTGAGGAAATACTATTAATACTGATGAAACCGTTTAAGGGTATGAGGTCATTCCTGCGAGACGTTGTTACATGGATAGGTTTTTCCGTCATTGCGAGGAGTTGCGTTAGCAACGACGCGGCAATCTTATAAGATAATATAAAAAAACTCCTGAGCTTGCCACGCCAGCATAAATGCTGGCTTGCAATGACGATTTTGTAGACAATGCCTTCTCGCAATAACGATACAAGTTCGTATTTATTAGTTAAACAAGTGACAAAGAAAGAAATATACTCAAATGATTTGGAGAATGGGAATGTAAAACGAGGAGCAAGTACGCACAGCCTATATTTAATAGGTGATCCGAAGTTTTGCAGAAACAATTCTTCAAAGCAGAAGAGTATAATTATATTATGCGGGCCGACTGCTAGCGGGAAGTCTTATTTAGGTCATGAACTGGCTAAAGCTTATAACGGCGAAATCATTAATATCGACTCAATGCAGGTTTATAAGGAAATTCCTATTATTACCGCCTCCCCTCCGAAAAGCTACAAACTGAAATCTTGTATCACTTATATAACTTCTTATCAATGACAGAAGATTTCTCGGTAATAAAATATCTAAAACTTGCGACAGAAAAAATAAAAGAAATAACCGACAGGGGTAAGCTACCTATATTAATAGGTGGAACGGGTTTATATATTAATTCTTTAGTTTTTGGCTATAATAATATTCCTGATATATCAGAAGATTTACGAGAACAGGTAAGAAACTTATATTTTAAAATAGGCAATATAGAATTATGGGGTAAATTAGAGAAGCTTGACCCGCTTGCTGCTTCTAAAATAAACCAAAATGATACTCAGCGTTTAATTAGAGCTTATGAAGTATTCATGCAAACCGGTAAATCTATCTTTTCTTTTCAAACTTTACCAAAAGAACAAATCTTATCTGATTTTAATTTCAAAATTATTTTCTTAAATCCTGAGCGAAAGTTTTTATATAAAACATGTGATGAGCGTTTAAATAAGATATTTAAAGAAGGGGCAATTGACGAAATAGCTTTAATAAAAAAGCAATTTGCTCCTAAAGATTATACGCATTTGAAAGCTGTAGGGATAAAAGAAATTTTAGCTTATTTAAACGGCCATCTCACTTTAGATGAGGCTTTAAATGCAGCTCAAATACGAACCCGTCAGTATGCTAAAAGACAAGTTACTTGGTTTAAAAATCAGATACAAGATAAAATCACATTGGAATATGCTAACCAAGAAGAATTTACTCAAACTTTAAAAAACCCTTTTAAAACTATATAGCTTATCTACGTATTTCTTCTTTCTTTTTATTATTGGAAATAGGAGTAATGGAAAGTGTATTTGTCTTAGTCCTACAATATTAATCTTACTATTTAAATTTGAGACGATACTTTGTGCTTCTTTTAATACATCAGCCGGAACTTTATTTTCTAATTCTGGTTTCTTATCAGATTTTTGATTACAATAACCAACTCCCGCTTTAACAACATTTAGTATTTGTTTAATAATATTCAGTGCTTGCCCTTCTTTCCAAACTAAACTACCTATACACTAGTAGCAACATTAATATATTTTTTATTTTCAATATTTTCTAAGATTTGAATCAGCTTATCCGGTTGATTGAGCATAGGTGTTAGTATACTATATAATTCTTTCTTATCGAGCTTATTTATACCTGGTACATCTTTTAAAGTTTTATCTAAAATACCTGTAAATATTTCCTTATTATCGTTTAAATATTTTTTGATCTCGGGATTATCTTTAGTTAACATTACCAATTCTTTAGCTATTCCCGTATTTTAACAAATCCATCAAAAACCTTTTTTAATTATTCAGGATTATCAAGTAATATAGGCATTACATTCATCAGTTTTGTAGTATCTTTTGTTTCTAGTCCATAATTTTCAAGCTGCTGTTTTATAGTTTGGCTATTTTTTTCATCTTGCTCTAAAATGCCTTTAATTAAATTATCGAATAACCCCTCTTTACTGTGCTCTACTAATATATTTAAACTTAAATGAAGGTTCGTTAAAAGCAGTAATTACACGGCTTGTTACTGTCATATCATCGCCTTTATTTATATCTGTAATAATAGCATGTGCAATTTCCGGTTTTGACATAACTTCACCTACTATACTAAGCATTTGTTTATCGAAATTATATTCTTGCGTCATGCTTTGTATATTCGGAGTATTTTCAATAATAGCTGAGGCAATATCTGGTAAGACTGTTTTATTATCAGCAAAAAACTTTTCAATTTATCGTCATCCACTACCATTTCTAAAGATTTCTCACGAGCCACCATTACTCCTTGATTTGCATTCAGAGTATCAAAAATTTCTGTTGTTTCAGGCTTTTTATTTAATAAAGTAGGAATAGTATCTACATCAACTTTATAGCTTTCAAAATATTCTTTTAAGAAAGGTTTAGCTTGTTCTTTAGTTGCTATTAAGAAACCTTCTATAATTATTTATTTTTCAGGAGATAATTTATTAAACCTTTTTAGAGCATTAGGATTGTTTATATTTTCAACCAGCTCTTGTTTAAACTCAGGATGTTCATTAAATATTTTTATAACTTTTGCATATGTGTCATTACTTTGAGGTTTTTGTAATATATCATCAAAAGCTTTTATATAGTCGCTTGGAAGTATTGCAGTTATGTAATGCACAATATCATCACCTTTTTCATTAAAAAATTCTAAGCAATTTTTATCCGTGGATAACATTCCTAATGTTTTAGAAGTTACTTTATTATAGTCCGGTACTTCTTGCTTTATCTCAAGTGCAATGTCTTGAAGGCTTTTAAGTACAGCATCATTTTTAAAACATTCTTGTAATGTTGTGAGACCCTTGTGATCTAGAAAACTACCTTCTTGAAATTCTCTAAAACCTGCTTTTGCTAAGATTTGTCCTATTTTTGGTAAATCATCGGCATGTTTTTTTAGAAAATCCTATATTTGGATTTTTCAAGAACAGATTTTTGAAACTTTGAATTACGATATATCTCAGAGGAGCTTGCAGGTTTAACAAGATTATAACTATTTACGGGATTAGTGAAGGCAAACTTCGCGCCTTTTAATAATGCTCCTATACTAACTGGTAATATTTTTTTTCTTTGGAGATGCAAGGTCATAAATAAAGCTTGTCAATGCCTTTCTGCATCAGGAGAAGATAATGTCCTTTTAACAGTTTTATTAAAATTCTTTAATTTAATATCTTTAATGGAATTTGTAACTGCCATAAAAATAATGAAATATATTTAATTACAGAAACATTAAATTATCTTAAAATTGATTAAAAGAAATAAATTAAGCACTACTTAAATATTTTAATTTATATTACATAATATGGTAATTAAATCAATTTGATCTAAGATTTATGGAGTTATCTTTGTATTTGTTTACTTTTTGTAGGTAATGATGCGTAAGTATGTGATTTATCGTGATTATCTTTACTATCTAAATTTGAAACTATATTTTTTGCTTCTTTTAAAACATTTAATTTATTAATATTTTTGAACTCATTTTTAAAGTTATCTTTTAACTGTTCATTGAAGATTTCTTTTGGTAAATAAATTCCACCGGTGATAGTGCCTACTCCAGTATATTTAGATTTAGAATATAAAGTAGAGGCAATATTACTTGCTAACTTTTCTAGATTTTTTGGCTCTAAAAAATTATTTATATTATCAGGATTTTCTTTAGAATATTCAGAAACGATAGGTTTTAGCATCTGATGCATCATGTAAAAATCTTCACCTCTATTATCACCTTTATCAAAAAGCTTTTGTGATATTTTCTCGCTTAAAATATTTGCCAATAAATTACTCTTAATATTTTGTTTATTTGTAATATTTTCATATAAAGGGTTCAATATTTGTAATGGAGAATGTACATGATTTGTAATATGTTTATATTGATTTGTTCTAGGAGTAGCTAGGTTAGTAACCATATTCATAGGTAGTGAATTTAGTTTTTCTATAATATAATCTTTAATCGTTTGATTTTCTTCATATAATCTTTTTACTTGTTGAGCAAATTTTTTTTTACTAAGTACATTTCTTTTTCCTTCAGCTTGTATTTGTAAAAATACTTTATCAATTGCCTTATCAATTAATTTTGCTTGTTGTTCTTTAATTAGTTTAGGTACTAAAGGAGGGATAGCCTTATCAAGATTGTAAGTATCAGTAAGTAGCATTAAATTATCAGGTAATTTAGCTTCTGCTAAATTAATATTTTTAAAATTACAATCTTTTAAAGAAGTGACTTTAGTTAAATCTGCATTTTTTAATGATACGCCTGAGAAGTCGATATTAGATAAATTACCTACTAATATAGCTCCCTCTAAGCTGAATTTTCCATTTTGTATTTTATGTAAATTATTTCTAAGAGTAATTTCATCTATAGTTTTATCTTTAAAATCTTGTGATGGACTAAATACGTCTTTTACTTTTTCAGTAGCATAGCTAAAACCTGCTTTTATAATATTCGGCAATTGCCCTTCCAAATAATTTGTTTTTTGAGCTAGATTATATATAGCACTAGCAGCCCCACTATAATTACTTTTTTCAACCTCTTCTATAATTTTAACTAATTCATTAGGATGGTTTAACACTGATGGAAGTACATTATATAATTCTTTCTTATCAAGGTTATTTATACCTGGTATTTCTACTAAAGTTTTATCTAAAATACTTGCAAATATTTCTCTATTATTGTTTAAATATTTTTTAATTTCAGGATTATCTTTAGTTAAAGCTATTAACTCTTTTGCCATTCCCGTATAATCACCTTTAATAAAATCTCGAAAAACCTTTTTTAATGATTCAGATTTATCAAGTAATATAGGCATGATGCTCGTTAGCTTTGTAACATCACTCGCTTCCAGACCATAATTTATAAGTTGTTGTTTTATAGTTTGGCTATTTTTTGCATCTTGTTCTAAAACTCCTGTAATTAAATTATCAAATAGACCTTCTTTATTTTGCTCTACTAATATATCTTTTAATTTAAATGAAGGATCATTAAGGGCAGAGATTATATTACCGGTTAAACTCATATAATCACCTTTATTTAAGTCTGCAATAATCTCATGAGCAATTTCCGGTTTTGACATAACTTCGCCTACAATACTAAGCATTTGTTTATCAAAATTATATTCTTTTGTTATGCTTTGTACGCTAGGAGTATTTTCAATAATACCTAAAGCAATATTTGGTAAGATTGTTTTATTATTAGCAAAAAAACTTTTTAATTTATCATCACCAGCTACCATTTCTAAGGATTTCTCAAGAGATATCATTACACCTTGATTTGGAGCATTAAGAGTATCAAAAATCTCTTTTGTCTCAGGTATTTTATTTAATAAAGTAGGAATAATATCTAAAATTTTAAGATCAATTTTGTAGGTTTCAAAATGTTCTTTTAAGAAAGGTTTAGCTTGTTCTTTTGCTTCTTCTAAAAAATTTTCAATAATTATTTGTTTTTCAGGAGATAACTTATTAAATCTTTTTAGAGTATTAGGATTGTTTATATTTTTAGCCAGCTCTTGTTTAAACTCAGGATGTTCATTAAATATTTTTATAACTTTTGCATATGTGTCATTACTTTGAGGTTTTTGTAATATATCATCAAAAGTTTTTATATAATCGCTTGGAAGTATTTCAATTGCTCCTGTACGTATGTATTTCGTAATATCTTCACTCTTTTCGTTAAAGAATTTTTGGAAGTTTTTATCGGTAACCAACATATCTAAAGTTCTAGAAGTCACTTTATTCCAGTTCGGTAGCTCTTGCTTTACTTCAACTGCAATTTCTTGAAGTTTTTTAAGTACTTGTTCATTTTTAAAACATTCTTTTAGTATTTCGAGTCCCTTTTCATCTAAAGCACTTTTATCTTGAAATTCTCTAAAGCCTGCATTTGCTAAGATTTGACCTATTTTAGGCAAATCATCCGAATGTTTTTTTAAAAATTCCCATATTGGAGATTGTTTAAGAAGTGATTTTTGAAATTCCGGATCAAGATATATCTTAGAAGAGTTAGCAAGCTTAACAAGATTATAAGTATTTACAGGATTAGTTAAAATAAATCTTGCTCCGAGTAATATCGTTCTTAAGCTTATACTCTTTGAAGATGATAAGTCCTGAATTACACTCTTTAGTACTTTATTAAGTTTAGAAGAAGATAAAACTTTTTCTACAACTTTTTGATAGTTCTTATTATTTATAACAGCCATAAAATTACTCGAAATGTTTTAAGTATTCTAAATCTATTTTAAAAAATTTTTAAAAATAAAGATTAGGTATTTTTTAATTTTTTGTTATTGTTGTTGTTAATATGTATACTTCGACACAACACGTTCAGCATCCTAGGACTTACAAAGACATGGCTGCCAATTTTTCAAGTGCTATCTAAGTATATTATTTAGCCTCCGCTTTTGGCGTCCATCTCAGTGAATACTTCTTCCCATGAACCGGTAGTCGCTGCTTTTGAATATTCAGTTGCTCTATTTTCAAAAAAGTTCGCATGTTCGACTCCGTTTAGCATTTCATCAAGCCAAGGAAGGGGGTTATGATTTACCAAATATACATCTTTGAGTCCTAGCTGCATTAAACGACGGTCAGCAATATAACGAATATATTGTCTTACTTCATATGCCGTTAATCCCTCAATACCGCCAACTTCAAAAGCAAGTTCAATAAAGGCATCTTCAAAATGCACAATAGTCGTACAAGCTTCATAAATACGTTTACGTAAAGTTTCTGTCCAAACTTCAGGGTTTTCTCTTACAAAAGTCTTAAACAGAGTAATAATTGAGTTAGTATGAAGTGTTTCATCACGCACTGACCAAGCAATAATCTGTCCCATACCTTTCATTTTATTAAAACGAGGGAAATTAAGCATGATCGCAAAAGAAGCAAATAGCTGTAATCCTTCAGTAAAAGCTCCAAATACTGCGAGTGTAGTTGCTATATCTTCTTTGGCATCCACTCCGAATTGCTGCATATAATCATACTTGTCTTTCATTTCCTTATATTTAAGAAATGCTGAATATTCTACTTCCGGCATACCTACCGTATCAAGTAAATGTGAATATGCCGCGATATGTACCGTTTCCATATTAGAAAATGCCGATAACATCATTAATATTTCAGTCGGTTTAAATACTCGTGAATAATGCTTCATATAGCAATTATTTACTTCAATATCTGCCTGTGTAAAAAAACGAAATATTTGCGTTAATAGATGTTTTTCCCCTGGAGTTAAGTTATATTTCCAATCTTTAACATCGTCGGCAAGCGGTACTTCTTCCGGTAACCAATGAATTTTTTGTTGAGTGTGCCAAGCTTCATATGCCCATGGATATGAAAACGGTTTATAAATTGGATTTGCATCAAGTAGTGACATAATTTTTTTTCTTTTAATTTTTCTATTTCTTCTTTTGAAAGCTTAGTATACTTAATTATTTGCTCTATCGGCTCATTATCCGCTAACATTTCTTTTGCTATTTCTGTATTTCTTCTAGTGTCGCCAATTTCAATACCCTCAGCTTTCCTCTCATTATATTTACTTTTTTGATTTAACTCTTCCGTTTGAGTATCCAGCATCGCTTTAATATAATTATCATATCCTGCTTTACTCCAGTTAAATTATCCAATAGTTTTATAAACTGATAGTACCATTTTCATCTTTTGTATGTTGCGGGGGTTCTTTTGCTCTATCGAATTTAGCCATCATATATAACCAATCATCTTCTAAACTTTCTAACTCATCTGCTTCTTTGGTAAATTTGTCTAATTCAACAAATACGTAAGACAAGCATTTCAGTTGATGCTTACCGTTGCCGACATTAATAGTTTGATGATAGCTAATACATTCTTTTTCCTCGGGCAATGCCTGAAATCCAGAAGTAATTACTACCATTACTACAGGAGCTAGACCAGCATATTCTTTTCCTCTTTTTAATTGCGAAGAAAATGCTATACAACTGTAAAATTTGTACTCTTGCTAAAAAAGCATCGGCATAGCCGTTTTGCATCTCAACAATATAAATATTGCCGGAGTTATCTCGAACTTTTACGTCTACTATACTCCTTTTATTCTGCCCTAAATCCGGCACTTGTTCGTTTGAAATATATTCAAGGTCGATAATCCTTAACTCTTCAGGTAACCTCATAATATTATTGAGAAAGCCTAGTCACCTTGTTTTATCCGTAAACAATTTTTTAAATGCTACATCATTTGTTGGGTCTAAAAATATCTTTGAATAATTATATTATACTTACTGACAAGTTAAGCATTCTTCGTAGTTACCGGCTTCTGATAACTTATCGTTTTGTTCCTCTAAATCTTTAAAATCGGCCTTTAATACGTCATGCGAGACCTTATCGGCTCGCTGTATTGATGTAGATCTACAGTAATATAAACTTTTTACTCCTTTTGTCCAGGCTTTAAAATGAATATTATTTAAATATTTCTTACTAACATTCCCCGGTAAAAAGATGTTTAAAGATTGTGCTTGCGTAATGTAAGGAGTACGATCGCTTGCCAGTTCAATTAGCCAATTCTGATCAATTTCGTAAGCGGTTTTGAAAACCTGTTTTTCTTCTTCGGATAAAAATGTTAAATGTTGTACTGATCCTTCATGTGTTGCAATCGAAGACCAAACTTGATCATTATTAAATCCTTTCTCCTCTAATAACTTTCCTTTCTCCTCTAATAACTTTTCTAAATGTTTGTTACGCACGTTAAAAGAACCGGTTAAAGTCTTTTGTACAAAGCTATTAGCGGCAAACGGCTCTATTCCTGGTGAGGCATTACCTGCTATTACCGAAATTGAGGCGGTAGGTGCTATTGCGGTTTTATTACTAAATCGTTCATTACTTCCTGCATCTAGAGCATCAGGACATGCTCCTTTTTCTTTACCGATTTCTATTGAGGCTTTATCAGTTTCAGCAGATATATATTCAAATATTTTTTTATTCCAAACTTTTGCCATAACCGATTCTATCGGTACTTTTTTCATTTGCAAAAATGAGTGGAAGCCCATTACGCCAAGTCCAACGCTTCGCTCACGTAAAGCCGAATATTTAGCTCTTGCCATAGTATCCGGTGCTTTATTAATAAAGTCTTCTAAAACATTATCAAGGAACAACATAATAGAATGGATAAATTCTTTATCGTCTTTCCACTCTTCGTAATACTCTAAATTTAAAGAGGAAAGGCAGCAAACAGCAGTTCTTGACTTTCCTAGATGGTCAATTCCCGTCGGCAATGTAATTTCGCTACAAAGATTAGACATTTTAACTTGAAGCCCCAATTTTTTATGATGCTCAGGGATAGATTTATTAACACTATCGATAAATAACAAGTAAGGCTCACCCGTTTCTATTCTAGTAGTTAATAACTTAACCCATAAATCTCTTGCTCTAACTTTATTTACGACTTTTTTGGTAGCAGGACTAACAAGGTCAAAATCCGTATTGTTTTCAACTGCTTTCATAAATTCATCGGTTATAGCTATACCGTGATGAATATTAAGAGCTTTACGGTTAACATCCCCACCTGTCGGACGTCTTATATCGATAAATTCTTCAATTTCAGGATGATTAATAGGCAAATATACAGCCGATGAACCTCGTCTAATAGAACCTTGCGAAATAGCAAGAGTCATAGAATCCATTACTTTAATAAACGGTATAATACCGGATGAATGACCTTTATCACGAATCCCTTCATTAATAGCACGAACATTACCCCAATAACTGCCAATCCCGCCACCGCGTGCAGCAAGCCAAACATTTTCTGTCCATAAATTTACTATATCGTCTAAGCTATCATCGGTCTCATTTAAGAAGCATGAAATAGGAAGTCCCCTATCCGTTCCGCCGTTACTTAAGATTGGTGTTGCTGGCATAAACCACATTTTACTCATATATTCATATAACTTCTGAGCATGCTGTTTATTTTCGGCATAATAACTAGAAACTCTTGCAAATAAATCTTGAAAATCCTCACCTTTCATAAGATATCGATCTCGCAGAATAGCTTTACCGAAAGGAGTAAGTAAATTGTTATGGTTGTTGTTTATAGTGATTTGAAATTTATTTTTTTTAAGCGTGTTCATTAGTACTAATGGGGTTGTAGGCGTTATTTATAATGCTTATTTTGAAAAAATGACACCATATTCAGTGTATAGAATCTTCACTTAAGTAGACACGAGAATAATAATTTATTCAATATAAATATTTATTTTTTTTTTAGATTTTTGACTTGACACAAATCACTATTGATTACTATATAGAATAGTTTGTACAAATATTATGCTTTCTTAAGGCACAAACAGTCTTATCCTGCAGAAGTAAGGCAACGTTGCGTGGTTCTCAGTTGCATTTTCGCGTAGACATAAGTTTAAAGATCGATTCCATCTCTGTCATCTCACGATCAAGTCACAGCGTAACAGAAAGAAACCTGATCCATGTAACAAGACCTTATCTATACGGGAATAACGTTAAAGACATTCTCCATCATTCGTATTAAGAGACCTATCGGTGTAACCTCATCCTTATATTCAACAATAAACGATGCAACAAACGTGGTGTGTCGGCTACTATCCAATCAACTTCTGCAACATAATATCCTGGCTCTCTATCTGGAAAAGTTACTTCAATCATTTTAGAAGGAACTAATGTATGATCCCAGTAAAGAAATTTATCAGAAAGTTTACTATAAATTGCTTCTAAATCATAGTGTTTTTAGTCTATTTTCAAAGGTAAACTCTGCTTTTGTCATTTGCACTATATAACCGCAAGTTTTATGTGACGCAGTATAATCCCATTCTATTGTAAGTTTTTTCTCGCCTTCTAATGATATAGTTTATCCAGTTAAACGTTGGATCTTTTAATTCCGCTCTTATTTCTTGATTAGTAGCATTGACCCAATCTGTAATCTGTACGCCCACCATTAAGAATATGCCCATCTAGTGGTAGCGGTTCCCCTGCAACATCATTTCCAAAACGCTCATCACTCCCTGTCCCTGTTTCAAATTCGTTAAGTTTCCACTCTTCATCTATTAGCTTCTTATCTACACAAACTTTTCCCATTGTGTAAAACGGGAATATTATTCGACCATGTTTTGGAGTTTGTTGATTGTGTTGTGCTTCATTTTTCATCAATTCGACCTTTATTTAAGTTAAAAATATTAAGTAACTACAAAATACTAAATGTAGTTATAGTAATATAAAACTTAAATTGTTTTTGATATTATAATAAAAATACAGCTTCATAATACCGGACAGCAATGTCTAGCACCCTAGGAGTCAATCCATGCAAGCAACAAAGTTAGAACCTAGGCTGAAGAATTTTGATTTTAAAGATTTTTTATTATATAGCCATGGCTGGGTTACGGTAATAGTGTCTTGAAACGTGCCGGCAGCAGCAAGAGGTTGTGACGGCAGGCGTGCATATACGGTATAGTTTTTTGTGACCGGTTCAAGACCTAGTGTATAGCTATCGGTAAATGTTACAGTACTACTAGTACCGTGACCGAGGATTTGAGTAAAACCGGCATCTTTATACAAATTATAATTCAGCTTACGTACCCCATTAATCATATTTCTTGGGTTATAAATATTAGCAGCTCCTGTACTAAAAGTTATGGTATAACTAACAAGTAGTGATAATAAAGTACTACAAGTAACTGAAGCAGTAACGGAATTTGTGCTAACGGCACCGACATTAAAATTACCGAAATTTACGGTTGGAATTGAAGGATTACATGTTGCAAGTAACGCCATAGCATTTCCTGATATAATCATGTTGATTAATAATATTATTATTGATTTCTTGACATTGCTTAAAAAGAATTTGTCATACCGTGGTGGTCAAGCCACGGTATGACAACGGAGCGTTTTTAGTCCACACAGGAGTAACAATAAAGTCTTCATTTGCATATTGCTTCGCCTAAATCAATTACAGGGTCATTTAAATCTCTATTAACCGGTACGCTAAAATGACAGCATTTATTATTCTCCTCATTCTCGTCACAAATAGAACCGTTTAATAATTCAAGATCTTTAATATATATCTTACCGTCATAGCCTACAAATATTTCTTCATCTAAACCTTCAATACTCACGTACTATCAAATGGAATAAAATGTTTATTACTATCAAATACTATCATTTTAATGCTTTTAATTATTTTAATATTAAAGTCTAATAATACCGCTGATTTTGTTCTTGGAGCAACTTTCAAAGCAATTTCTTCAAACTCTGTATTAAGAAGTAGATTTTCATCGTCTAGTCTTATTTCGGAAGGAACATACGGTATTAAGTTAGGTACAAGCATTTTATCTTTATCATCGGTATCACCCGCTGGCTAATAGATTATTATTATAAACCCCGACATTCTTTAAACTATTTACTTTAATCAAAGCAAGACCTCCGTTAATCGGTCTTGTCTCATAATAGCTTTTATCAATAGAGAAAATTCCTCCTTTGATATTAAACTGTTTCATTATTTCGGTATCATTTTTCTGCAGATAAACTCCAATATCATTATTTTTACCGTTACGGTTAACTTGTACATTGTAATTTGTAGCTTTAGCTTTGATCAGGTTAGCATTATATCCCCATCCCATATTTGAAGTAATCGGCGAGGAAATACCAAGTTGCTTGGTATGATATTTATTTTGATATAAATCGGTTACTGAAATGCTTTTATTGGAATCTAAATTTAAGTTAAATGGTATATAGGCAAAATTATTTTTACGTTTACTGTTTAAATTGGTACCTATAGTAAAACTTAAGAAACCTTTTTTAGTAATATTTCTTTGATAAGTTGATGATAATATATTTGAGCGGTTACCTTTTTGCATTGTGTTATTTACGACAAAAGACACAAAATTAACACTTATATTACCAAAATCGGTATTACCGCAGCTAGCTGAAATCTGATAATTTAAACTTGAGAAAATTTTATCGGGATAGTTATAATACGTCCTGATAATTACTATTATTCCAATCTAAATTACTATTAATATCAAAATATTCCGATTCATAAGTATAGCCGCAATTAATTCTTTGAGAGCGACCGAAATTTTTGATATTATTTGCAGATGAAATGCCTATAATGCCAAAATTTTAGTACCCCTACTGCTCCATTATTTTTGAAAAATTCAAAATGTCCGCCGCTTGTTAAATAATCATTCATACCAAGCATATAATCAGTATTTAGAACTAAATATTTATAAGCATTGCTATATAGTAAAATCTTGTCTTTGAAAACCTGCTTCGTAAGAGAAATGTGAAAGCCCGGGACGTAATAAACTCGGTGATGCGTAATAAGGCATAGTAATTGTCTGAACTTTGCCGGTTATATCTTGCGTTTTAACTATTAAATCACCTCTACCGGTGATAACCGGAATATTGGTTATATCAAAATCCCCCATATGAGCTTTAGCATTATATATAGGTATACTATTTGAAAATATCTCTATACTGCTTGGAAGTTCTGATTTCCCTCTAAAATCCAGTAACGGATAGGTAACTAAATTCGGTCTAACTACAAAATTAGTAGCATACTGAATACCAGCAAATCTAGTTGAATTAGACCAAGAAGACACTTTAGTTATGCTATTATCCCCTACCCACCAATTAGTCATCTTATCCACATTCTCATATGTCCAATTTGTGTCTAAACGTGTAAATTTATTTTGGTTTTTTGTGGTATTTGTGATTTTAGAAAAATTTGATTTAACGGCTTCAGTTTGAAATAAGAAACTATGACTATATACACCGTTTTCAGTAAAATAATTGAGTTCCTCTACTCCGGCTAAATAATTAATATCATCATTTGGACTAAGAGTCACATCATAGTTTAAATATACCCCACTAATAAGTTTAGTATCGACGTTCTTCATAGGACCACCTAAAGCATCAAATGATTGAGGTTGCATTTTTTCCGCTGGAAAAGTAATATTTAAATCTAAATTCTCAAAGTTTAAATCATATTTAGTACCCTCAAGCAAATCTAAATTAATATATGCAGTATCATGATAATTCACTAAACCCTGCTTAAGATAATCTTCTTGAACATCAAAATGTTCTATATATTCAAGAGGAATTAAATAATGACCTTGGGCGTTTTGTACTATAGTCGGCAATATATCGGTTTCGGTATAATTAACTTCTAATGAAACCATCAATTCACTCTCACCCGCAATTTCATTAGCGCTATTCTCAAATTCTACTGCTAGAGGTAATTGGGGCAATAACCCTAACTCCTGATCTTCATGTACGTTTGTACCCACTGCGATTCAAGGCGAAGTATCGCCAAGAGATTCAGAGATAACTCCATCTGCACAACTCACCGGTATAAAAAAAATAATACCTATAAAAACCGATATTATTGTATTTAAAAAGCACATTGCTTTAATTTATTTAGTTTTAAAGATTTTAAACCTGATATTGTTATAGGTATACTATGCTGAACAACAAGATCTACGGTGGAAGTAACACTATTCTCTAACTTCACTCTACGAGGTAATTCTTTTATAAAAATTCTATAGTCTTTTGCTTTAGTAGAATAATTCTGTGTGTTTTTTAAAGCTACCCGTATCAATTGTATTATTTTACCATCATGTAAGGTAAATGTTACCGGAGTTGCCACTAAATCTTTAGTTTCTTTATATTCTTCTACACCATCTTTATATGTACACTTTAAACGAATTAATTGAAACTTTTTAGGTGCATAATCATTCTTTTGTATCGTCATAGTTGCTATTCTATTACCTTTGTTTATCTATATATTGACAGGTACGATAGTGGCACTGGCAAAAGAATTAAAAGTCAAGAATATAGAGTATAATTAGTACCTAAAGTACACTTTATTATAATTGTATTTGTTTGCAGAGTATCGACAATTGGAACATACGTACCGAAAGCTAAAGGAGTAGCCGAACTATACAAGACGGTAAAACCATCGCACTAACAAGGAAAAAACATTAGCGGAGGAGGCAAAACTATTGCCCGTACTTATAGTTAAGATAATAAAACCGATAATATTTTGTAGAATCTTAATTTTCATAATGTATAATAAAAATAATTAATTTCTATTATTAATCTTTTACAAAGTTTAACGATTTTACAAGGCTAGTTTAAGAAATGGTTATATTTAAATATGAATTGATGATATTTTCCCCACAGAATTTGTTTTGGTTTTTCTTTAAATTTTATTTTTTACATTAAAATATAATGAATATAGCCCAAATTAGCTATAAATAGAAATATAATTGACCACTTTATTTGACTATTATAGTATAATAATACTTTTATTTTTTGCAGGTTATAAAATGACTATTAAAATAGCAATCAGTCAATTTAAATCTCATTGCTTTGCAATAATAGAAAAATTACAAACAGATAAAAAATCTATTATAATTACCAAAAGAGATAGGGAAATAGCACAAATATTACCTGTAAATACTAAACAAATCTCATTATTCGGTATGCTAAAAAACAAAGCCAAGATAAAAGCGGATATATTAGAACCCGTAGAAGAAAAGTGGAATGCAGCACAACCTTTAAATGCATTTTGTCTAGTATAATATCCGATAGTTTTTAAAAATCCCCCTGCGAAAGTGTTGGATTTCTATAAATATACTCATATAACCATTGATTATTTCCTCAATATCCAATAAAATCCTTTTTAAAATTTAAATATAAAAAGTATGTATAATACTGATGTTGTAATAATAGGTGCCGGTCCGGTTGGATTATTTGCAATTTTTCAAGCAGGAATGCTTGGCATGAAATGTCATGTTATTGATGCACAGGAAGTTATCGGTGGTCAGTGTATTACCCTATATCCTGAAAAGCCTATTTACGATATACCGGCATATCCTAAAATTGCAGCAGAAGAGCTAATAAAACAGTTAGAACTTCAAGCAGCTCCTTTTAACCCTATATATCATTTAAATCAGCAAGCTATAGAGCTAAATAAACAAGATGATTTTTTTGAAATTAAAACCTCAAAAAACACTCTTATTAAAAGCAAAGTTATTATTATTGCAGCAGGAGCAGGTTCATTCGGTCCAAACAAACCGCCCCTTGCGAATATTGAAGACTTTGAAAGCAAGTCGGTTTTTTATTTCATCAATGATAAAAGCAAATTTGCGGGTAAAAATATAGTTATAGCAGGCGGCGGGGATTCGGCTGTTGACTGGGCTATTTCTCTTTCAGATATTGCAAATAAAATATATTTAGTACATAGGCGGGATAAATTTACGGCAGCTCCTGAAAGCGTAAGGCAATTAAGGCATATTGCAGAAACCGATAAAATCGAGTTAGTAACCGGTTATCAATTAAATGCTTTAGATGGTAATAATAGTGGACTTCAATCGGTTATAGTTAAAGATTTACAAAATAATACTCGCAAATTGGATGCCAATATATTACTACCTTTTTTTGGTTTAAAACAAGATTTAGGTAGCTTAGCAAATTGGGGTTTAAATGTTAAGCTTCACCATATTGAAGTAGACTCTTCCTATTATCAAACTAATATAGCAGGTATTTACGCCATTGGCGATATTGTTCATTATGTTGGTAAGCTTAAGCTGATTCTTACAGGTTTTGCTGAAGCGGCAAGCAGTCTTCATCATGCTTATAGTAGAGTATTTGACGGCAAGGCTCTACATTTTGAGTATTCTACTACCAAAAATACGGGGAAAAGAAGTAAGAGCGTTACTAAATAAAGAGATCGTCATTGCGAGCAACCGTAGAGAGCGTGACAATCTCATGAAACAATAACAAACTCCTGAGATTGCTTCGTCAATTACTTACGTAATTTCCTTGCAATGACGTTAAAACTGAACGGAGACAAAAATAAGAGTGAATAATATAATTGACTGTAAAGCATTAGCCAATGAGATACTAGCAGACTTAAAGCTAGAAATTCAAGAACTTACAAGCCAAACCAACGCTTCACCGAAGCTTGCTATAGTCCTAGTAGGCGATAATCCGGCAAGCATTATTTATGTAAGAAACAAAATAAAAAATGCACATAAAATAGGAATTTATACTTTATTAATAAATCTATCTGCTACTATTCATACTAATGATTTAATATCAAAAATCAATGAGTTAAACCTTGATAACGAGATTTCAGGAATTATAGTTCAGCTTCCTTTGCCAAGCTCCATAGATAAAAATAAAATTTTATCGGCAGTATCACCTTCCAAAGATATCGATGGTTTCCACCCTTTAAATGTCGGTTACTTGCATAGCGGAATTAGTCAAGGCTTTATTCCCTGCACTGCTCTTGGTTGTCTTGCAGTTATAAAAAAATACGAACCTAATTTAACCGGTAAAAACGTTGTAATTATTGGACGCTCAAATATAGTAGGAAAACCTTTAAGTGCTTTACTGTTAAAAGAAAATTGCAGTGTTACTATTTGTCATTCTAAGACACACAATTTACGCTCTATTACTTCTAAAGCCGATATTGTCGTTGCTGCAATAGGCTCACCTTTAAAATTAACTGCAGAATATTTTAATCCTGAATCTATAGTAATTGATGTAGGCATTAATAGAATTAGCGGCAATAAAATTATCGGTGATGTTGATTTTGAAAATGTTCAGTCTAAAGTACAATATATCACTCCCGTACCAGGCGGCATCGGACCTATGACTATTGCGTTTTTACTTAAAAATACGGTTAAGGCATTTAAGGATTCCTTATATACTCTTGATACGTGAAAAGTAGATAGACGACGCCAATTTTTCAAATTAAACGAGTATCTTATAAACATTTGCAAGTTCTACATAATTTCTTACATTATCTTGCATATATTCTAAATCTTGATCGGTTAAATATCTAACAAATTTTGCAGGGGATCCCATCCATAATTCTTGAGATTTAATTATCTTCTTTGGCGGGATAAGACTGCCTGCAGCAATAAAAGCATGTTCTTCTATTACTGCATAATCCATTATCGTAGCACTCATACCGATAAAAGCATTATTATGTATTGTACAGGCATGAATAAGAGAGAGATGACCGATAGTTTCGCCTATTTCTACCGGTCTATTAAATCTTGAAGTATAAATTACACTACCGTCTTGTACGTTAGTATTATTTCCTATTTTTATCGATTCAACGTCGCCTCTAAGAACCGTATTAAACCAAATGCTTGAATTACTACCTATTTCAACATCTCCTATTAAAGAGCTGCTTTTCGGCAATATATGCATTTTTAGCGATTCTTGGTGTAACCCCTTTGTAAGGGATAATGAGCATTAATTATAATCTACCCAAGAAATATTACCGTCTTTACGATAATAAACTATATTGATACGATCATTATTTATATTTTTAAATACTACTGCAGGTAAATCTTCTAAATCCATTTTCATTACTGCTTCTTTTACTGATAATTTTAATATTTCTACAGGCTTTTCAGCGATAATTGCCGGATTATCATTATCTTCGGCGTTAGAGGTTTCACTATCAGATTGCGGATTAATAATATATTTGGTACCTTCGTAAGCAATTTCTGATATTTTTACTTTACCCGCATGATGATTTTTGAATTTTGATTTATATTTTCTAAGCTGTTTTTCTAGTTTTGACATCGCTTTATCAAAAGCTACATATATATCGCTACAACTATCATTACTTTTGACTATATTATGTTTACCTGAGCCATATTTTACTATAATATCACATTTAAAGTTAATTCCCTCTTTTGAGAAATGTATATCTATATTTATTATATCGGTAAAATATTTTTTAACGACTTGCGTAGCCCTCTCTTTTGAATATTCTTGTAAATTATTACCGATAGAAATATGTTGACCTGAAACTGCAATAATCATAAATAACCTTTATAATCTGAAATAATTAATATATAGGCGTTACTAAGTAACACCTATACAATTAATTTATATTTAGAGTAATTTCAAGTTTTATTACAAATTAATTTATTTAAACTTTAGCCGTAGAGTTTAGGACGCTTATCCTTATTTTGTTGCGATTTAATTAGTTTTTTAGCAGTCTTTCTTACATAATTAGGCTCAATGCCGATTTCTAAGCAGGTAGCATTAAAATTTTCATTATTTTCAAAAAACCATTTTTTAGCGTTATATTCTGCTTTTGTTGCCTCTTTCTTGGTAGAAAGTATTGCATCTATTATTACCTGCGTAATAATAGCACTTCTAAGAGCAATATCGGGTATAGGATTATAAAGTTTAATACGCTCAAAAGGAGTAGTTCATTTAATGACATATGGTTTAGTCATATAAAACCTCTAATAATTTTTAATAAAGTAAGATCTTGTTAATATAAATGTAACCAATAGGTTTTTCTTTTTTAACAAAGTCCTTAAAAAGGATAATAATTTTCAAGGCTTCAACTAGTAGTGACTAATTTGGATTAATAGAGATATCTAGTAATTATAATATTAGGAATAAGCTATAAAATCTAAACGTTAGGTTCTGTATATTTTTTGATAAAATACGATATTTTACTCTTGCAGAAATAGAAGAATTGTTATATACATTGTTATCTTTTATGTATACCCAAATGATTTCAAGGATTGAATTTTATTTTGAGTGAGCACCCGCAGTCTATACTTAATAGATGAGGATGCAATCCTTGATAAAATGAAAGAGCAATTCTTAAAAGCAGAAGAGTATACAAGGGGGTGTAGCTCAGTTGGTTAGAGCATCTGCCTGTCACGCAGAAGGTCGCGGGTTCGAGTCCCGTCACTCTCGCCAAGCCCTTTCAGGGTTTCGGGATTTCCTGTCGTTTTCTAAAAAATTCATATGCTCCTTTTATTCGCCTTTTGTTTTAATTGTGATATTAAACTCTTTTAAATTCCAAATTTTAAATATTATAAAAAACTAACTTTGTATATTCCTTAAAGCAACCTCAACTCATTTGTTCGTACTTTTAGTTAAATTTCTATTGTATCCTTAAAACTTTTTATTGTGATTCTATCTATAAGCTCATTTTTAACAAAATATTAAAATTTATAGAATTTAATAAGAAAATAATTATGTTTAGATGGTTTCAACCCTCAAATCAAGAATTAATAAGAACTATATAGAAAGAAAATACCGCAGAAACACAAAAATTAATTGCCGCAATGGATATTACTGAATTAAGTAAAGTTAGGGATATTTATATTAGCAGGGCTATTTGCAGCATCCGTACCTATATTTTGAGTTACATTACCGTCACCTATAAAATTCAATGTACCGCCTACACCGCCGGTGCTAAGTACTGCTCCATTTGCTCCTACGTTACCGGTTAGCGTAACCCCATCTGCTAAAGCTAAGATAGAGCCATTCTTATTTAAAGCTACGGGAACAGATACATTAGCTGAGAACGTAATGGGGGTTTACTCCGATATTTACAAGTTTTAAGCTGCTGCCGTTAGCTCCAATCGTACCGTTAACATTACCGCTTTGTATTGTCAGTGTGCCTTGGTTATTTGCAGAGGTCGTAAACTAAACTGGTCACACCATTTATTATTAACTCACCATCTGCTCTAAATAATATGTTACCACCCGCTCCTAGGTCTAAAGCTTGGTTAAATGTTACCTGCTATTCATACTAAGTCTTCGTAAATACCGTATTATCGACTACGACATCACCTGCTCCGTCTACTATGAAATTCTTAAGGCGATGGGTATTCTATAGTATAAGGTCTACCGTTATTTGCTATAGTTAGGTATTTTGTGATTGCTCCTATTCTCACTATTCCATATTCATCATTGCCAGATTTGTTTAAATTATTATTTTAGCAAATTTACATTCCCATTTGCTGCATCTATTGTATATGTCGTATTATCCGCTATTCTAATATCACCTATATCTCCGGCACTTGGATCATTGATTGTTAAATTAGCATTTATTTGTATTTTTGCTTTTATAGCGTTTAATAATGCAACATTGATTGTATTTTCGGTATTTATTATTAAAGTACCGCCGCTAGCATTACTATTATTAAAAGTAATACCTCCTACATCTAATAGACCATTAACACTTATAGTTCCCGAAGCTAAAACACTATCTGCAAAAACAATATTATTTACCGTAGTATTACCTTGTAAATCAAGAATCTTACCGTTACCTCCATTACACTGAAGTATATTGAAATTATTTATATTTCCATTAAGTATAGCATTCCCTATAAAATTTCTGTTTACTCCGTTAGCACCGTCTATATTACCCGTCACCGTTATGTCGTCATATAAATTAAGTACGGATGTATTAACTTTGTAAATTAATATTAGTAGCTTTTAATATTGTAGAATTAAGTGTTGCCGACCCAAGTAAAACATGTACTGCGGCTAATGAGCCTATATTACCTATATCGCCTGTTATTATGTTACTACTACCAAGATCATGAGCTAGATTTAGTATCCCTTGACCGTCAACGCCGGTAGTATTATTTATATTACCCGTTTCCTACATTTATTCCGGAAAGAGAGTTAGTTAGACCTATGTGATTTGATATACAAATGTTATTGTACCGTTATTGCCAGCTACCGTATTATCTATCTGAGTTGTAATATTTAAACCGTTATTAATTTGTAAAGTAGAATTCTTACCGGCGAAATCTATATTACTAAATGTTTGATTAACGACTCCGGTAACAATTGACGTAACATTATTATTAATAAATTTAAGAGGAGCGAAATTAGAAGTAAGACCTACTGTTGCACTAAGAGCACCTATTGACACATTTTGACTTACCTCACCCCCACCAAAAGCAGGTAGTGCTATTAATGTATTTATCCCGCCAATAACAGCATTGGTTTTATCTGCCGATATTTTAATTCCAAGCCCTTTGAATAAATATTGCCGTTATTAAATAATCCTCCTACAAGACCAGCACCGGTACTCAAGCTTACGCTACCGAGATTAGGAATTGTTGCTCCTGCAGTATTAGAGCTAGTGAATAATGTTCTGCATAATGATGCCGTTGCTAAAAATTTTCTTAATATTTGTGATTCTTTCATTAATATTAACCCCAATACATTTAATTAATAATTTGTAGCAACTTTTTTACAATAATAAAATAGAAGCAGATAGAGCTAGATTCAGAAAGCTTTAGACAAGATGCATTGACGACTGAGCCTGCGGAATGTAAAAAAGTACGTGAGCAAAGGCGCATGTCAGAAAATTCACTTGTATCAAGCTTTCTGAACGACGCTGTACCAAAAAAATATTGTTACTTGGTAGTGTAGAAATTTAATTATGTATTTAGAATTAAGTTAAAGGAATTTCTCAATGAAAGTTGGAAAGCAGAAAGATAAACTAAGCTGTTTTGTCTTTTATTGTAGGCATGGATTTTACTACCTCAGATACGCCACTTTGAGTAGCTGCCGCAGTAGTAGCAGCACTACTGTGTCACCCCCACAGGATCCATAAAAACAATAAAAAATACTAAAATTATTAATATTTTTAACTGGATCCCATGGTCAAGCCACGGGATAACAGAGGTAAAATTGATCCACGCAACAATATAGTCAATTCAGCTCAATTTAGTGACAGGCGTAAGGAAGAGAGTCTATAATAATAGGCGAGTTCAAGATAATCAGGAATTAAGCAAGAAAAATCACAGTTTGATTGAAAAGTCAAAAAGAATTACTTTACTATAGCTTGCATTAATTTAATATATAATATTTTAACTATTAACAAATCTCTATTTATTTATCGGTGTTCCTACCAAAGCATGCTTAAGTACTTGATCAATATTTGATACAGATATAATTTCTAGGCTTTCTTTTATATTCGGCGGTATATCTTTCAAATCTTTGACATTCTCTTCAGGAATCAACACGGTTTTAATACCTCCTCTACTTGCAGCAAGTAACTTCTCTTTAAGACCACCTATAGGTAAAACATTGCCTCTTAAAGTAATCTCACCGGTCATTGCTACAGTACAATGTACGGGTATTTTAGTCATCAACGAAACAATAGTCGTAAACAAAGCACAGCCGGCAGACGGTCCATCTTTTGGAATAGCTCCGGCCGGTACGTGAATGTGAATATCAAAATCTTTATAATTGTCGTACTTTAATCCAAAATTTGTTGCTCTGCTTCTAAAACAACTATAGGCAGCCATTGCCGATTCTTTCATAACATCACCGAGTTTTCCGGTGGTCTTTATTTCACCTTTCCCTGGAAATGCTAAAGCCTCTATAGTTAAAAGCTCTCCGCCTACTTCAGTGTAAGCAAGTCCCGTAGTACTTCCTATTTGATCTTCTTTCTCGGCAAGCCCGAAATTATATTTCTTAGCTCCTAAAAATTCTTCAAGATGATTACTATCTACGGCGATATGCTTAACACTTTTATCTGCTAAAATCTGCTTTAATGCTTTTCTAGTTAATGCCCCTATTTCACGCTCTAAAGCTCTTACACCTGATTCCTTGGTATAATATCTAATTAAATCCAAAATTGCCGTCTTGGATATAGTAATTTCATCTTTTTTGATTTTATGCATTTTAAATTGTTTTGGAACTAAATAATTTCTGGCAATTTGGAGCTTTGTTTCCTCTACATAACCGGAAATATATATTTTTTCCATTCTATCACTTAAAGCTCTAGGTAAATCATTAGAGTTAGCAGTAGCAATAAATATTACATTTGATAGATCATATTCTACTTCTAGATAATGATCAACAAAGTGACTATTCTGCTCAGGGTCTAATACCTCAAGCAAAGCGGATGCCGGATCACCTCTAAAATCAGAACTCATTTTATCGATTTCATCAAGCAGCATTACAGGATTACTAGTCTGAACTTTCTTAAGTTGACCTAAAATTTTACCGGGCATTGATCCAAGGTAAGTTTTTCTATGCCCTCTGATTTCTGCTTCGTCTCTAACACCGCCGAGCGCAAGTTTAGTATATTTTCTGCCCATTCCTTCGGCAATAGATTTTACAAGTGAAGTTTTACCGACCCCTGGTGGACCTATTAAACATAATATAGGTCCTCTAATTTTACTTGAACGCTGTAATACCGCTAAATATTCTATAATTCGTTCTTTAACTTTTTCGAGTCCAAAATGGTCACGATTTAAAATTTTCTCTGCTTGGTTAATATCTATTTTTCTATTATCATACTTACCCCAAGGCAGGCTAAGCAATGTCTCAAGATAGTTACGCGTTACTCCCGACTCCGCTGACATTTGGTTCATGGTACGGAGTTTCTTAAGTTCAGCCTCAGCTTTTTCTTTTGCTTCTTTTGATAATTTTAAACTTTTAATTTTTTTCTCAATATCGGCAAGTTCTGATTTATCTTCATCAAGCTCTTTTTGAATAGCTTTCATTTGTTCGTGCAGATAATAATCACGCTGCGTTTTTTCGATTTGCTTTCTTACTCTTTGCTGCAATGCCTGCTCGGTTTCTGAATTTACTATATTGGAAGTAAGCGTACTAATAACCGTAGTGATACGCTTAAAAGGACTAGTTTCTTCTAATAAATGCTGCTTTGCCTCAAGTGAAGTTATCAAATGTGAGGCTAATATATTTATAATATCTATGAAATTAGTGCTATTACTTATTTCTTTATTGATAGTTTCAATAATTTCTGCATTAACTTTCTTATCATTAATCGCATATTTACTAAATAGTTGTACTGCATTATCAACGAGTGAACGCATGTTATTAACGTCAAATATTTCTTCATCTGGAATAATTTCGTAATTTGCTTCAAAAGCTTCCTCGCCTTTGATATTGCTTAACTTTACTCTTGCTACTGCTTCTATTAAGATTTTTGCCGTATTATTAGGCAGCTTCACTATTTGGATAATCTTGGCAAGTATAGCTGTGTTATAAAGTTCGTGTGTACTAGGGTTTTCTTGATCAAATTTTTTCTGTAAAGTTACTAAAATATATTTACTATTATCTTCCGCGGAAATGATAGTATGAGAGAGTGCTTGCAACGATTTTGGCCTACCCACAAAAATAGGAGCAATTACTCCCGGGAATACTACCATATCTCTCAGTGCCATTAACGGAAGGGATTTTTTATTCATCAATTAAAACCTTTTAAAATTTCTAATTATTAACTATATAATATAGGATCAACCTGATTTCAAGCTACCATTATTAATTATATTTATGAATTTATTACTACAACCTCCTCAAAATGTAGCAGCCGCACATAATAGAATAAAACAATATCTACATTTAACTCCGATCGTTCACTCTGAAAGCTTAAATGAGATGCTCGGTCATGAGATTTTTTTTAAGGTTGAATCATTACAAAAAACCGGTGCATTTAAAGTTAGAGGCGTGTTAAATCATTTATTAGAATTAAAAGAGCAAGGAAAATTACCTGATAAAATAGTCGGTTATAGTACGGGTAACCATGGAATCGGTCTTGCTTATGCGAGTAAATTATTCGGTATTAAAACAAGGATTTATTTACCGTTAAATACTTCAAAAGTAAAACAGCAAGCAGCTCTTTATTACGGCGGTGAAGTTATATATACATATACTCGACAAGAAGCGGAAGAAAAAGCAAAAGAAGATGGAAAGCAAGGATTTTACTATATGCATCCTTCCGATAGTGATTCTACAATAGCAGGAGCAGGCACGTTATGCTATGAAGCATTACAGCAGCTAGGTTTTAGTCCTGATGCTATTTTTGCCTCTTGCGGCGGCGGCGGTTTAATTTCCGGCGCATATCTTGCCAAAGAATTAATATCACCGACAAGCTTGTTAATAGGTTCAGAACCTTTAAATGCCAATGATGCTTATTTATCTGTTAAAGATAATAAAACATATAGATTTAACTATGCTCCGAATACTATTGCGGACGGTCTTAAAACCTTGAGTATATCAGCTCGTACATTTGAATATCTGAAAAAACTTGATGATTTTTATTTAGCAGAAGAATATGAAATATATTACTGGACTGCATGGCTTACTCATTTACTTAAAGTAATATGCGAGCCGTCAAGTAGTATAAACATGATTTCAGTGGTAAATTTTTTAAAAACACAATCCAGACCTCAAAAATTACTAGTACTAATCTCAGGCGGTAATATCGATCCTATTCTTTATAATGAATTATGGAAAGAAGAGTATTTAAGCATCTCACCTAAATCTTTATGTTCTGATGTCATTTCTGCGAAAGCAGCAATCTAGTAACCTTTAATGTCATACCGCGACTTGATCGCGGTATCTTAGGACTCAGATTGTGATACAAGACCCCGTGGTCACGCCACGGGGTGACAATAAAAAATCTAGGTTCCCGCTTTCGCGGGAATGACATAGAAATAATGTAACAAAGCCTCCTCACAATGATGAAGTTATATTAAAATTTAACCCTTTCTTCTTACTGCTTTTTGATTTTTAGTAGAAGTATTAGGAGTGATTTGCGGAGGTTTTATATTAGAACTTCTTAGTTTTATTGAATCTTCAAATATGGTTTTATCAAATGCTATTGGATTGATTTTTCTGAGTTCCGCTAAATTAAAATTATTCATTTGTTGCGGTTGAACTATAATAGGCTCACCCGTAACAGGAATTAAATTTTTAAATTCAGGATTAGTTGCTACTTTATCTTTATTTTCATTTAAAAATTTTGTTAGACCTGCAGTAATTTCAGGATTTGTTAAAGCATTTGAAAAGATTTTATCATTAATTGTCTTCACTACATATCCATCACTCAGAGTAATATATTTATCTACAACTTTTCCTAATCTTTTTTCCAAATAGTTTCTACCTGTAAATATCTGCTTAAATTTTTCCCATAAAGAAATACCTCTATCATTAACATCTTTTAATTCAGTGGCTATTTTAGTACTATTCTCAGTTAGATAAGTAGAATCTAACTTATTTAATTCCCTTATTATTTCAGGATTCTTTATGCCTGATGAGTTAGTAAGTATAATAGTTTGTTCTAATTGCTTACTAATTTTATTATTTTTTTCTAATCTATTACTAATCTGCTACACCGTATAAGTGGCTGCCTTTTGTAATTCCTTAAGTTCCACTTGAGATAATTGATTTACTCTTGGGATAAACTGCTTACTATCTTTATTAAATTTCTGGCTTTTATCCCCTTGCATAATAAATTTTTCATATTTCTCAAGTTTGTCTGGAGTGTTTTTAGGATCTTGTTTTAAGATTTCTATAGCTTGATCTTTTACAGCCTGTGCATATTGCTCTTTAGGTATAGACTTTCCGCTTACGGCTATTAATGCTTCTTTAGTTGCTCTTATAGGATTGGCAAAGATTTCTTCTTCATCTTCTATACCCATCAATAATAATTCATCAAAAGGTCCCCCTTTATTTAGAGGAAGTACAAAACCCTTAAGTGCTGCTTCAGCCCTTGCGACATCAAACTTTAGCTTATCTGCTACACTAGGTATTAGTTTTATATCTTGTCCTAAATTGATATGCAAGTTATCTACTAATTTTTGTATATCTTTATTTTCTACAACTTCACTAATAATTTTACTGGCAAGTACTTCAAGCGTACTAGTGATATATTCTTCAGATTGTAAATATTGTTGAATAGGATCGGTAGTAACAATATTTTTATTCAAAGTATCTAATCTACTATCTACGTTTTTTATATCAACTATTTTATCTTTTACTGCAACCGATATCTCAGTCACTTCATCGTTTTTTTTAATAGTATCATCTATGTTAGTTATAATCTCTGCCATATAATACTCATTATTAAGTTATTTGATATAATGAACTAAATTATCAAACTTTGTAAAAATTCGCAACTATATTATCATATAAATCACTACTTACTATGCCCTGACTGTTGCCCACTCTCTCTACTTTTATTAAGGTTTTCAACATGAGATATAGGGGGTGATATAGAAGACTTATAGCCTTGGGGTATTGTTTTATTTTGCTTTACAATATTTGGTGCTTGTTTTTTTCTTTGTATTTCTTCCGACAAATTTTTCGTTTCTATATGTAGACTATTACTTTTTTCAAAGTTAGCAAATGCTTGATCTATATTTTTTTGAGCATAATCCGTACCGGTAAAACTGCTACTATTCTTTGCCATAGCTTAGGTTTGGTTACTCTTTGTAATTCTAATGCTATACTTTCTCCCCCCATCCGTGTGTTCCTTAAATATCCAGGATTTAACTCTGCTAATACTCTTTTAGTACCGTTAACAAGTGCAGAATTGCTGCTCTCAAGTAATGGGGCAAAATTCTTGATAATTTCTTTACCTTGCTCTATCATTTTTTCAGACGGTCGTTTACTTATCGCTGGTAATAAAGTTTTAATTATATTAGGCTCATTTACTCCTAACTCATTAATAGACAATAAAGCTTTTGCTTCTTTTTCATTTGTTTGAAAAGTAATTTTTAAAAATTCAGCTATCTTTAATGCTGCTTGTGTTAATGCTTCTACTTGTTTTGGATCATTAATTTGCTCTTGTTTATCAAGTTTAGGGGTAGTATTTTTAGTAAGAAATTTTCTATAGTTACCTAATGTTGTTTCTGAAACATTTTCTTTAAGGTTATCTAATGTTTTATCTATTAATTTCTCTCTATATTGTTCTTTATATATTTTTTGGTTAGCTAACGCTAACATAGCTTTTTCTAATGGTTTTTTAATATCCATCACTTCATCTTCGCTTAAACCATTACGTTTTTTGTCGTTCATTTGCTCTACTTGAGACTCACTTAAATCTATGGCAAACCAATTTAAAATTTATGAATGAAAATTAATTAAAACTTATAAAAAGAATTGTATTTTTTCATAGAAGAGGTCCTGATCGTAATTTCATCAGGGATTTCGGTTATGAACCTTGAAGGGTAAGAACGGACTATTTCATAAAATATTTTTCTGCTTTCAGCATGAGTAATGTAGAGGTCTTTTTTGGCTCTCGTAATGCCGACATAAGCAATGCGGCGTTCTTCTTCTAAGCCTTTTTCGCCGTCTTCGTCTAGAGATCTTTGAGACGGAAATACCCCCTCTTCCCAGCCCGGTAAAAATACCACGTCAAACTCAAGCCCTTTAGCTGCGTGCAGGGTCATTATAGTAACAGAGCCACCGTAATTGGTTTCAAGCACTTCATTTTCCATAACTAAGCTTGAATGTGCGATAAAATCATGAACATCGTTAAATTCAGTAATAGCTCTAAGCATTTCGTTAATATTTTCGATTCTACCGAATGCTTCTTCGGTTTTTTCTTCTTGAAGCATTTCAAGATAACCGGAATCATCAAGTATTGCTTTAACTACGTTTATTGGAGCATCTATACTAAATCTTTCGTACCAATTATCGATTTTAGTAATCAAATCTTTTAGAGTTTCATATGATTTTGCTTTAATCTCACCTATTTCTAGCATTTCTTTAAGGGCTGCGAAATTAGAAATATTTCGCTCAAGTGCATAGACTCTAATTTTATTTAAGCTAGCTGCACCTATTGCCCTTTTCGGCACATTTATAATACGCTCAAGTGCTAGATTGTCATTTTGATTCAAAGATATACGGATATAAGCAAGCACGTCTCTTATTTCCATACGTTCATAGAACCGCAAACCGCCTATAATTTTATAAGGCATAGCACTATTTATAAACGCTTCCTCAAAACTTCTTGTTTGAAATCCGGCTCGTACTAATATTGCAATATTACCGGCATTATACCGGTTTTCTCGCACTAACTTATCTATTTCACCGGCTATATATCTTGCTTCTTCTTTATCACTCCAACAAGAGATAATTTTTATCTTTTCACCGTTTTCCCTATCCGTCCATAACGTTTTACCGTGACGGTTTTTATTATTATTGATAACATTGGAAGCAGCAGCAAGTATTGGCAAAGTTGATCTATAATTCTGCTCTAATTTAATAATTGTTGCACCTGCAAAATCTTTTTCAAAACGTAATATATTCCCGACTTCTGCTCCTCGCCAACCATAAATAGATTGATCATCATCCCCTACACAGCAAATATTTTTATATAAACTTGCGAGCATTCTTGCCCATAAATACTGGACAACGTTAGTGTCTTGATATTCATCGATTAAAATATATCGATATTTTTCTTGGTAATATCTTAGTATTTCAGGGTTTTTAATAAAAAGCTCATTATTATAAAGTAGCAAATCTCCAAAATCTAAAACATTAGAAATAAGTAAATTTTTCTGATATTCTTCGTATACAAGTTTTGCAACCCTCTGTAGCGGTAAATTAGTATCTGATACTGATAGTTTAGTTGGTAATAATCCTTGATCTTTCCATCTAGAAATTATTATATGTATTAATTTAGGAGCATATTTTTTAGTATCAATATCTTTTAGCTTTACTATATCCTTCACTAGTTTTAATTGATCATCATGACTAATAATAGTAAATCTATTATTTAAACCAAGATTTAAATGCTCAATCTGGTCACGTAATATCCTAGCTGCCATTGAGTGGAAAGTGCCTATATTAAGACCATGCAATTAATTAGACTATTAACTCTTTCAGCCATTTCTTTAGCAGCTTTATTAGTAAAAGTAACAGCTAGAATATTTTGAGGTGAGGCTAAATTTTGGTGAATAATATTAGCTATTCTTGAGGTAAGTACCTTTGTTTTACCTGTCCCTGCACCTGCAAGCAATAAAAGCGGTCCTTCAGTGTGAAGAACTGCTTGTTGCTGCTCTGGATTTAATGTATGTATGAAATCTTGATTTTGCATTTGTTTTAAGGATGTTGTGCTATGGCTCTACTATGTCATTCCCGCAAAAGCGGGAATGACATTAAAGCATTAAAATATCACCTTATTCTTCTTAGATTTTTAATAATATATGAAATAGTAATTATCGGACTACAAATAATTATTTTCAATAACCTAAAATAAGAGCTTAAATTTCTATCTTCAATAAACCAATTATATAAATCATTTATAGGTTTAATCTCAGCAGGAATAATATATTGATCTTTAAATAATTCTTTTAAAACTCTTTTTGCCTGTTTTACTTCTACTTTACGCTCTATTGTTAAGCTTTGATCATGTACTCGGTAGAAATATAAAGATTCCGGTATATGAGCAAATTTCGTAACAAGCCCAAACCTTAGCCAATATTCATAATCATCCACTAACTGCATATTTTCATTATATCCACCTACTTGCCTTGCTAAATCGGCTCTATATAAGAAACATGCACCGACGCAATCTCTAATCGGTAAAAACTCAGGAGGTTCTTGATAAAGTCTTATTCCTACTTTACCGTGGTCATCGATCAAAGTATAATCAGTATATACAAGCCCTATCTCAGGTGAATTATCAAGTATCTTAACCATTTTTTCTAAAGCATTTTCATGGAAAAGATTATCATCCGAAGTCCAAGTAAAATACTCCCCTTTGGCCTCTTGAAAAGCAATATTAAGACTTGCCGGTAATCTTTTATTGGTCTCATTTACTATTACCTTAATACGTGAATCCTGCTTTGCATATGTCCTAGCTACTATAACGCTATTATCTTTTGAGCAATCATCAATAATAATAAGCTCAAAGTCTTTAAAGCTTTGATTAATGCAACTCTCAATAGCAAAAGGTAGTAGCTTCTTTCTATTATAAACCGGTAAAACTATTGAGATTTTTGGAAGATTACTATGCATGTCCTCCTAACATATCAAGAGTATTTAAACTATTAATTATATTTTCTATTAGTGATGATTCTTCAGTTTTACATCCATCTTCAAGGATTAATAATATATTGCTTAAAGCATTATTAAGCATTTTGGGTATTATAGTATTTTTCTCTTCAAACCTTTTAATTAGTTGCATCAAAGGATCAACATATTCAATTATTAACGATTCTTTATATTGATCTAATAGCTTGGCAAGACAATCAGATACTGCTCATAACAAAAGATCAGCTCTTTCATTATCTATTAAATCAAATACTTCATAAATTTTTTCAATTTGTACTTCAATATTATCTACAAGCACTAGCATAATTTTTACTATTTAGATTATTATATTTTCTATGTCATTCCCGCGAAAGCGGGAATCCAGAAAAAATAATCTTAATACTGCTACAAAGAATTATATTTTTTATAAAATAAGCATATAAAATAATTTTTTATATTCTTTACTAGATTCCTGCTTTCGCAGGAATGACATAAAAGGAACCATGCGGGCATTCTTAATTCTGTAAATTTATATATTTCGTATTTAGATATTCAAATATCCCTTCAAATGAGCCTTCAACTCCAAAACCTGAAGCTTTACGTCCTGCAAAAGGTGCTTTTGCATTTGCAGGTAACGGGTCATTAATCGATACCATACCAAAATCAAACTTAGACGCTATCATTTGTGCCACGGATATATTATTTGAATATACATATCCTTGCAAGCCGTATTCGGTATTATTTGCATGTTCTATTACTTCATCCAAATCTTTAAACTTATAACAAGCAACTACCGGACCGAATATTTCTATTCTAAAGATATCCATATTATCCAAACAGTCAATAATAATAGTAGGCTCAATAAAATTATCAACAGCTTTACCGCCGCAAATTAATTTAGCTCCTTTACTTTGTGCATCAGCGAGTAACTTTTGTATTTTTTCTATGGCAGCAGAATTAATTAACGGACCTACATCCGATTCCTTATCAAATCCGTCACCGGCTTTAAGCTTAGTAAATTTAGCCTTTAGAATTTCTATAAATTTTTCATATATAGATTCTTCTATAAATATTCTGTTAGGTGAAATACAAGACTGTCCACTATTTCTAGTTTTAGCGATTACTAAATCACTTACTACTTTCTCTAAATTATTATCTGCCGTTATAATGAAAGGAGCATTGCCGCCAAGTTCCAAAGATAAACGTTTTAGAGTATTTGCGGCATTTTGATATAGAATTTTACCGACATTTGTAGCGCCGGTAAATGATAATTTCCGAAGCCTAAAATCTTCACAAAAAGCCTTACCTATAATATCTGAACTACCTGTAATTATATTAAATACTCCGGCAGGCAAACCGGCATCGCTTGCAAATTTCGCAAGTACTAAAGCTGATAGAGGCGTAAGACTTGACGGTTTTAATATAACGCTGCAACCCGCAGCTATTGCAGGTACTACCTTGCGAGTAATCATTGCATTTGGAAAATTCCAAGGAGTTATAGCAGCAGACGGTCCTACAGGCTCATATTGCGTAACAATTTTATGAGTTTTACTATTACCGGGTTTGATAGTCGAATGAATATTATGTATAGCATATGTATACCAATCAATAAAAGAGGCTCCATATAAAATTTCTTTTTTTGATTCAGCAAGTATTTTACCCTGCTCTAGGGTTAATATATGACTTAACTCCTCAATATTTTCGATTACTAAATTATACCATCTTCTAAGAATCGCTATTCTCGCTTCAAATGAGCTTTGTGACCATAAAGAAAAACTAGTCACCGTATTATTAATCGCTGAATTAATCTCAGATAATCCTAAATTCGGAACTGTAGCAATTTCTTTTAAGGTCGCAGGATTAATAACGGATATTTGCTTCCCGAACTCTATAAATTCACCGTTTATATAATTCTTTCCCGTAATGTTTTTAAGTAAGCTCATATATTTTTACCTGCGTGGATACTAAAATCGTCATTGCGAGCGAACATTGGCGTTGTTGCATAGCGCGAGAAAAGTGTTACAAACTTATCTTAAAATTATACGGCAATACTAGCAAGAAAAATATTTATAATGAATTATTTATACCAAAATCTTCACCACCCATTTGGCTTTCTAATACATCATAAGAAATATTTTCCAAATTAGCATGTTTTATAATATTAATGATATCTTCAGGAGCTATTGCGTTTAATATAAGATTCAATATTTCTTGAGGAAATTTATATCCAATGTCAGATAATATAGCAAAGTTTTCAGTTATATTATAATAAAGTCTATACACCTGCATTGTTTAAATCTTCTAGAATATTTTCTCACAATAAATTTGATACTTTCCCTACCTTTATAGCCTCAGCTATTTTAACCCATAACTCAGAGGGACTTAATTTCTTCTTTGCCAAAAGCTATTAAATTCTTGAATGGCTCTAAATAATTACCTTTAACTCCTTTAATATTTCCCCATGCATACTCAATAACCTCAGATGAAATATCAGATTAATATTTTTTCTTAGGATTTATTAATTGTGACTATAAAAAGATCGCAGCTGAGAGAAATACTTTTTCTAAGTTATTAAATAACCGCCTTTATTAAGATTTATATTTGCTAACAGCCAACCACTTGAGTCATCTCCATTAAAAATCCAATTCTGATGTAACATTGAGTCAAAAGTCAAATTTTTAAATATATTAGTAGTCGTAGGCTTATCAGTAGCTAACCTAATATCAGGAGCCTTTATTACTTGATCATATCTAACTCCGGTTATTTCTAGCTCTGTAAATTTTTCACTTTGGCTATTTGGATAAAAATGATTTAAGTAAAATTTTATTGCAGAATATATTAAAAATTTTTGTGAAAATGCGGCTCTGCTAGCTCTATTTCTAAATCAGCATTTTTCAATGCTTCTAAATTTTGTATGTTAAAACTACCTCATCCAACTAAAAATTTCATAAGTAATGGATATGTATAAATATTTTGTTTTTGTGGTGGTATATTTATTATGTTCCAAGTCATTATATATCTGTACCTAATTAAATTAATACACAATGAATATAATAAGTGTCTTACTGAATGCAACAATTTTTTATTAACTTATATGTTAATTTACAGCTAAAAAATCTAAATTATTTATTTAGAAATTTTTCAGCCTCAAGAGCCGCCATACAGCCTGTTCCTGCAGCAGTTACTGCTTGTCTATAAATTTTATCCTGAACGTCACCAGCAGCAAAAACACCTTCTACACTAGTTCTAGTAGTGCCTGACTTCGTAATGATATAATTATCGTCATCCATTACAATTTGTCCGGTAAATAGCCCCGTATTCGGTGCATGCCCAATAGCTATAAATACACCACTACAATTCAATAAACTAATCTCTTTGGTGTGAACATTTTGAATTTTAACTCCAGTAACGGATTTTGGTTTATTGCTACCTACAACCTCATCTACTACATGATCCCAAATTACTGATATTTTAGAATTTTTAAATAATCGATCCTGTAATATTTTCTCAGCTCTAAAACTATTTCTTCTATGCACTATAGTGACTTTGTTAGCATGATTGGTTAAGTATAAAGCTTCTTCTACTGCACTATTTCCTCCCCCTACTACAACTATTTCTTGATTCTTAAAAAAGAAACCATCGCAAGTAGCACATGCCGAAACACCAAAACCACGAAATTTCTGCTCTGAAGCTATACCAAGCCATTTTGCTTCCGCACCGGTACAAATTATTATGCTCTCCGCGTCATATTCATTTCCTGCTCCTGTAAATACTTTAAAAGGTCTTTTTGATAAATCCACCTTTTCTACGTAATCACTAACAATTTCCGTACCGACATTTTTAGCCTGCATAGACATCTGCTCCATAAGCCACGGTCCTTGCACCGTTTCCGCAAATCCTGGATAGTTCTCAACATCGGTGGTAATTGTAAGCTGCCCGCCTGGCTGCATACCATTTATTAATATTGGTTTTAAAGCAGCTCTAGCTGTATAAATAGCGGCACTTAAGCCCGCAGGTCCTGAACCTATTATTAGTACTTTAGTAGTAATTTTCATAATTATTATTTATTAATTTAAATAATGCCTACGTCATTCCTGCGAAAGCAGTAATCCAGAAAAACATATAAAAAACAGTTTCTTTATATGTTTATTTTATTAAATATGTAATTTTTATACCAAGATTAAGGTTATTTTTCTGGATTCCCGCTTTCGCGGGAATGACATCCTGAACGTTCGTACAATACAAGGTCACACAATCTAAGACTTCTTTTCTAACCAAGATTTGACATAGTTAATTTCTTCAGGGTTCATTAGAGAAGGAGCATGACCGGCATATTTTATTTCATAAAGATCAAAAATTTTTGTTTCTTTCATCTTTTTAATAGTAGATTTTGTTAAAACTTGAGATTTCATCCCATGAATTACTAATATTCTACATTTTATTTTATTCCATACAGACCATAGTTTAATATCTTCCTGGTTACTAGCATTGTTCATTCCTTTTGTTATAGCAGGATCATAATTCATTTTATATTTTCCGCCGAACGTAGAAATTACACTATATTTTGTTAAATAATCCCAATCTTCTTCATCTTTAATACCGCTTTGTGCATAAATAAGTTTTAAATGTTCTTTTGCACTAGCCAAATCATCTAAGAGTATCGTTTTTTTAGCATAACCTCCAATTTTAATTAAAGGAGCAGCATCAATAAACGCCCCTACATCATTTAATATTAAGGCTTTAAAATATTTTTATATTTACTGGCAAGCACCATACCTATAATACCACCCATTGAAGTACCAAGCCAAATAGGATTTTTGATATTGAGCCTTTTAAAAAAAAATAACGTATCTTTAATATAAGTCGTATAGTTATAATGATTAGCTTTTTTAAAATTTTCGCTATCACTGCGACCGGGATAATTTATTGCAATTACTCTATAATTTTTACTCAACTCTTTAGCTATTTTATCAAAATCATGAGCATTTCTAGTTAAACCGTGAGCACATACTATTATATTTTTATTTTTAGGATCACCGAATTCCAAATAAGAAATTTTATGTTTCGGTATATATTGAAGAGGTAATAAATTAATATAGGGACCAATTTTTATTGAATTAATTTTCATATGAACCTATTAATACCAATTTAGAATAAATTGTAAAAAAATCATTGTCATCATGTTATTAATTTAAGTCACTTAAAAATATACTGACCATGGTCGGCATATATATAACTACAAAAAGTAAAGATAAAAACACAGTAGCTGCAACTTTTTCAGGGTAAAATTTCTGTAAATTCGCTATAACTATAGTATTTGCTGCGAGTGGTGCCGTAGAAAGTAGTTTTAGGGCATTATAGTAATCATTGTTATACCATTTTGTTACAAAATGATCAAACATGATAAATAACCCTACTCCCAAAGGATAGAATAGAAATTTAGCAGCAAAAGTAGCAAGAGTAAATTTGATATCGACTTCAAATTTTTGTAGAGACGAAAGAGCAAGACCCACCATCACCATACCGAGTATCGAAAAAGAGCCTTTCATATTATATATAAAATCATCTAAAAAATCCGGTAAAGTAAAACCGCAAAAACTAAATAAACATCCCAAGAAAAAAGCATTTAAAATCGGTAATTTTACTACTTTTAATATACTATCGGTAGTATTAGCAAAGCTCCTCATACAAATATAAAAGCCGACGGAACATTCATAAATATTCACTCCTATAACAGCCATCATGTAAATACTTAATGTATAATCATCAAAAAGTGCTGCAGCTATAGGCAACATAAAATACCCGCCATTTGCCGTACCTGCAGACAAAGCTATAATATTACGTGTATGATCCTGCCAAAATTTACCAAAAAAATAATAAGAAAAGAGCGATAAGAGTGTTGCAATTACAAATGTTACAACCGTAACGCTTAATGCCGCAAGTGTTAAGGTTGTACTAGCAGGTATCGTAAAAAATACTATAGGTGATATAAAATAGAATAGTAACGAGGATATACTATCTTTTTCAACATTTGAATATTTACCTGCTAAAAATCCTATTACTAAACTTAATAATACCGAAACGGTTTTAAAAAAAACTATACTAAAGATTATCATGTAATGAGCTAAAGATATAATTACTTATAATATATGAGGTTTTATTTTTTTTCACTAAATTTTGTAAAGATTTTTACTTCATCAGACCAAAATAAATTTCTAATTGAAACTTTAAAAATCTTATGTTATTTAAGGTGTCTAATTTAATATGAAATTTTCATATTATTTATGCAAAATCTATTATCCTTATTCATTATATTTTTTTGTTTAAATATCTATTCTAATCCTATGCCACTTGGGCTTGAATTAAATAAAACTACCAATATAGATCTAACAAAAAAAATACAAAATCATCAATAAAGAACCTAATTATTGGCAAGGATATAATTATTATATAGTTATATAGAACCAAATACAAAAACTATATATAAAGCTTTAGTGATATGTAATGATTTTAAAGCCGTTATTTTAACTATAGATCAAAATAAATTTGAAGAGTTTTATAACATTTTAAAAGATAAATATAGTTTAGAAGAAGAAAATGATAAAGTGGTTACTTTCAAGGATGGTGAATGTGTAATCATACTTAAATCTTCTGAATTAAATACCGAAATGGAACTTGTATATATAACAAACGGTTTTTATAAAGAATTTTTAAACAAACTAGATAAAGAAAAAAAATTAGAGCAAGAACAGATGAAGAGATTGCTGTAATACTTGATTGGTATTGCTCGCGTGGAATCATATGTCATTCCTGCAAAAGCAGGAATCTAGCATAAAGCGAGATGAATCGAGCTTTTAATTTCAAAAATTTGCTGTATTTATACTTTTTTCTGGATTACTGCTTTCGCAGGAATGACATAAGGAATAACACACGAAGCTACTTCAGAAATTATAGGCATATGTAAATTATATTTTTTTATCAAATCCAAAACTAATTTTAATGCTTCTCTTCCCTCTACTAGCTCTTTATATTCCTGTAAACATTTCTTTTTATCGCTACTAATTCCAAGTTCATAACCAAATTTTGTATTACGTGAACCTAACGAATAACAAGTAAGCACTAAATCGCCTACTACACCCTCTAGTAAAATATCAGAATTTTTTTGCATACCACCTAAAGCTTTCGACAAAATAGCAATTTCTTTTAAGGCAGCTACTATAAGCGTTGCTCTTGCATTTTCGCCCTGCTTTCTTGCTAAATCAATACCGCTTTTAATAGCAAAAATATTTTTTAAAGCTCCTGCTACCTGTAATGTTACAATATCGCTTGACACATTAGTAGTAAAAATTTTTGAACTTAGGTTATAAGCTATTTTATTTGCTATATCTATCTCTAAACTTGCAATACTTGCCGAAGCAGGTAAATTTTTAGCAAGTTCTTTTGCTAGATTCGGACCTACAAAAAACGCTGTAGGGTTATGCGGTAATAGAGTTTTTAACCTATCTGAAAATAATGCGGTAGGATTACGGGCAAAGCCTTTTGTTGCAATTAGAAGAGTATTGTTTTTAGAAATGCTGTGAGTTTTTAATAATTTTATTGAGTCATCAAAAGCGTAAGACGGCACTGCAATAATAATTAGTTCAAAATCCTTAATTATATCTAAGTTTGTAGTAGCCTGTAAACGAGAAGGTAATTTAATATCCCCTAAATATTTTACATTAGTTTTGTTATGTAAAATTTCCTTTGCTATTGCCTCATCACGTAAAAATAAAGTAACGTTATTACAGTTTTGTGCTGCTAAAGAAGCAAGGCTAGTACCGAAACTCCCTCCCCCATAAACCGCAATATTTTTAAATTTGTTCATGTGCTTATTTTTTCTTTGTCACTTGCAGGTTTGTAGGTATCGTTGCTTGGCTTGTTTATGTCATTCTCACGAAGGCGGGAATGACATCGAGCGAATTTCTCGAGCCATAAAACAATACTACTCACAATAACAATTTCACTACTCCACAGCTTTCTCAAGATTTACTATTATAACGGGTGACTTATTAATTTCTTGTTTTAAGGTTTTACGGATTGTTCCTTTTATTGCCTCGATTACTTGTTCATCCGACAATGCTTTTTTTGCCTGTTTATTTTGAATGGTAACAAGTTCTTTAATGTCGTTTTTAATGAGGTTCACTAATGCCATATCCTCTTTCGGATCAAGCAGCCCGGACATAGACAGCATTGGGTTTGCAGCAAGCAGTCCTTTTTTATTAATGACTACTGATGCTACCACGATACCCGATTCACGCATACGTCTTCTAGCTTTGAAAATCGGAGATTCAACGGGCAACAAATAATTACCGTCAACAGCTAAATAACCGTTTTCAACCTTTGAAATTACTTTTGCATTATTAGGTTCAAGCAGTACTACACTACCGTTTTCAACCTCTACTGACTGTTTTATGCCGTTTTTCTTAGCAAGCTTAACATGTTCATGAATATGTACAGGCTCGCCGTGAACAGGTATACAAATATTCGGTCTAATTAGAGAATACATTTTTTGTAGCTCGTCAATCGATGGATGTCCTGAAACATGTACAAAATGGTCTCGCTCGGTAATAACTTCTACACCGGCTTTAACAAATACATTAAATAGCCTAAATATTTTCTTTTCATTACCCGGAATAATTTTTGAAGAAAAAATCATTGTATCCTTAGGAACAAGCTTTATAGACGGGTGAGAATTACTAGCCAGTTTTGCGGTGGCAGCCATAGGCTCACCTTGACAACCGGTAGCAATTACTAATAATTCTTCTCTTCTAAATCTGCTAACATCACGTTCACTAATTAGAGGAGCAATATCTTTCAAATAGCCGCTTTCCTGCGCAGCAAGCATCATACGGTGCAAACTTCTACCGGTTAAGACTACTTTTCTACCCGCAAGCCCTGCAGCATGAATTATTGTATCAAGCCGTGCTAAATTAGAGGCAAAGGTTGAAACTACTACCATTTGAGGACAACCGGCTATAATATCTACTAAACTTTTTCTAACATCCCCCTCAGAACCTGAGCTTCCTTTATTAAATACGTTAGTTGAATCACAAACAAGTGCAAGAACCCCTTCATCTCCGTAAGATTTTAAAAGCTCCTCATTGGCTTTTTGTCCAAGTATCGGATCGTTATCAAATTTCCAATCCCCCGTATGTAAAATATTACCTGCATCCGTACGGATCATAATTGCTTGCATTTCAGGAGCCGAGTGAGTCAGTGGCACCATCTCTAAGGAAAAAGGATCTAGATTTATTTTACTACCGAGTTTTACTTCATGAATTTTTATACTTTTAGCAAAATCATATTCATTTAAACGAATTTTTAAAAAATTTGCTGTAAAAGTAGTAGTATAAATAGGACACTTAAGGCTATTCCATAAATATTGGACTCCACCTAAATGATCCTCGTGAGCATGAGTTAAAATCAGACCTACTATATCTTTTTTATATTTCTCGATAAAGCTGCTATCAGCAATTATCATATCAACACCGGGTAAATAATCATCGGCAAAACCGCTACCACAATCAACCATTAACCATTTACCTTGATAATGGTAAAGATTAAGATTCATACCTATTTCATTAGATCCCCCTAGCGGTACAAATAGCAGATCATTTTTATGATTTTTGATGTTGAATGATGACATAATTTAACTTAATATTTATTTTATTACTTTATTCTTATAACTTATTATTAGTTAAGCGTCTATATATTAAAAAAGAAATTCATATAATGAATATAAATAAAATAGCATTGATTTATAACCAAAATTCCAAACATTTAGCTATTATAGAGGAAATAAAAAAACTCTATAATTATTGTAAAATAGAGGAAGCGGAGGTCATTATCGTAATAGGCGGGGATGGAGAATTACTACATAATATTCACCGCTATATGCATCTTAATATACCTTTTTACGGAGTTAATTTAGGAAGCCTCGGCTTTTTAATGAATCCTTTAGATACCAAAAATTTATTACAAAATATACACGAAAGTACGGTTTCTATCCTAAATCCTCTTCTTATGCAAATCGAAGATACGAGCGGTCAAATATATACGGCACTTGCTATTAACGAAGTATCGATCTTTCGTAAAACTAATCAAACTGCTAAATTTAGAATAGACGTAAACGGGATAGAGAGAATGAGCGAATTAGTAGCAGACGGAGCTTTAGTTGCAACACCTGCCGGAAGTAGTGCTTATAATTTATCTGCCAGCGGTCCTATTTTACCGCTTGAGTCAAACATGTTATGCCTAACCCCTATCTGCTCGTTTAGACCGCGTAGATGGCACGGTGCTTTACTGCTTTCATCTGCTACGATTAAATTTGAAATACTTAATACAAATAAACGACCGGTAAATGCTACTGCCGACTTTCAGGAGTTTAATAATATCACAAATGTTACCGTTAAATCTACTAAGGATAAGCCTGTCAAACTGCTCTTTAATAAAAACCATACGCTGGAAGATAGAATTATTAAAGAGCAATTCGGTGGTAATTATTAAAAAATATTAATAATTTTTTTACTAAGAATTAAACTAATGTATGATGCCTTGTTAAAAATAACTAGGCATCATATATGAAATCAAAAAAGTCTTCTATTAACTTCTCTAAAAATAACCATATTTTATGGTTACCACTTGAAGCTCCAATATTACCTTAAATACAGCTATAGAATTGTACTCAGCAATAGTTAAGGATTTTGATATAAAAAATAATTATTTAAGAACTATTGAAGAAATAAAAAATTCAAAATTAGCTCCAGAATTTGCTAATTTAGCAATTAAGAAGATAAAAGCTATTGGAATGTGTATTAAAAAATACAGTTACGCAGAACTTAAAAATCATGAGTTATTTAAAGATTATGAGATTAGTGAATATAATGCTTTAATTAATAAAAATTCTAAAGTAGAAATATTTTTTGAATACAAACCTAGCTCCAATTCTTCTAACCCTATCACTAAGATTATCAATAAATTTATCGCTAAGGAAAATATTTTTCGTTTAGCCGTAGTAGAAAAGAATATTGCATTAATTGAAGAAGTAGCTAAAGATATACTTAAATCAGCACCTATAGTTTTAAATTTACTCAAAACTCAATGAGAATGGTATCAAAAATATCTAAATTTTATTGCAGAAATTTTATTATTTGTAAAACCTGAATTTTAACCTGATATTATTAAACAATTAGCAAATATAGAAGATTTTGCTATTCTAGGCTCTTTTTCTGAAATATTGCTTGCTACCAAAAAATATGATGAAATAATAACATTACTTGCACCACGACTAGCGAATCTAGTAACAATGAGCAAAAACAGGAAAGTAAATTCATCTATTTTTGCCGTTATAATCTATTAGTAGCCTATAATAATACAGGAAAATTATCATTAGACGAAGAGCAATTATTACGCATTTTAAAGGATCGACCAAAAGATAGCAATTCAATCTATAGCTTATTTAATATTTATTTACTTAACGAAAGGGCAACAGAAACAAAAAATTTAATCAAAAATGCTCCTACAGATATCAAAACTTTAACAGCAATGAGTTTTAATTTAGCTGAAATTGCTGAAGCTAAATTAAATCTAATTAACCAAGACAATTTATCTAAAGATAGTAAAGAACAGTTTCGATGTTTTCAATATATTGCCAAATACAATCAATATTCTGCTGCTGAGAAAATTGTGAATGAAGAAAACCTAAAGGATGAGTGAATCGAAATTAGCAACTCTATTAGTGGTGTTATATTACTATCTACAACAGCCTTACCAAACAATATGAATTAGCTAAACAATTTATACAAAAAATACCTAAAAATAAAATAACTCCATATCTCAGTAATATCTTCCAGGCAATAGAATTTTTATTAAATCCTGAAGAATATATTAATCAAATTCATATCGAAGCTCTTGTTAGCAACCTTAATTTTGCACAAGCACAAGCTATAGAAAAAATTAATAAGATTATCACTTGTTTAATCGCAATTAAGAAATACAACTTAGCGTTAAAGAACGTTGAGGAAATTTTACCATATGATAATAAAAATCAGGAAGCCATTGAGAATGGCTTCACAGCTGCAAGGCTAACTAATGATCACGAAAAGATACAGGAATATATTGGTTTATTATCACTTAAAGAAGAGCTAGAGCAGTATGAAAATCAAAATCCTAAAGAAATTCATGAATATTATCAATCAATAAAAAATGCACATTTACTTCATACTATCGGACAGGTTATTCCTAGTTACAGCAGTTGGAAAGTTAATCAAGAAGGAGAAACTACAAGTAATAACACTACTGCTTTAGGCAAATATCAAGGACTTGAATGTTACGGAAGAATTAGCGCAAAATTACAAGAAAAATTAGATAAGAATAAATGTGATAAATTTATAAATGCCTTAAAGAAAGATATAATATATAGACAACAGGGGGATAACGGCGTTAAATTTATCGGTAAAAAAGTAGTTGACATTAAAATTGATGGTGACCAGCGTTTATTCACAAATATATTACATTCAAACGAACAAGGTGAATTACTGATACATTTTGATCATCAAGGAAATCATAATGATGTAATAAAATTCGCCGGCGAACATCATCTAGAATTTCATCAAGATTCACTATAACTTTAATAAAATTATTAATTTTTACTCAAAAGGTTGGCGTAGGTTAATAGCGGCAGATATGGTACCCTCGTCTAAATAATCAAGTTCACCTCCGATAGGTATACCGCTAGCAAGGCGAGAAATTTTAGCAGGATGCTCTTTTAAATATTCTGTAATAAAATAAGCAGTAGTCTGACCTTCTAAAGTAGAATTAGTAGCAATAATAACTTCTTTAATATTTTCTGCAAAACATCTTGTGAGTAGTTCAGGTAACCGAAGTATGCTAGGGTTTTGTCTACTAGCTGCCGATAAATTATGACCGAGTACATGATATAAACCTTTAAAATTACCGCTACGTTCCATTGCCAATAATTCAGCCACAGTTTCGACAATAGCAATAATTGATTTATCTCTATATTCAGAAGAACAAATACGGCAAATATTTTCCGTATCCATATTACCGCAAATCTCGCATTTTACTATTTTCTTCTCTATCTCTACAAGATTATTAATTAGGCTTTTTAACCTTACGTCTTTATCTTGCAATAGGTAAAGCGCTATACGCCTTGCCGATCTACTACCAAGACCGGGTAATTTTGAAAAAAGATAAATTAGCTGATCTATATCATTATTATTTGTTTCATTCATAAATATACTCGTTTAATTTGAAAAATGAGCTACGTCGTATTATAAGAACTGCGGTACTCACCTATTAAGTGTATACGCTCCGCTCCTCGCCTTATAACTCCTTGCTCTTTTCCAAATTAAACTTCGTCTATTACTTAGGAGTATATTTAAGACTTAATAACGACGGTTCCAGCTATTTTATCATGTAATGCTTGTTTTTTAGAAGAAAAAAGTATGAAAAAAATACCGATAGGAAAAGTCATATACCCTAAAAATCTTTTAATTAACTGCTTTAAGGTCGGACGATTTAATGTTACGGCATCTACGATTTTCATACGTAAAAACATTTTACTAAGCGTTGCACCTTTATAATACCAAAGCGTTATGAAATATGAGCCTATTACTAATATATTAGTAGCAAAAATTGAAATATTAAACAAAATATATTTATTAAAATTTCCTGCTTTAAGATATTCATAAAATTCCTGACTCATAAACGAGTTAAACATTTCATTGGGATTATGAAGATTAATGTTATTGCTAAGGAAATAATCATTAAAGAACAGCCATAATAAATTAAAAGAACAAAATTGTGATATTGGGATTGCTATAAAGGCAAAGACTGATAAATCAAGTGCCGTAGAAAAAATTCGTGCTATAAAATCAGGATAAATAATTTGCTTTTTCATTGCCAGTTACTTTATTGTGGTGTTAGATAGTAAGGGTTATGGCAATCTCAGGATTTTAGCATGAGATTGCTTCGTCAAAACTTACAGTTTTTCCTCGTAATGACGATTAATACCCCTAATCAAAATTCAATATATTACATTCATGAATCAATTTGAAGCATATAGTTTATTATTTGTTGATAGTTTTGTCTCAAATCTTATTATAGGTTTTCAGAATGAATTAATATTTCATTCTATGAAAATGTTCGGAGGCTATAATAATTTAATAATGCTGTTAGTAGCTATTTGTGCTTCTCTTAGCGGTAATGCAATCAATTATATTGTTGGAAGAATAGTTTTAAATATCTTTTATGCTTCCAAAAATGCACAAAATATTTTAAGACATAAAAATTTAACAAAACTATATTATAAATATGAGATATTTATAATTTTCTTAATGGCATTTTCTTTTTGGGGAAGCTTTATTTCTTTGTTCTCTGGTTTTTTTAAAACAAAATTTCTAAAATTTTTAGGTATTGGTTGTTTGGCAAAAGCATGCTATTATGCTTTAGAATTGTATATATTTTAACGCATGAAAAAATTAACCAAAACTAATTCTCATAGACAACAAAAATTAGCAAGCATTATAAATGAAGCATTAATAGAAATTCTAAGGCGTGGCAAAATGCTGGATAGCAGACTTTTGGATTGTCCTCTCACTATTACGAAAGTTATAGTTACTGCTGATCTCAAAATAGCTAATTGTCATTTCTTGCCTTTTAATACTAAACTAACAATAGATGAAATTATGGATGCATTAAATAATTCTAAAAATGCTATCAGAAATTTTATTACTAATAAAATAAATATGAAATTCTCGCCTGATATAAGATTTCATTACGATCACGGATTTGATAATGCTATAAAAGTGGCACACTTATTAAAAGATCTCTGAATATAAGAATCTAATAATTTATTAAAAAAATTATTATCATGCCATATTTTAATCAGTAATGTTATAACTTAAATATGGCATAACAAAATAGATAACTTAAAAGAAATAAAAGGATTAACAGGTTTACGCGGGTATACTGCATTATGGGTATTCTTCTTACACGCCACATATAATTTGACCAGGTAACTCAATTGGAATGAATATAGCAATATTTGGCAGTCTTGGGGTTGTAATATTTTTTGTGTTATCCGGCTTTATTTTATGTTATGTATATAATACTAGATTTTATACGCATACCGTTAGTTATAAAAGTTTTTTACGTATTGCCAAAGTTTATCCCTTACATTTATTTATGCTTTTATGCGTATTAATGCAGAGTCGATTTTGTCAGAAATTCTTTCACCCTAAGATAATTCTTATACTTTTCTTCTTAATGTGTTCCTTATTCAAGCATGGGGGTTCACGGATTTAGTATCTTGGAATCAACCTTCATGTTCAATAAGTACGGCAATGTTTGCATATTAATTATTTCCTTTTTTAATATCATTGATGCAAAGATTATCAATAATTAAGTTATTGATAATCTTGTTATTTATATCTTATGGGATAATTCCTGCTCCTTATGCTTTTCAATGGTTGCAGACCCATATTAGTATAACAAAAGAGTACAATTTGCTTACGGTAAAAGCTTAATAATGTTTTTAGGTGTATTTATTTTTGGTTGTATAACATTTTTTATTACAAAATATATAAAATCTTTGAAACTTAATTATATTATTTATGATATTATTACATTTGTAGGAATTGCTGTTTTTGCTTATATTTTTATTATAATTAATGCAGAAACACTTTGGTGGCTTGCAGTTGGCTCATCCTTAATAATTATTGGAACATCTAATGATTCAGGATTAAGTAAACTTATTTTCGGTAATCCAATAACATATTTTCTAGGTCAAATTTCATATTCTTTATACCTTTCTGCTTTAACTACAGAATTTTTTGTAGCATATTACTGGATTTATCCAACTCCTTTATGGCTTAAATTTGCTACTTCGGTTACAATAGCTACTATTTTGCATTATATAATTGAATCACCAGCTCGCCAGTTCATTCGTCAATTAAAAGTGAGTAGATAGATAGGTGCTAGGGGATAAACTCAATCATTGAAAACAATAATTATCCATTATACTAAAAACACTTAAAAATTAAGCTGCTTTAGTACAACAGCCCCCTAGCATAAATGGACTAAAGGCTATAAATGTTTTGCAATGATGGAGTTTAAACATCATTTACAAAACGATAATATCATAATAATTAAAATAATCAAGATATTTTAGTTATTTTTTAAATTTTAAGTATAACTCAAATAAAAATAAATCCTTATTTTTATTAAATAACTTTAAAAAATTATTTTTTTATATTAAGATATAAAAATAATCTTTTAATAAAAATAAATAGAAAATGTCTCCTCAAATAATAGAGTTATTAATTTTTGCCGTTATTGCCTTTTACATTATCAACAAATTAATGACTACTCTCGGTTCTACTTCAGAAGAGGAACAGACAAAGCAAAAATCTTATTTTGGCGAACCGGTTATTAAGGACGTAACTTACAGTACAGTTAAATCTAATAAAGAAGAAAAAAATATTCCAACAGCCCAAGATATTAAAGCTTTTAAAGATATAATAGTAGAACATAATATAACTGCGGTCGTAGATGGAATGGAACAAGTCCATAAACGCCTTTACTCCTTTGACCCGGTTAAATTCATAAATAATGCTAAAACTGCTTTTCAAATGATTATAGAAGCTGCTTATAAAAAAGATGCTAAAGAATTATCTGAGCTGATAGATAAAAGATATTTGGAAGAATTTGAAAAAATAACACCGTCCTATGGTGATTTTTTTGACTCATCGGCTTTAAGTGCAAAATATTCAGAAATTTACATGTTCGGTAATAACATATTTATTAAATTACTATTTCAAGGTAAAAATGTAGTTGACAAAATCGAAGATTTAAAAGAAGAATGGACATTTACACGTAATGCTAATACCAAAGAAGTTGATTGGTTTTTAAGCAATATTGAGAGAGTGTAGCAATTATATCTTATGACCTGAATGTCATTTCCGCGGAATCGGGCATGACATAAAAAGACTATAAAACTAAATCACAAACTATTAGTAATGAGTAAAATTTTCTATATTATAGGCACTATATTAATAATAAGTGTCGGTATTTTTATGTTTCAAATGCAAACGATAACGGATAACAATCAAATAATCCCCAGAAAAGTTTTATTCGGTAACCCTGATAAAGCAAGGGTTTCTCTAACCTACGACGGCAAATATATTCTATATGTTGCACCGAAAGACGGTGTATTAAACATTTGGCTAGCACCCTCAGATGATATTAGTAAAGCAGAAGCCATAACCCATGACACAGGACGCGGTATTTGGTCTTATGCTAAAGCTTATAATAATAAAAATATTTTATATACCCAAGATTTTAACGGTGATGAAAATGACCGAATTTATAGCTATAACATAGAGACAAAAGAGACAAAATTACTTACTCCCGAAAAAGGAGTTAAAGCCGAAATAGCTGGAGCAAGTCATAAGAAGCCAAATGAGATATTAATATATTTAAATGAGCGTAATCCTGAATATTTTGATATTTACAAATTAAATCTAGATACTCTAGAAAAAGAACTGATTTATAAAAATGATAGATTTACTGATTATGTAACTGATGAAAATTTAAATTTAAGATTCGGTAGCTTACTAGATAAAGACGGAGCTGTTGAATATTATGAATTCAAAAACGGAGAACCAAAGTTATTTACTAAGATATCAATGGAAGATTCTTTTAACACTTCCATACTTGGTTTTGATGCTAGCGGTGAAACTTTATATATGCTAGAGGGACGTAATCGTAATACCTCCGCACTTAAAGCTATAACACTAGCTACAGGTAGTGAAGAAATATTAGCCGAAGATGCAAAAGCCGATATCGGCTTATTTACAGTTCATCCCACAAAACAAACTCCGCAAGCAGTATCTATAGATTATGATAGAGTCTCATATAAAATATTAGATAAAGATATTGAAGATGATATTAAATATTTGCAATCTATTGATCGCGGTGATTTAATTATTAATAGTAGAACGCTAGACGATAAAACTTGGGTCGTTGCTTATATGGCTGATAATGCACCGGTGAAATATTATAAATATGATAGGGCAAATAAAAAAGCTGAGTTTTTATTTACTAATCGCAAAGAACTTGAGCAATATAATCTTGCTAAGATGCTACCGATAATTATCAAGTCACGTGACGGGCTTGATTTAGTTAGCTATATCACTTTTCCAAATGATGTAAAGCTCGATAAAAATAATATACCCGATAGAAAAGTACCTCTAATTTTAAATGTCCACGGCGGTCCGTGGGTACGTGATAGCTGGGGATACAATCCTGAGCATCAGTGGCTTGCAAATCGTGGTTACGCAGTTTTAAGTATAAATTACCGTGGTTCTACCGGTTTTGGGAAAGATTTCTTAAACGCCGGTAATTTAGAATATGCCGGTAAAATGCACACCGATTTAATTGATGGTGTTAACTGGGCTATTAAGAATAATATAGTTGATTCTGACAAAGTTTGTATTATGGGTGGAAGCTATGGAGGTTATGCAACGCTTGTAGGTCTTACCATGACGCCTGACGTATTTGCTTGCGGTGTTGACGTTGTCGGTATGTCTAATTTATTAACTCATGTGCAATCTAAAGCTCCTTATATGACACCATTGTTAAGTATATATAAAACACGTATAGGACCTTGGGATACTGAAGAAGAAAAAGAGTTTTTAAGACAAAGATCACCAATTAATTTTGTTGATAATATCAAAAAGCCTTTATTTATAGCACAAGGTGTTCACGATGTGAGAGTCGTGCAGGCAGAATCAGAACAGATTGTAAACAGCATGCAAGCAAAGCATATACCGGTAGTTTATGCACTTTACAAAGATGAAGGCCATGGATTTGCAAAACCCGGTAATAGAATCTCATATTACGCTCTTGCCGAGCAGTTTTTAGCTAAGATTTTAAAAGGAAGAGCGGAACATATAGGAGATGACTTAAAGAATGCTAATCTCATTCTAAATGATAAAGAAAAAATTAGCGGTACAGAGGCAGAAAAGATTATAGATACGGCAGTTGGGCATTAAGAAGAAACTGTCATACCATGACTCGGGTTCCCCCCGTGGCTTGTCCATGGGATCTAGTTAAAAATACTAATAATTTTAGTATTTTTTATTGTTTTTTAGATTCCTGCTTTCGCAGGAATGACATAGAAGAGCGACAATGACATTAAGTAAGTTTGAGTACTATCATGCTACTTACAAATACTGAAAATTCTTACGGCTTAACTGCAAAACTTTTTCACTGGATCATGAGCATTATAGTTATATTAATGCTCGTTGTCGGTTTCTTAATGGATAATTTCGTAGAACTTCCTTTAAAATGGCAATTATACGGGATACATGAAGCAACCGGTATAGTTGTTTTATCTTTAGTAATAATAAGGCTTTTATGGAAATTCTATAATGCTAATGTTTTGCTACCGGAAGATATGCCAAATTGGCAAAAAAAGCCGCTAATATTAATATAAATTTGCTATAGCTTTTAATGTTATTAATGCCGATAAGCGGCTTTCTAATAACTATTTTATCAAACCATCATATTGATTTTTATGGTTTGTTTACTATAAATTCTTTTGCTCCAGATTTACAATTTGCCAAAATCTTTAAAAAAAATCCATAAAAAGGCTGCTTATTTACTGCTTTAATTATTTTTCATATACTAGCTGCATTATATCATCACTTTATTAGGAAAAATAACGTATTAAAGAGAATATTGAATGAGTAACCTCATTATAAACTTATTGACATATAATAAATTGTGTTTTATATACAAAGTAAGATCAGATAACTTACTATATTAGTATTATGAGTAAAAGTGCCAGAGTAGTAATCTCATCGAAAGGACAGGTAGTTATCCCTAAATATATAAGAAATAAACTTGGTTTACATTCAGGTTCTGAGTTAATAATTAACTACAAAAAAAATGAAACATTAGAATTGCTTCCTATAAAAAAAGATATCTATAGCTTTTTTGGTAAAGGTAAATATAAAGCTAAAAACGGTCCGGTGGATGTAGATGAAGCTATTAGTATTGCGGTTATCGAAAATGATAGGCATTGACACCAATATCTTAACTCGTACTTTTCTTGCAGATGATGAAATACAAGGTAAAGCAGCTCAAAATTTCTTAAAAAATAACATCACTAATAAGATTTTTATTGCATCATATGCATTACTTGAATTTGTATGGGTGCTAAAAGTAAATAAATTTACTCGCCAGGAAATTTATGAAGCAATAATTAATCTTATTGATAATTCCAGCTTTATCATTGGACATCAAGACATAATAATATCAGCTTTAAAGGTAAAGCAGACTTTGCCGATTATATGATTATTGCAGAAGGAGAAGTCAATAGTGCTAATAAGTTTATCACTTTTGATAAAGACATAGTAAGAGAAGTTAAAAATGCATCTTATCCATAAAAATTAATAGCAAATTAATAAATTATTTAAAATGAATATTCATGAATATCAAGCAAAAGAGATTTTAAGAAAATACAGCGTACCTACTTCCACCGGGCTAGTTGTTACGAAAACCGAAAAGATTAATGAAACCATAGATAAATTAAATACGGAAGTATATGTGATTAAAGCACAAATACATGCTGGCGGTAGAGGTAAAGCAGGCGGTGTTAAGGTTGTTAAGAGTAAAGAAGAAGCCAAAAAAGTTGCTCATGACATGTTTGGTATTAATTTAGTAACGCATCAAACAGGACCTCAAGGACAAAAAGTAAACCGTCTTTATATCGAGTCAGGTTGTGATATTTTAAAAGAATATTATTTTAGTATAGTATTTGATAGATCGGCTAGCTGTATTACTTTTATAGCTTCTACAGAAGGAGGAGTTGATATTGAAGAAGTAGCAGAAAAAACTCCGGAAAAAATTATTAAATTTTCCGTTGATCCTGCAACCGGTTTACAAGATTTTCATATGCGGGGCATAGCTTATGAGTTAGGCTTTAAGGATAACCAAGCCAAACAGATGAAAGAAATAGTAAAATCAGTCTATAATGCTTTTATTGAAACCGATACAGCACAAATTGAAATCAACCCATTAATTGTAAATAGCGACGGGAACTTATTAGCTTTAGATGCAAAAATTACTTTTGACGATAACGGCTTATTTCGGCATCCGAATATTACGGCAATGCGTGATCATGATGAAGAAGATCCTCTAGAAACTAGAGCAGCAAATGCAGGACTTAGCTATGTAAAAATGGACGGTAATATCGGTTGCATGGTTAACGGTGCTGGTCTTGCCATGGCCACTATGGATATTATTAAACTTTACGGTGCTTCGCCTGCTAATTTCTTGGATGTCGGTGGTGGAGCTGATCGTGAACGTGTAAAAGAAGCTTTAAAAATAATTTTATCTGATAAAGAAGTACAAGGGATTCTAGTTAATATTTTTGGCGGTATCATGCGTTGTGATATTATAGCAGAAGGGATTATTGCAGCTGCAAAAGACATAGATATAAAAGTACCGTTAGTAGTTCGTTTAGCCGGTACAAACGTTGAAAAAGGCGAAGAAATTTTATCAAATTCCGGTTTAGAAATAATACCAGCACATGATTTAGCAGATGCGGCAAATAAAATAGTTGAAGCGATACGGTAGATAACCGTCATGAGCTATGCAGGCATTGACCTTGTTGTATGGCTCGAAAAACCAGTTCAGTGTCATACCGTGGTTTGACCACAGTGTCCATCAAAAAATTAAAAAAGGACTGGATCACGCGACCAAGTCGCGGGATGACATCAAAGTAAAATAAAAACAATAAACATTATTTAACATGGCAATATTAATAAATAAAAAAACACAAGTTATCTGTCAGGGTTTTACTGGTTCACAAGGAACTTTTCACTCTGAACAAGCGATAGCGTACGGCACTAACATGGTTGGCGGTGTTACACCCGGCAAAGGCGGTCATACTCACCTTGATTTACCTGTATATAATACCGTACATGAAGCAAAAGCAAAAACCGGTGCAAATGCAAGCGTTATATATGTTCCGCCCGGCTTTGCCGCTGATTCGATATTAGAAGCAATCGATGCCGAAATTGAAGTAGTAGTATGTATAACGGAAGGAATTCCAGTGCTTGATATGGTGAAAGTAAAACGTGCTTTAGTCGGTTCTAAAACTAGATTAATCGGTCCTAACTGCCCTGGAGTTATCACACCGGGTGAATGTAAAATCGGTATTATGCCTGGGCATATTCATAAAAGAGGAACGATAGGTATTGTTTCAAGATCAGGTACTCTAACTTATGAAGCAGTAGCACAGACAACAGCAGTAGGACTTGGACAATCTACGTGTGTCGGTATAGGCGGTGATCCTGTTAACGGCACTAATTTTGTTGATTGTATTGAGATGTTTTTGAAAGATGATGAAACAAAAGCAATTATTATGATCGGTGAAATTGGCGGCAATGCAGAAGAAGATGCAGCTGAGTTTATCAAGCAGTCAAAAATCAAGAAACCTATAGTAAGCTTTATTGCAGGTATTACAGCACCTCCAGGTAAAAGAATGGGACATGCCGGAGCTATTATTGTCGGAGGAACAGGAAGTGCCGAAGATAAGCTTGAAACTCTACAAAGTGCCGGCGTAACTATCACTAGATCCCCTGCCGATATCGGTAAAACTATGTTAGATTTACTAAATAAAGGCTAAAGTTATTCAAGAGCAATTGCTGTCATTCCTACTAGGCCTTGTTGCGTGGAGACTGAAGGTCGTCATTGCGAGGAAATTACGTAAGTAATTGACGAAGCAATTTCAGGATGCTTGACAAGATTGCCACGTCGCTTCGTTCCTCACAATGATGATTTGGTATCCATGCAACAATGCTTTCGCGGGAATAACATAAAAAGCATTTACTGGTCTACACAACAATTCTTAAGAACTCTTATTATACCTAATTTCTTTAACTATATTTAATAATTGTGAGAAATCTATTAACCCAGGTATTAATTCTGAATCGATTATATACGCAGGTACTCCTTGCATTCTAAGACTTCTAGCTATTTTCATATTTTGAGTAATTAAATCTTTAATCTCATTGCTATCGGCAATTTCTTCAATTGCCGTAGCATTTAAGCCATTCTCAGTTAATAATTCTTTTATAGATTCCTTAGAAACATCTCTTATTTTTATTAATTCATCATGAACAGCTTTGAATTTACTTGGATTAACCTTATAAACGGCCAAAACTATTCTTGCAAGATATTCGGAAGCATCTCCCAGGATAGGAAGCGGTCTTAATACAACTTTAACTTTTGGATCGTTTTGCAATAATTCATTTATAGAAACATCGCCTTTTTTACAATAAGAACAATTGTAATCATAAAAAGCAATTATTGTTACATCACCGTCTTTATTTCCTATAACAGGAAAGCTTGTGCTATCTTCAATACTTAACTTATTATCTTTTAGATAGTTATTAACTTTAGTCTCATTTTCCTGTACTTTACGTTTTTGCAACCCTTCTATTGATTCTATTATTATTTCCGGAGTTTTAAGCAAATAATCTTTGATTATTTCTTGTACTCTTTCCTCTTCACATTTTCTTGCATCTTCGCTTTGTTTAACCTCAACAGAAACCGGATTTGTAGAATAAGTTTTCATTGTTTTGAAAACAAATAAAACTCCTATTACAACTATAAATATAACCAATATTTTACCTATAATATACTGCATAAATACCTTTTTTAAAAATTTTATATCTTCCTAAAATCTAAGTAATTCTATATGTCATCCCGCTTTCGCGGGAATGACATAAAACGAGCTATGTAACAAAGCCGGCTTGTCATCCGGTGTAGCAAAGTCCATTACTTCTGTCTTATTAATCTGCTCTGATCTCTTTTCCAGTCTTTTTCTTTAATTGACTCTCTTTTATCATGTAATTTCTTACCTTTAGCAATACCAAGTTCAACTTTCACTTTATTTTTTTTATTAAAATACATAGAAAGAGCTACTAGCGTATAGCCTTTTATTCTAATTCTACCGATAATTTTCTTTATCTCTTTAGTATGCAACAATAATTTACGCGGTCTACGAGTAACATGATTAAATCTATTCGCTTTTTCATATTCTGCAATATGGCAGTTATACAAAAATACCTCATGTTCGGTATCTGCCGCATAACTTTCTTCTATAGAAGCTTTGCCTTGACGCAGAGACTGTACTTCACTACCCTTTAATACAATACCCGCTTCTAATCTTTCTTCAATAAAATAATTAAAAAGGGCTTTCTTATTTTGTGCAATAACTTTCTTATATTCGGTCATATTTTTATAGATAGTGATGTTATGATGTTTTCAATTTGTTTTTTGGCACTATCGCTTGCTTCAGTTAATGGGGGTCTAATTTCATTTTCACATAAACCTAAATAATGTGCAGCATATTTTATCGGAATCGGATTAGATTCTACAAATAATGCTGTATATAAAGGTAGTAATTTCTGATGGATTTCTAATGCTCCTTTAGTATCGTTCTTATTCCATTTTTCTAATAGCTCTTTACATATATTAGGAACAATATTAGAGGCTACAGAAGTCCACCCTACCCCACCTTGAGCGTTAAAAGCTAAGACTACTTCATCATTACCGGTTAAAATATTGAAATCCTTTTTAACTGTTGCTCTGATCCGCAATGGACGTTCTAAATCTACACCACAATCTTTTAATGCTAAAATACGCGGTAGCTTGCTAAGTCTCAATATTGTCTCATCAGAAAAATCTACTCCGCTTCTAGTTGGAGCTGAATATAACATAATAGGTAGATTACACGCTTCATGCAATGCTTCAAAATGCTTATAAATCCCGTGTTGGGTAGGTTTGACATAAGATGGTGGACTAGCCATAAAACCATCTACGCCGATTTTTGTAGATTCCGCTGCAAGTGCTCTTGCATAAGTAGTATTATTTGATGAACACCCACTTATTATAGGAATACACTTATTAACGATTTCTACGCTAGTTTGCAGTAATAATTTATATTCTTCAAAGCTTAAACTACTACTTTCTCCCGTTGAGCCTGCAATTAATACTGCATCGACTTCATGCTTTATTTGATGTTTTACAATTCTCTCTAAAGCATATAAGTCTAACTTATTATCTTTAAAAGGTGTTATAAGTGCGGTAATTAAACCTTTAAATATGTTATGCATGATTTTTTTGATTTTAATTGTTTAGCTTATTAAATCGTCATTGCGAGGAAATTGCATAGCAATTGACGAAGCAATCTCAGGAGTTTGTTATTATTTCATGAGATTGCCACGCAGTCTACGACTGCTCGCAATGACGACTCGGTATCCATACAAAGGCAATACCTCCTCGCAATGATGTTTTTTCTACTCCCTAACAACACGCCTATACTCTTCTTTCAAACGATCTGCAATTTTATGATCATCAAAAATAATCTTTTTATTGCCAAGATCTATAGAATCAATATTTTGTACCTCAATTGCCGTGCCTGTAACAAAACATCCGGTAAAATCCTCTATTTGCTCTAATTTTAAACGCTCTTCTTTTACTTCTAGACCTAAATCTTTTGCAATTTCAATAATAGTCTGTCTTGTTATACCGTTTAAAAACCTATCGGCAATTGGAGTATATAATATTTTATCTTTAACAAAGAAAATATTTGTTGTAGTGCATTCAGCAATATACCCTTCATAATCAAGTAATAATGCATCATCATAGCCAAGAGCCTTAGCTTCTTTTTTACTCGTTATTGCCATATTATATTGAGCTGCGGATTTAGATTGTACCGGGGTGCTATCAGGCATTGCTTTACGCCAGCGGCTTACATGCAAATTTATACCTTTCTCAAAAGACCTCGGCATAGATGGAATACCAGCAATCAAAAGATTAGTAGATAAATACTGATTAGTGATATTTAGCGACTCGTCTCCGCACCAAATAAGCGGTCTTATATATGCATCCTTAATATTATTTTGTTTTATTACAAGTTCATGAGCTTTTATTATCTCGTCTACATTATAAGGTGCTTTCAAACCTAATACTTCTGCTGATTTTATTAATCTTGCCGTATGTTCTTTTAGTTTAAAAACTTTGCCGTTATAAGCTCTCTCACCCTCAAATACCGATCCTGAATAATGCAGGCTATGAGTCAAAACATGAATCCTTGCAAATTGATAAGGAACTAAATCACCGTTAATCCAAACATGCCAAACAATTTGCTCTAGTTTTATCATTGTCATTAACCTATATTTATATTAAAGTATTGTCAATCGTCATGAGCTATATGGCCGTAATTCTTATGTCATTCCTGCGAAAGCGGAAATCCAGTAGTATTTAATCATCCCGCGACTTGATCGCAGGATCTCAGAACACAGCCTGCGACATAAGATCCCGTGGTCAAGCCACGGGATGACAATAGTGAAATACAATTTTTTAAAATTAAACGAGTATACATGCATACATACAAAGCACATATTTTAATCGTTGATGATGATAGCAGAATATTAGCACTTTTAAAGCAATTTTTAAATAAAAATGCGTTTTTAGTATCAACGGCAAGTTCAGTCATAGAAGCTAAAAATCTATTAAAAACTTCTAATTATGATTTAATTATTTTAGATGTTATGTTACCTGAAATCACAGGGCTTGATTTTGCTACTACTATAAGGGATGCCGGTAATAATATTCCTATAGTTATGCTTACTGCTTTATCGGAAGCCGATGACCGTGTTAAAGGACTTGAAGCCGGTGCCTCTGATTATATAACTAAACCTTTTGAACCGAGAGAATTATTACTTCGGATAAATAACTTAATCAATAATTATAATAACTTTAAAAAAGAAACGAATATAATTAAATTCGGCAATAATTTTTATAATTCCGATACAAAAGAATTTACCAAGAATAATCAAATTGTATCTCTTAGCTCTACTGAACAAAAATTACTTGAGATATTAATAAAAAATTCCGGTAAATCTACTAGTCGTTTTGAACTGTCAAAAATAATGGGAGGTCTTAGCATACGTTCTATCGATGTACAAATTACAAGAATAAGAAGCAAAATAGAAGACAACCCAAAAGAGCCGAAATATTTAAAAACCGTGCGTAATGAGGGCTATGCACTTTATATCTAAATTATTACAGCATATTTCAAAGAGCTTCAGACAGGATGAATTTAAAAGCAAGCCTATACAGCGTATAAAAATACGTGAGCACAGACGATTCTTGAAAAATTCGCTTGTATCAAGCTCTTTGAAATATGCTTTACCGAGAACATTATTTGTACGGTTTATGTTTATTATAATCATTCCGATTTTAATAGGACAAATCGTTGCTATATTTTTGTTTTACGATCGTCATTGGTATAATGTTTCATATTATACTAGTACTATTATTATCAATGAAATAGAATCATTGATTAAAGAACATAGAAATAATTCAAGAGAGATAACCCATTTATCGGAAAATTATCTTAATTTATCTTATCAGTTTCAGCTTAATAAAAAGTTATCTATAAAACAGCCTAAATTAGGTGAACCTTTAACTATATTCAAAAATATTTTAGCTACAAAAATCCATGAAAAAATATAGTTAAACTAAATAAGGAAAATAAAATTGAAGTATTTTTAGAATTAAAAGATGGAGTATTATATATTACTTTTCCTGCAAAGTTACTACTTAATCCTACAGTATATATATTTGTTTTATGGATTATATCTTTAACTGTTATATTACTTTCTGTTTCTATTATTTTCTCCAAAAATCAAATTAAATCAATACTCACTCTTGCGGATAGCATGGATAAATTTGGTCGAGGTGTTTTAAAAGGCAAAAATTTTAAACCTTCAGGAGCCTTAGAAATAAGAAAAGCAGGGCTTGCTTTTTTAAAAATGAAAGCTCGTATTGAAAAACAAATTACTAAAAAAACCACTATGCTTGCTATGATTTCTCATGACCTTAGAACTCCTTTAACAAGAATGAAGCTACAACTTGAATTGATGGAAGAAAGCGAAGAAATCGAAGGGTTAAAACAAGATATATTAACTATGCAGCAAATGATAAATTCTTATTTAGATTTTGCTAAAGGTGAAAGTAAAGAAGAATTTGAAGACATTTTATTATTACCTTGGATGGAACGTTTTTTTAACAAATGGTCACATGTAAATATTGAATTTATAAAATCTACTAATTTAGATAAACTAGAAGTATGCATTAAGCCGAATTCTTTTGAAAGAGCCTTGTCTAATTTAATCGGTAACGCTATAAAATATGGAACTAAAATTAAGATATCCTCAAAAGATAATTCATCTACCGTAGCTATAATTATTGAGGATAACGGTCCCGGTATAGATGATACGGAAACACACCTTGTATTTAAACCGTTTTATAGATCAGATAAAGCAAGACAGCTTGATAATGCAAGTAACGTAGGACTTGGGCTTGCTATTACTAAAGAAATAATAAACGATCATAAAGGCTCTATTTATTTAGAAGATAGCAAGGATTTAGGCGGGCTATCGGTAAGAATCGAAATACCTAAAATATGACTACCGATGTCATTCCCGTGTAGATACCAAATCGTCATTACAAGGATAGGCAAAGCCAAGGGTGTGACAATCTCAGAAATTTTATATTGTTTCATGAGATTGCCACGCTCCTTGCAGTTGCTCGCAATGACGGAAAAATCGATCCATGCAGCAACATCTAAAATATAAAATAATGACTAACATAAAACATTTAGCAATAATAATGGACGGTAATGCTCGTTGGGCAGATCAGCATAACTTAACAAAATCTGAAGGGCATAAAGCAGGAGCCGATAAAATTCGTGAATTACTGCCTGAGTTTATTAACCTTAACATACCTTATATAACTTTATATACTTTCTCTTCCGAAAATTGGCAACGCTCAAGCACAGAAGTAGATTTCTTAATAAAATTATTAAGTATTTATTTAAAAACCGAATTAAATAATTTACATAAAAACGGCGTTAAAATAAAAGTAATAGGTAGGCTTAATTTATTAAGTAGCTCATTGCAAAAACAAATAAATAATGCTATAGCATTAACAAAAAATAATAATAAAATAACGCTTTGTATAGCTTTTAGTTATGGAAGTCGTCAAGAAATAGTTGATGCCTGCACAAAAATTATTACAAGCGGTAAAAAAGCAGTAAGTGACAGCGATATACAACACGCTTTATATGATCCTGAAATGCCGGATGTAGATTTATTAATAAGACCGGGCGGGGTTTATCGCATCAGTAATTTCTTGCTTTGGCAAGCAGCTTATGCTGAATTATATTTCTCACCCAAATATTGGCCTGATTTTAATAAATATGATATACAAGAAGCTATAAATGATTACTCAAAAAGAAAAAGAACATTTGGCAAAAGATAAACAAAAATCAAACATATATTTAAGAATCCTGTCCAGTATAGTTTTAGTTCCGTTATTTGTCGTAGCTATATTATGGTGTAAGCCTTTATTCTATATTCTAATGATATTAGTAGGTACGGGAATGTTAAGTGAATGGTATAATATGACCTACTCTTCTATTCCTGATCTATTAATCGGGCTAATTATTATTCCGATTCCTATAAGCCTATTAATATTTTTAAGTATGGAAGATACCAATAGATGGCTTATTATGCTTTATTTTTGCATAATGTGGTCGGTAGATACTTTCGCTATGATTGGCGGCAAAACTTTTAAAGGAGCAAAACTTGCTCCGCAACTTAGTCCTAAAAAAACCTGGAGCGGTTTAGTGACGGGAGTATTATCAGCAGGTTTAGTTGCGGTATTAGTTAGTTTTATACCAAACTTTCATATTGAAAATTACTATTTTTCAAATAAAATTTATTTGTTTATAATTAGTTGCATATTAGCATTAATAGCTCAATTAAGTGATTTATTTATTTCATATTTTAAGCGAAAATTTAATATTAAAGATAGCGGTCATATAATACCCGGTCATGGAGGAGTACTAGACAGATTTGATAGTATTATTTTAACCGCTCTGATATTATTTCTTATGAATATATATTTATGATAATATATTTAAATAATCATTCTAAAAAAATAATTTTAAATATCTTTTTAGCTTTACTGCTTGGATATTTTGTTTTTCATTGCATATATGGTAACAAAGGGATTATTGCATATTTAAAAGTAAATAGGCAGCTTGAAAAAGCTTATGATGAACTAAAAGGCTTACGAGCAGAAAGAGTAGAACTTGAGCATAACGTCAAATTACTTCGAACGGAATCTCTAAATAAAGATATGTTAGAAGAACAAGCAAAGAAAGTTTTAGGAGTAGCTGCTCCAAATGAGCAGGTGTTTAATCACCAATAACAAAACTTTGTTGTCATCCCGCGACTTGATCGCGGGATCCAGTCTTTTTTAATTTTTTTTGGATACCGTGGTCAAGCCACGGTATGACACAGAACGCGTTTTTCGATCCACACAACAACATTATTGATTAAAAGGAATTAAAAATCATTTATGACTATAAAAATTTATCAAAACGACCTACCTAATAATTTTGAACTTGAAGGAGATCTAGCTATAGATACCGAGACAATGGGACTAAATCTACATAGAGATAAACTATGTTTGCTACAATTTAGTAATGGCAATGGTGAAGCTCATCTTGTTCATTTTACAAATCAAGATTATATAGCTCCTAATGTAAAAGCATTATTATTAGATAAAACTAGATGCAAAATATTTCATTTTGCTAGATTTGATCTAGCATCCATAAAAAAATATTTAAATATAGATTTAGAAAATATCTTTTGTACTAAAATATCTTCAAAACTAGTTAGAACTTATACCGATAGTCATGGGCTTAAGGATTTGTGCCGAGAATTGCTTAATATAAATATTTCAAAACAACAACAATCTTCCTATTGGGGTGCGGATAATTTATCTTCAGAACAAAAAGAATATGCAGCAAAAGATGTGCTTTATTTGCATCAGTTAAAAGATATTTTACAAAAAATGCTACTTAAAGAAAATAGGTATGAACTTGCCCAAGATATTTTCCGTTTTTTACCGATAAGAGCTAATTTAGACCTTATCGGTTGGAATGAAATCGATATTTTCATGCATTAATTTATTAATACCATTTATTGACTTCAGGTATAAAATCAGGCGCACTATTTAATAGTCTATCTGTAATAAATTTTAATTAATAATTGAAGATTTTTGCAGAAATAGCAGTTCCTATTCCAAAAAAATCTTATAATTTACAGCAAAAAAAATTAAATTACCAGTTAAAATTTATTACAGACAGTCTATTAGTAGCTAATTGATTTTTTTAAATTACTGAGCCTACAATAGACTTATTGCATAATGTAGCTAATAAGGAAGAATTTGAAGGAAACACGGAAACACTTGCCACCGCAGCGTACATAAAATACGTGAGGATGTGAGTACCGGATTGACATACAAATTTACCCTTAGACGCAAGTTATACAAAAAGTTTAATTAATTAGTAACTAAAAAGGGATCTTTATGACTAATAGAAAAAAAATAGAAGTGCTAGATTCAGAGTCAGATTTAAATCTAAGTCTAGATAGTATAGCAAACCTCTGTTATACTAGGATTATAACTTGTGAAACAGAAGCAGACACTTTAAGTATTGATGGCGGTGTTTTTGCCGCATTTTGGTAGGCAGCCAATTATATAATAGATAAAGTATTAATGCTAATAAACAATATTTACTATTACCTTAGAGAAGAGGCATTATGAAACTTCATCTTATCAGAGTTATAAGGGTGCTTCAAAAGGTACTTACCATAATAATTGCAGTAATTTTATAAATGAGACAAAGCAGCATTATGATGCTTCATTAGATAAACATAAGGAGGTCGTTTTAGGTCATACTAATACTTTTTTTGGGTTAGTATGGTGGTAATACAATAAAAGTCAGCTAGGTGTCATACTGCAGCTTGACCACAGTATTTAAAAACAACTTAAAGTACTAATACTTTTAGTATTTTAAACTGGATCCCGCGATCAAGTCGTGGGATGACAGATTCAAAAAATAATATACTTAAAACAAACTGATAAATGAAAAGTAGATAGACGCAGTTTAATTTGGAAAGAGCAAGGAGTCTGTAAGCCGAGGAGCGGAGCGTATACTTAATACGTGAGCATCCGAAGACTTACCAAAACGACGTAGCCAATTTTCCAAATTAAATGAGTATATTCACAATTTTACGAGGAACGAGGATAATCTTCTTCGGCTCTTTCCCTTCTAAGAACTTTTGTACCTTTGGCAGACTGACGGTAACTTGCTTTATTTCATCTTCACTTACGGACATTTTAAACTCATAGGTATCACGGAGTTTGCCGTTAACCTGCACTGCCATAATATATGTATCTAACTCTAGCATTGATTCATCAAATACAGGAAAAGACAAATTATATAATCGCTCTTTATTGCCAAGCTTCTGCCAAATTTCTTCCGTAATATGCGGGATAAAAGGATTTAGTAGCTGTACTAAAACATTAAAGCCATGCCTTACGGTTTTAACATCAATTTTATCTTTGGATATTTCAGCAGATATAACATTAGAAAGCTCACGCATACGTGCTATTGCTCTGTTTAGGGCAAAACGCTTTATATCTTCGGCGACGTGCTTTATTGTAAAATGTACTAACCTATTAAGCTCTTTATTAATCTCGCTATTCACATCATCTTTTAAAGAATCTATTGCCTTAAACATATACTCAAGCTTATTAATAAAACGTGAGCAGCCTTCAATACCGCTTGCCGACCATTCTAGATCTTTCTCAGGCGGACTATCGGACAGTACAAAAAGCCTAATAGCATCTGCCCCATATTGCTCTTGCATTGTCTCAAGATCGATGAGATTCTTTTTAGACTTACTCATCTTTTCAATGCGCCCCTGCACTACTCTATTATTGCTTTCTTTATGAAAAAATTCATTACCCTTTTTCACTACTTCTTCAGGATATAACCAATTATTATGTTCATCTTTGTAAGTGGCATGCAGCACCATACCTTGAGTAAATAGCCCTTTAAAAGGCTCTCGAACGCTTACGTAATTCTGTTCGTTCATTACTTTTGTGAAAAATCTTGCATATAATAAATGCATTACCGCATGTTCAATGCCGCCTATATATTTATCGACCGGTAGCCAGTAATCACAAGCTTTTTTATCAGTCATCTCTGTAGCATTGCTATTGCAATATCTCGTAAAATACCAAGATGATTCAAAAAATGTATCAAAAGTATCGGTTTCACGCACAGCCGGCTTATCGCATTTCGGACAATTAACATGTTTCCAACTAGGATGATGATCAAGCGGATTACCGTGACCATCAAAATTTACATCATCAGGTAAAGTAACGGGTAAGTCTTTGTAAGGTACGGACACTATGCCACAAGTTTCGCAGTGAATCATAGGAATAGGACATCCCCAAAAGCGCTGCCTTGAAATCCCCCAATCTTTTAGACGATAATTTACGCTGCGTTTACCTATGCCTAGTTTCTCAAATTCTCCGATGACTTCTTGTTTTGCTTCGTTACTAGTTAAGCCGTTTAGAAAATCCGAATTAATTAAAATTCCATCTTCCGTATAAGCGGTCTTTTGTACATCCATATCTGCTTTAATTACTTGTTTAATAGATAAATTCATTTTAACAGCTAATTCATGGTCACGTTCGTCATGAGCAGGACAACCAAATATTGCACCAGTACCATAATCCATTAGCACAAAATTAGTAATAATAACCGGTAAAACTATATTTGAATCGAAAGGATGAGTAACAAAAAGACCGGTAAATACACCTTCCTTTTCAGCCTTTTCTAGTTCGCTACTTCTTGTAATATGCGAGCATTTAGTTATAAAAGCGAGTATTTCAGGTGTTTTAGAAACTAACCGCTCTATTATTGGATGATTAAAGGCAATTCCTATAAAGCTAGCACCAAAAATGGTTTCAGGTTTGGTTGAGAATACTTCTATAGTAGTCTCTTCATTATCCTTAATTTTGAAATGAAAATTAGCACCTATCGATTTACCTATCCATTTCTCTTGCATAGACCGAACAGCTTCAGGCCACTCTTTTAAATTCTGAATTTCGTTTAATAATTCTTCAGCATAATCGGTGGTTTTTAAGAACCATTGCTTTAAATAACGTTTTGCAACTATTGCACCTGAACGCCAACCACGCCCGTCTACAACTTGTTCATTCGCAAGCACGGTATTATCAACCGGATCCCAATTAACAAATGATTCTTTTTGATAAGCAAGATTTCGTTCATAAAGCTCTAAAAAGAATTTCTGCTCATGTTTATAATACTCAGGATCGCAACTATTTATCTCTCTAGACCAATCATAAGAAAAGCCCATAGATTTTAGCTGCTTTTTCATATTCTCGATATTAGAATATGTCCATTTTTTTGGGTGAGAATTATTTTTTATTGCGGCATTTTCGGCAGGTAGCCCGAAAGCATCCCAGCCCATCGGATGAAGCACATTAAAACCTTGCATAGTCATAAACCTTGCAATAACATCACCTATAGAATAGTTGCGTACGTGACCTACATGGATTTTACCGGAAGGATAAGGCAGCATTTCAAGTACGTAATATTTTGGCTTGCTACTCGCGTTTGATACCTCAAAAGCTTTTTCTTCTTGCCAAATGTACTGCCATTTTTGTTCTATTTGGTTCATATTTTTTTAATTTATATACTGCATTGTCATTGCGAGCAGTCGTAGACTGCACGGCAATCTCATCAAATATCCTGAGATTGCTTCGTCAATTGCTATGCAATTTCCTCACAATGACGGCAATACTGTTATTATCTCACACTATTAATATATATATCTCTAGCTTTTCTTAAAATTTTATCTTCAAGCGTGATAGCAAGATTTGAGGTGTTTTCATTAAGTACCCATTGTTTATTTTTAAGCATTTCTTCAAATACTTTCACTTCGATTGAATCAGGGCTGATTACATCGTCTTTAATAAATATATTTATTTTAAATCGAAAATTAGGATTAGAACGTGGGCTATACCATTCCGTAATAATCACGCCGCCGTTTGAGTCGGCTGATGCAAGAGGCGCAACACTTATAGTCTCTAATGCTGCTTGCCAGAGATATTTATTAACTGAACCTCCTACAGCTTTAGTAGATTCATTCTTAACCCTACCCGGTCTAAAAACTAATCCTTCTTCACCTGCTATAGAACCTACTTCGTCCCATTTCTGCTCTCGTTCTGTTTTGGGATAATCACCCGCTAAGATACTAGTACTTATTGCACTAAGTATAATTACAAAAAATAATCCGATAATTTTCTTCATAACCAATATTTAATTAGTGTGCTTGAAGTAAATAATAGAGAAGCTTTAGCTATTAGTCAAAAAATATTTCTTCCCACCGTTCTTTGGCATTGTTATATGGCTCAAAAAACCCACTCGATGTCATGCCCGCCTACGCGGGAATGATATAGGGCAGATTTAATTATTTCTCAGAAATAAATTCAAAACGTGGAATATTTTTGCCGTGTAATAAAACCTTTTCGTTAAACATTTCAAGCAGCCTTACCCACAAGCTGGAAATTATCATATAACTCTTGCAAAGTTTATGTTTTACAGTATCTATAACTTAATATAATTTTTCTTTGTAATGCTTATATATTCCGGTTCTCATAAAACTTACACCTTAACAGGCATGACGACAAAAGTATCTTTAGGATTCTCAAGAAATTTAATAAGTACCGGTGCTGAAACATCTGAAAAATATAGTTCTACTAAATCCGATTTCACTGCTTTTAAGACATCTTCCAAATATTGCGGGTTAAAGCCTATAGCTAAAGACTCATCACTATTATATGCATAAAAACTTTCCTTATCTTGTGAAGAATTAATAACCTCTTTTGCGTTACCTCTTGCTTCACCGACGGCACTAATCTCTAAGGTTCCACGAGATAACGATAATTTTACTGCTCTAAATTTTTCAACGGTTATTATCGCTATCCTTTCTATACTATCTACAAACATTTTTCGATTAATTACTAATTTTGAGCTGCTGCTTTCCGGAATAAAAGTACTATAATCAGGGAAAGTACCGTCTATAAGCTTTGATAGCATAATAGTATTTTCGTTACATATAAATTTAATCTTATTGCTATTTAATAAAATTTCTATATCTTCATTTATATTTTTAGGATCTTTAACGATTTTTAAAATTTCCTCTGCACTTTTTTGTGGTAATATAACTCCAAAATTCTTTATTTGTTTTTCTAATGTTACCCATGAAATCGAAAGTCTATGCCCATCGGTACTTGCCGAACAAAACTCTTTGTCTTTTATGTGTAAATAAACACCATTTAAATTATAACGAGTTTCATCTAAAGAAATCGAAAATTTTGTCGATTCGATTATTTTAGCAAAATCCGTGCAGGAAATTTTAAAACTTGCTTCAGGATTAATACTATCCATTGCAGGAAAAGAACTAACCGGCAAAGTAAATAAATTAAATTTACAATTTTTTCCTTGGATCTCAAGTCCCATTGTACCGAGATCTGTTAATGTAAGCTCGGAATCCGGAAGTTTTCGGACTATATCATTTAGAGTTTTTGTAGAAACGGTACATTCACCTTCACTTACTACCTGTACTGCTATTTTTTGACTTAAGTACAAATCCATATTAGTAGAACTAAGCTCTAGATTGCCGTCTTTTGCCGATAATTTAATGTTTGCATATTCAGGTATTACATTACGTTTTTCAACAACGGAACTTGCGAACCCTAGGGACTGAACTAACGTTTTTGTTTCAACTATTAATTTTAACATGTTGTTATTCTCTTAATGTTCCTTGAAATTTTTGTGAGATGGCAGCAACTAAATCTTTACTGAACGAATTTAAATCAGTATCAGATAACGTCCGATCATCTGCTTGTAGCTCTATTTTAACCGCTATAGATTTTTTACCTTCAGGTAATTTATCACCGCTATAAATATCAAATAATATAACTGATTTGACAAGCTTTTTATTAAAATTATTTATATATGATATTATTTCACCGACTCTATGATCTTGATCAACAATAAATGCGTAATCTCTAAAATTAGCTTGGAAATCCGATACTGCAAATTCGTCTCTTTTACCAAATTTAGCTTTTATCAACGGCAAATTCGTAATATTTAGCTCGAATGCAAATATTTCCTGATTAATATCGTAATATTTCAATATTTTAGGGTGTATCTGCCCAAAATGACCTAATAAATTTTTACCAAGCCCTATATTTACTGCTCTAGTTGGATGATAATATTGTGGCAATGCTGTCCCATTTGTTGCTATACACTTATCTATAGATAGTCCTGCATAATCAGCTACCAACTCTAAATCGCCTTTAAGATCAAAAACATCATAGCCTCGTCCAAGCGAATGAGGATTTTTATTATTATATGAACCGCTTATAATTGCCGTCAAATAAGTTGCTTCCGTATTTAAATCTATGAAACTTGGTCCAACTTCAAAAAAAGCCATATCTTTTATAGAGCGTGCTAGATTTTTACTTACTATACTTAACAAATTCGGCAGTATAGTAGGACGCATATAATTGTCTCCTATACTAATAGGATTAAGCAAAAATAACTCTTCTTTTAATTCAGCAAACAACTTTGCATCTTCACTACTCATAAAAGAGTTAGTTACTACCTCATCATAGCCTTTGCTTGCTAATATCCTTTTAAAACTAGATATTCTTTTATGCGCTCTTAGCTTATTATTATCTTGATCTAGTTCGGGTAATTTTATACTCTCTATTTTATCATAGCCGTAAATACGAGCGATTTCTTCAGCTATATCTTCTAAAATAGTTATATCGTGACGCCAAGAAGGAGCTATGACCTTTATAATCTTACCTTTAACATCCGTAATAAATCCTAGTTTATTTAATATGGCTTCTATCGCTTTGATATTTAGTTTAATTCCTGTAATTTTTTCTAAATAACATGCTGAAAAATCTAAAGTTTTTTTTTGTGACTCTTTTTCACCGACTTTCACTACTTCCGATACTTCACCGTTTCCGCATATTGACAAAATAAGATTAGTTGCTATATCCAAAGCCTTTTCCGTAAAATTTCTATCGATATTACGCTCATTACGATATCTAGCATCCGTATCAATTTGGAATCTTCGCCCGCTAGCTGCAACCATTTTAGCATTAAAACAAGCAGCCTCGAGTATTATATTAGTCGTACTATCAGTACAACTACTATCAGCCTCGCCAATGATACCGGCCAGACCTTGAATACCGCTTTCATCTTTTATAACTAAATCATTTTCTGTAAGTAAATATTCTTTGCCGTTTAGGGCGTGGCATTTAGCTAAGTCATTGCGAGGCTGCAAAGCAGCCGTGGCAATCTCATTTTGTTGTCCTGAGATTGCTTCGTCGCTATGCTTCTCGCAATGACGTGCTACAGTAATTCCCCCTTTTATCCTATCTGCATCATAAGCATGCATCGGCTGCCCAAAGCTATAGGAAATATAATTTGTTACATCCACTAAGCTTGAAATAGTTTTTACCCCAACATTTTTTAATAATTTCCGTAACCAATCAGGGCTTGGTTTATTTTTTAAATTTCTTATCTCTCTAAAAGTAAATAACGGACAGGCTTCTTTATCTTGCACTTTAAGCTTCATTTTAGAAATAAATGTACTCTTTATTGCCGAAATTTCTAGCTCTTTAAGTATTCCTATTCCTTTAGCTGCTAAATCTCTTGCGATGCCGTAAACTCCAAGTGCATCACCACGATTAGGAGTAACGTTAATAACAAATATAGGATCATCTAAACCGTAATATTTAGTAAAATTTTCTCCAACTACGGCATCTTCAGATAGCTCTATAATCCCTTCAGACTCTGAAGCTAGCAGTAATTCCTCTTCAGAGCAAAGCATACCACAGCTTTTTTCGCCTCTAATAACAGATTCCTTAATCTTAAATTTGCCGTTTGGTATTTCTACTCCGATATTTGCAAGTACTACTTTTATACCTGCTCTTGCATTACGCGCACCACAAACTATTTGCAGCATACCGCTTTTAGTCTCAACATCACAAAGCTTTAATTTATCAGCTGACGGGTGAGGTTTAATATTTGTAATACATGCTACTTCAAACTTTTGTAATTCCGCCGCTTTATCTATCACCTCTTCCACTTCAAGGCCAATAGCTGTTAGGGCTTCGGCAATTTCAGTAACTGAAGCCGATGTCTCTAAAAATTGTTTTAACCATGATAACGTAAATTTCATTTCGTAAGCCCCCCTGCTAAATTCGGTATATCAAAGCTCCCAAAATTATAATGTTTAAGCCAACGCATATCTCCTTCAAAAAATTGTCTTAAATCTTTGATATTATATTTTAACATTGCAAAACGCTCTACTCCCAGCCCAAAAGCAAAACCTTGATACTCGCTGCTATCAATACCAACATTTTTAAGCACGTTTGGATGAACCATCCCGCAACCGAGGACCTCAAGCCATTTATCGTTTTTATTCACCCGAATATCAACTTCGGCAGAAGGTTCGGTAAATGGAAAAAAGCTGGGTCTAAAACGTAATTCAATATTAGAATTTTCAAAAAAGCTTTTTATAAATGCCGTGATAACATATTTTAAATGTCCCATATTGATATTTTTATCCATAACAAGCCCTTCTATTTGGTGGAACATTGGCGTATGCGTCATATCCGAATCCGATCTATAAGTCCTACCCGGTGCTATAAACCTAAAAGGCGGTTTGCCGTTTTTCATAGCTCTAATCTGCACTGTTGAGGTATGAGTACGTAATAACAGCGGCTTATTATTTTCCTGACTTTTCAAATAAAAAGTATCATGCATTTGCCTTGCTGGATGATCATCTTCAAAATTGAGAGCGGTAAAATTATGAAAATCATTCTCGATATTCGGTCCATTTTCTATAGTAAAACCAAACTGCGAAAATACTTGTATTAACTCCTCACTACATTGTGTTATTGGATGAATAGAACCTTGTTTATATCTCCGTGCAGGGATTGTTAAATCAATTTTATCGGCAGCAAGTTTAAAATTTAGTTCCTGCTCCTCTAAAATTTCTTCTTTTGCTTTTATTATATTCTGTATTTTATCTTTTAATTTATTGATTTTTAAGCCAAATTCTTTACGTTCCCGTTCATTTAAACTACCTAATTTTTTAAGCTCACCGGTCACTATACCGTTCTTGCCTAAAAATTCTACTTTATATTCTTGCAGAGCTTTTAAGTTTTGTACTAATAAGATTTTGTCCTCAGCAAACCTTAATATTGTTTCTATATGTTCCATGATTGTTTTTTTTGTTTTTGATTTTTTATTGTACGGTAGAACGTCATTGCAAGGAGGTATTGTTGCGTGGACCTATTTATCCGTCATTACAAGGAAATTGCATAGCAATTGATGAAGCAATCCAGTTAAAAATTCTGATTTACAGAATTTTTTAATTATTTTCTGGATTGCCGCGTCACCTACGGATCCTCACAATGACGACCTTCAGTATCTACACAACAATACCTCCTTGCAATGACGTTAAATCAACATACACTTCATATAATTCTCTTCTATCCCCACCAACTTCGCTTTAAATATCTGCCCTATTTCTAAAGGTTTATCTAGCTTTACCGGAATAAAATTTTCGGTATGGGCAATATTATTATTCTCTACTAATAACTCCACTTTCTGTCCTATATGTTTTTTAAAGAATTCGGTCAACTGGTTTTGCCCTTCTTGCCTTAAAATTTCTGCCCTTTCTTTTCTTATATTTTTAGGTACTTGTGGCATACGTGCTGCAGGCGTTCCTTCTCTTTCCGAATAAGGAAAAACATGTAAATATTGTAATTCTGCTTCTGAAATTAATTTTCTTGTATTTTCAAACATTTCAGGGGTTTCAGTCGGAAAACCAGCTATAATATCCGCACCAAAAGATACTTCCGGTCTTATTGCCCGCAGCTTCCGACAAAACTCTATTACGTTCGCTCTATTATGACGTCTTTTCATACGTTTTAATATCATATCGTCGCCTGCTTGCAAGCTAATATGAAAATGCGGCATTATCCTTTCACTATAAGCTATAAGCTCAAAAAGTTCATCATCTATTTCTGCAACATCTATTGAAGATAATCTAAGCCTCTTTAATTCAGGGACTAAATTCAACACTCGTTTAATCATTTGTGCGAATGTTGGACTTCCTGGCAAATCACTACCGTAAGCCGTGACATCGACACCAGTAAAAACTACTTCTTTAAAGCCGTTTAATACCAAATGCTTTACCTGCTCTGCTATAGCTCCTATTGCTACTGATCTGCTTTTTCCTCTACCATAAGGGATAATACAGAAAGTACAAAAATGATCACAACCGTTTTGTACCTGAATAAAAGCACGAGACTTACCGTCAAAGCTACTTACTAAATGACTTGCCGTCTCTTTCACCGACATTATATCGTTAACTGTTATTTTTGTATCGGTAATTTGGTAGTAATTAGGTAATAACTTCTCTTCATTACCTATAACTTTGTCAACTTCCGGCATATTACCGTACATTTGCGGACTTGTTTGAGCACTACAGCCGGTAACAATAATTTTTAAATCAGGATTATTTTTTTTAGCCTTGCGTATAGCTTGTCTTGCTTGTTTCTCAGCTGCTTTAGTTACCGCACAAGTATTGAATATTGCTACATTATCGATACCCGACAATTCCAAGTTTTTTCGTATTATCTCACTTTCGTAAATATTAAGTCTACAGCCAAATGTTACTACGTCTTGTCTTAAATTATTGCTCACAATAATATTCCCCACGTGCTACAAGCGTAGCTGCACCTTGCATTATTATATTACCGTTTTCTTCTTTCATAGTAAGGTTACCGTGCTTAAAGACTATAATACTTGGTGAATGGATAAAACCGCGCTTTAAACCGGCAGCAAAACTACCGCAAGCTCCACTTCCGCAAGCAAGCGTTAACCCTACCCCCCGCTCCCAAACGGATAAATAGATTTTATTATCTTTTACTTCAGCAAAATTAACGTTTACCCCATCTGCGAATAATTCCTTAGCCTGCAATTGTTCACCAACAATTTTTTGATCTTGAGGTTCTAACTTACTAAAAATAACTACATGCGGATTACCTATATCAACGCAAATAGTTTCCTTTAAATCAATCATATAACGCTCTGCAAATTCCCAAACTTTATCACGACTTGGCATCCAAGCTTCATTAAAACTAACGCTTCCTACATTAACGCTAATATTATTTTCATCATTGACATTACATAGCAATTTTTTATTGCCTACCATTACGGTAATATCTTGCTTTCCCGTATCAAGATAAATTAACTTGGCTAAACATCTTGTAGCATTACCGCATAATTTAGCACTAGAGCCGTCTATGTTATATATAATCATTTCATAAAAATCATTATGCTCTTCATAAATAATGAACTGATCGCAACCGATACCTGTATGACGCTCAGCCATATTTTTTGCTAACTGCGATAAATCATATGAACTTGATAAATCTCGTTTGTTAACAATAACAAAATCATTACCGAGACCATGCATTTTTACAAAATTAATTTTACTAATCATAATGTTTTACATATTAGGAAATTGTATTATAGCAAATTTCTTGGAATTTGCTATAATGAAGTGATGATATATAAAAATATAGACTATTATGCTAATTTCACGTTTCTTAGACCCTAAAAATAACTATGAATTTTTAAAAATTTTCGGTACAGAAAAAAATAAGGATATACTTATTCATTTTCTAAATAACATTTTAGGTTATACGGGAAAAGAAGTAATTACCGCAGTTACTTTTTTAAAAACAATCTAAGATCCCGATATCGCTACTTATAGACAATCTATAGTTGATGTATTATGTAGAGATAAATACGGTACTCAATTTATTGTAGAGATGCAGGTCAGCAAACATCCAGGTTTTGAAAAACGAGCTCAGCTTTATACAGCAAAGGCCTATTCAAGATAAATAATAAAAGAAGATGAAGATCATAAAAAAAATGGCAGTATATGCAAAACTTCGAGGAGTAATATTCTTAGCTATTGCCGATTTTATTTTATTGCCCGATAAAAAAGATTGGAGATCAGATCATAGATTACTTGATACTAAAACTTATGAGAACGACCTACAAGATTTTTATTTTATCTTTTTAGAGCTTGAAAAATTTAATAAAGAATTAGATCAATTAGAGAACCTTCAAGAAAAATGGGCATATTTCTTTAAACATGCACATGAAAGCACTCTAGACGAAATGGAGAATTTGATAGGTCATGATTTTATTATTAAAAAAGCTTTTTATGCTTTGGATCAAGCTAGTTGATCTGAAAAAGGGTTAAATACTTATGAAAAAATGATAAAAACCGAAATGGATAATCTAGCCGTAGAAGAGCAGAAAATTATGGATGCTGAAGCTAAAGGGGAAGCAAGACAAAAAATTTCTATAGTTAAAAAAATGTTAGCAAAAAATAAACCTTTAGATAAAATTATAAATTTTACCGTTTTAACAGAAAAAGAAATCGAGCAATTAAAGTAATGAAGATCCTTAATATTATGCTAAGTCGTGACCTTGGTGGCATTCAACAAGCATTTTTAGATTATAGCACTGCTTTAGAGATGCAAAAAATTGAGGTTATAAATATCACTTCTTACAAGGCAAAAATAAATTCCTTTCTACACAAACAAAGCTTAAAACTACCTAATATAGTACCGTTTGCTTTACTCTCGGTACTTATTCTTAAGTATATAATTCATAAGACTAAGCCCGATATAATTATAGCACACGGTAATAGAGCAATAAATTTTAGTAAATTTGCTAAATCACAAAATATAAAATTAATCGGTATCGCTCATAATTATAGTTTAAAAGGATTACGTAAATGTGATTTTGTTATTGCCTTGACGCATCATATGAAAGAATTTTTACTAAAAAATAACTTTGCCGAATCTAGGATATGCATCCTACCGAATATGATAAATATTGCTAAAGACTTTATTCCAAATAAAACATATAGAAAACCTGTCGTAATTGGTGTACTAGCAAGATTTGTAGCTAAGAAAGGTGTTGATGTGTTTATTAAAGCTATCAAAATTTTAAAAGAAAAAAAATATGATCTTCATGCAATTATAGGTGGAAGCGGCGAGGAAAAAGATAATTTAATTGCTTTAGCACATAAACTTAATTTACAAGATCAAATATCATTTACGGGATGGGTTAACGATAGAGATAAATTCTTTAAACAAATAGATATTTTTTGCTTACCGTCTCTTCATGAACCGTTTGGAATTATAGTGCTTGAAGCAATGGAGGCAAGCATGCCTATCGTTAGTACAGATACTGAAGGGCCTGCAGCAATCTTAAACGACATGCAAGATGGGCTTATTTGTAAAGCTGGCTCTGCTGAAGATTTAGCAGCAAAAATTGTCTATCTAATAGAGAACCCTATAAAAGCAAAAGAATTTTCTAAAAACGCCTACCTTACTCTCAAACAAAATTATGACGTTAAAGTTGTTTCTGAAAAGTTACAGCATATTTTAGAAAGCTTCAGATAAGATGAATTTAAGGGTGAGCCTACACAGCTTATAAAAATACGTGAACACAAGCGAATCCTGTAAAATTCACTTATATCAAGCTTTCTAAAATATGCTGTAGCAACATTATTACGTAATTATAAAAATATTTAGTTGAAAAAATAATAGTCTATATTGACATAACGGTTTAAAGATTCATAATTAATATTAAGTAATATGAATTTATTTTAATGAACCTAATCTATGAACTTCGTATGCCGATTCTTCATTTACTTAAAATATATTCTAGTTTTATCGATTTCATCATTTCTTCTATGTGTTTGTAATGCAAAACACGATAATATTCCCCCTAAACTCTCATTACCTACTACTTGGAATAATTATTCTCTAGAACAAAATAATAATGCATCCTCCAAGTGGTGACTGCAATTTAACGATCCGGTGTTAAATAACCTAATCGAAGAATCTTTAACCGGTAACTCCGATATTGAGCTGGCAATAAGTAATGTGCTAGCAGCGCAAGCACAGCTTACCCTTATTAATTCTTATAGATTTCCACAAATTTCTTTAACAGGCTTATTAGGATTCGGTAGCAATAAACTTAATACTCTGTTTACTAACTCAACTGAGACTTGGCAGGTAGGCGGCAACATAGCAGGACCTATTTTTGATTTTGGCAAATAACAATGCTTAAAACAATAATGCGGAATTTGATATTGATAACATTACTAGTACTAATAGTAATATTAGTGGTTTGGGTAATAACACATCATCATAAAAGCAGTAAACAAATCACTATAGCAGCTCCGGTTGAGGTAACACCAGTTATCAGAAAAGACGTACCTGATGTGATAGCACTTGCAGGAGTAGCTGAAACTTACCAAAGTGCCGATATTCAATCTCAAGTTACGGGCCAAATATTAAGTGTAAATTTTGATGACGGACAAGAAGTAAAAACAGGTGATTTATTATATGAAATCGATTCTTGTCCGTTTCAAAATCAATTACAGCAAGCACAAGCAAATTTACTAAGTGATACTTATAACCTTGAAGATGCTATAAAAGAAGAGGCAAGATATCGTGCTTTATACGAGGAAAAAGCCGTTTCGGAGGAGCAGTATTTACAAATGCTAACTAATATGAATATGCTTAGGGCCACCGTGGAACGCGATAAAGCAATTATTGCAGACGCTAATTTACAAATCGAGTATTCAAAAATAGTAGCTCCTTTTGATGTTAAACTTAGTGAGAGTAATGTGGATATAGGTGATTTAGTATCGCCGGATTTTGTGCGTCTAGTAACTATCAATACTAGCTCGCCTATTTATGTCAGCTTCTCTATACCTGAAAAATATCTCGATCGTATTAATAAATCTCAAAAATCTAATGATTTAGCTTTGACGGTTAGAACCGTAAGCGACCAAGAAATTAAAGACGGTGAGATCGTTTTTGTCGATAATTCGATTGATCCAAATAGCGGCACTATCAAAGTTAAAGCAACACTACCTAACCAAAACGAAATATTATGGCCGGGACAGTGTGTTCGTGTATCCCTAACGATTTACATCGAACAAGCGGCTTTAATAGTTCCATCTAAGGCCATGCAAACTAACGATCAAGGTCCTTATATATTTGTTGTCGATCAAGATAATAAAGCCGTGGTCAAGAATATAGATATAGTGTTTTCTAATGATGATTTTATTGTTATTAAAAGCGGTATAGATGAGGGAGAAACGGTAATCACCAACGGGCAGCTATGGTTATCTAACGGAGCAGAGGTGAGTGTTAGGGAGGAGTAGTGTCAAATCGTCATTGCGAGGACATTACAAAGTAATTGACGAAGCAATCTTAGGAGTTTGTCATTATTTCATGAAATTGCCACGCTTCTTACAGTCGCTTGCAATGACAATATGTATGACGGAAAAAATCCATAAAACAGGAAAAAAATAATTGGGCATTTCAGAAATATTTATTAAGCATCCGGTTCTTGCTACTTTATTCATGGCAACTATTTTGCTGTTTGGAGCATGCGGTTATAGGATATTACCGGTAAGCGTTTTACCTGACATCAACTGCCCGACTATTCCGGTTTCAGTAAACTTGCCTGGAGCTGCTGACGTTACTACTATGGCGTCTTCAGTTGCATTACCGCTTGAAAAGCAATTCTCGACGATATTCAGATATTGACTCGATGAGTTCGGTTAATAGTAACAGTACTACTCACATTACTTTGCAGTTTAATTTAGACCGAGATATAGATGCAACGGCACAAGACGTACAAGCAGCTACCGAACGACTTACCTACCCCGCCCTCATATCGTAAAGTAAATCCTTGCCGACGCACCTATATTTTATTTATCTTTAACCTCTGAGACTCTTCCCCTTATATACCGTGGACTATTACGCCGAAACAATTATGGCTGAGCGTTTATCTATGCTGCCAGGTGTTGCACAAGTATAAGTTTACGGCTCACAGCAATATGCAGTGCGTGTGCAGGTTGACCCTGTTAAAATGGCAGCAAATAATATAGGGCTTGACCAAGTATCAAACATTATAAGCTCTGCTAACGTTAATTTACCGACCGGAGCTTTTATACGGTACAGATATCTACTCAAGCATTAGCGCCCCTGGGCAATTACAAAATGCTAAAGAACATAATGAGTTAATATTAACTTATAAAAACGGTAATCCACTTTTTCTTAAAAATATCGGGAAAACCATTGATAGCAATAATAAAATAGCCGCTTGGTATAGGGATAAGCCGGGGGTAATACTTGCTATTCAAAAACAACCGGATACTAATACTATTGAAATAGTCGACTCTATAAAAGAAGTATTGCCGTTGCTTCGCAGGCAAATCCATGAAGGCATTATTAATATTAATATCATATTTGATAGGTCAATTTCTATATCAGAGAATTGGTAAATGATGCCAATTTTACTATGCTACTCGCTTTAATACTCGTAGTGAGTGCTATATTTTTCTTTCTACATAACTGACGGTCCGTGATTATTCCGACTATTGCCATTCCTTTATCAGTTGTCGGTACTTTTGCCTTTATGTATCTATTCGGTTATAGCATCAATAATATGTCTTTAATGGCTCTAACGCTTCGATGGGTTTTGTAGTGGATGATGCAATAGTAGTGCTTGAAAATATCACACGACATATGGAAAAAGGCGAGAGTAAAATAGCAGCATGTATTAACGGTACTAAAGAAATAGGATTTACTATCGTCTCAAGGACTTTATCCCTAATGATGATATTCATCCCAATATTATTTATGAGCGGCATTTTAGGAAAGCTACTGCACGAACTTGCCGTTGTTATTACTACCGCTATTTTGCTTTCGGGAGTTATCTCGATAACCGTAACTCCTATGTTATGTAATGTGTTTTTGAGGGATCGTCATTGCGAGGAACGTAGTGACGAAGCACTCTCAGGACAACCAACCGAGATTGCCACGGCGTCTTTGACGCCTCGCAATGACGATCTACCACTAACCGAAAAAGCCTTTGAATATGTCAAACAAAAATATGGTAGCAGTCTAAAAACAGTAGTAGAACATTCAAAAACTACTATGCTTATATTTTTCTCTTAGTAATCATCGCAACGGCTTATTTATTTGGGAAAGTATGCAAAGGCTTTATGCCTTATTCCGATACGGGACAAATCTTAGTTTTTACCGACACCGCTCAAACTATTTCTTTTGATGCGATGGTGCAAGAACAGCAACAAGTAAGTGATGTATTACTTAAAAATCCTAATATAGATTCATTTTTTTCTGCCTTAGATGTTTCAGGTAGAAACTCTGCCGTAAATCAGGGTACGATTTTGATTAGCTTAAAACCTCGTGATCAAAGAATAGGGGCTGACGCCGTTATAGATCAGTTACGTTCAAAACTAAATCATTTAGTAGGTTTAAGGGTATATATCCAGAACGTACCTACTATTACGATCGACGAACAAGCAACCAAAAGCCAATATCAAATACTATGCAAGAACTCGATCAAGATGTGCTATTTAGCTTTGCACCGAAATTAAAAGACAAGCTCACACAGCTGGCTGCCAGGTTTTATTGACGTCACTTCGGATTTACAAATAGCACAGCCATAAACTTTAGTGCAGATTGATAGATATAAGGCTGCAAAACTCGGTATATCAGTCGAGCACGTCCAAAATATCTTATATGCAGCTTACGGTGCTGAACAGATTTCCACATTATATACCCCAACAGCTCAATATAACGTTATTTTAGAGCTAGATCCTAAATATCAAACAGATTCGTCAATGTTATCTTTAGTCAATATTAACTCCGCAAGCGGCAATTTAGTACCGCTAACTACCCTTGCTAAAATTGTTAATACTGTTGGCCCGCTTAGTATTTCACATTTCGGGCAATTACTTTCAGTTACGGTATCATTTAATCTGCAAGATGGATATTCAATTAGTGATGCCGTTCCAAAAGTTAATCAAGCAATACGAGAGTTACAAATGCCGGCTACGATTACGGGAAGCTTCCAAGGAACAGTGCAGGCATATCAGTCGTCTTTTTCCAATCTTGGCTTATTGCTTGGACTGGCCGTTATAGTTATTTACATAATCCTTGGCATATTATATGAAAGTTTTGTGCATCCTATAACTATACTTTTAGGACTACCTACCGCTATATTGGGAGCATTACTCACTCTACTAATATTTAATAGCGAACTTGATATATACGGATTTGTCGGACTTATAATGTTAATCGGTATAGTGAAGAAAAATGCTATCATGATTATCGATTTTGCCTTAGAACTTGAGAGAACTGGCAATAAATCTTCGGCATGAAGCAATTTATGAAGCATGTATAATACGATTCAGACCGATTACGATGACTACCCTAGCTGCCTTAATGAGAGTATGCCTATTGCGCTTGGAGTCGGAGCAACAGGAGCAGAGAGAAGATCACTAGGGCTTGCAGTAGTGGGAGGTTTACTCAAATTGCAATTACTTACTCTTTACATCACACCGATAATTTGCCTATATTTAGAAACAGCTAAGAAATGGTTAAAGCACAGCAATTATAAAGCTGAAATTAGAAACTATCCGGAATTAAATTGGAAATCTTAATGTTGTTGTATGGCGCGAGAAACTCGTTCGGTGTTATACCGTGGCTTGACCACGACATCCAGAAAACAACTAACAATGCTAATAATATTAGTATTGTTAACTAGATCCCGTGGACAAGCCACAGCGTGACAGTGGTATCAAGCGTATTCAGTATTCGGCATCGTTTTCTCTTCTCCAGCAACCGTAATTTCATTACTCTCATAATTAAATATGTCCGTTGTAGAAGGAGTAGACGGTACAAGCGATGTGCTTACTAACTCAGAAGACTTTTGATCTAAATAGTCTCTTACTTCTCGTTTACCAAGCAATTCCATAGCATTATTTTCTTTCTTTTACATATGCTCCAGGAATATATACCTTAATATATTCCATATCAGATACGTTTTTTAATAAATAAGGTGATACAAATTCTAGTATGTCCTTACCGCTTCTTTTATAATTAGCAAATGAGTAAGCAACACAAATACCGTAGTCATTTCATAAATGCTTGTGTCTTGTCTGTTGAATGTTGTTTTGCAGATTCCACAGCTCTTAAAGCATATAATATCTGTTCTCTTGTTGCTTGAATAGCACTGAAGCCATACCGTAAGCTTTTTCAAGCTCTTGATCTTTAAAAATGTAATTTTTTTGTTAATTCTTTTATTTCAGTAACAATAGGGTTTTGAAGGCCTTTTATAAAGGTAAGACTAGCAGTACTTGCTGAGAGTTTACTTTTCATAATATACCTATTATATTAATTTTTATTCATAAATAATAAACCTATTGATAGTGATAAATATATCACACCAGAGATTGCTGTATATATCTAAAGACTGGAGATTTCTGCTTTTAGCTAAGAATAGGCTTATTATATCGAACAAGCATTACTGCCGTTATCATCATCTTCACGGATAAATTTTTGCTTTACCTTAGAATTGTTATTATATGGCTTACTATTTTTTACCGGTGGATAATTTACAGGCTCATAATTTGTAACGGGCGGGGCATAATTTTGATTTACTACAGCATTTGGACAAGTATATTTTGATATATCACGCTTAGTTTCTCTAAGCATGGCTTTTATCTGATTTAATTCCTCTTGTATCTTTTTTTCTTTATCGCTATCGTCTTTTCTAACCTTTTTATTCGCTCTACTTAAAGTCATATCATCATCGGATTCAGCGAAACCGGCTTCTGCTTTTTGCCTTGCTATATCCCTTTTAATCATCTTAAGATACATTTCACGATTTCTCTTTACAGGATCGATTCTTTCTCCTCTTAAAGGACTATCGCTATCATAGTCATCATCATCGTTATCATAATCAAGATTATCTTCTACTATATTCTTTTTAGCCAAAGTAATATATTTATTATTATATACAGGTTTTCTCTTGCCGCCTTTAGCACCTTTGCTATCAACCAATCTGTTATTTGCTGATCTTTGAAAATAGCTTCTAAAATTATCTGTACAAGCTGAAAGTAAAAACATTCCTAAAAATAATATTATAATTTTTTTTAACATATATTTATATTATTCCAAAACTTTTATTAGACTTCCTGTACAACTTAGCTAATAAGGAGGAATTTGTAGAAGACACGGAACGCAGCACCGCAACGTACGCTTTGGTACGTGAGGATGCGAGTACCGGATCGACACACAAATTACCCTTAGAAGCAAGTTATGCAGAAAGTCTAATATGATTAATGCCACATAATAGCCAAACTTGCAAGGATAAAGAGCTGAACTGCTATGTACTTAATTAAATTATTGTTATTCTGAGGTATTTTTGGTATTGTTGTATGTCTCCACCCCGTCATTGCAAGCAACTAAAAGGAGCGTGGCAATCTCAGGACTTTAGCACGAGATTGCTTCGTCAAAACTTACAGTCTTTCCTCGCAATCACCTCTTCTATGAGGTTACTTAATAGCTTATGCCCTTCTTTTCTGCTTTTTAATAAATTTTGTGAAGCATCCTCTAATATTTTTGGATTACTTATCAAATCAAGTATTTTATCTGCTAATTTTCCTGCAGAAATATTATTCTGCTCTAAACACCATCCTGTTTTTTTATCTTCCAATAATTGTGCATTGTAATATTGATGATTATCCGCAGCACTAGGCAGTGGAATAAAGATTGCCGGCAACCCTATATAGGTCAATTCTTCTATAGTAGATGCTCCTGCTCTTGAAATCACTAAATCGGCTTCTTTATATTGCAATGCCATATTATCAAAAAATTCAGCAAATTCATAAGTAATGTTTAATTTCGAGTATATATCTTTTATTTTTACTTGATCATCTAATGCTGCTTGCTGGATTATATTTAATTCAAGACTTGGCTGTTTTTGCATCAAAATTTGGATACTTGCAGGTATCAGCTCTGAAAATAATTTAGCTCCTTGACTACCGCCAAAGATGAATATTGTAAAAAGCTTGTCATTCCGTGGCTTGACCACGGAGTCCAGTGCTTTTATTAAAGACTTTTTGGACCCCGTGGTCAAGCCACGGGACGACATTTCTATAACCTTTAATTCCCTAATATTCTCTCTAACTACCCCACCGGTAACTACTATTTTACTTCTTGCAAATTCCGGCAAATTCTTTATTTTTTCATAAGAAATAGCTATCTTTTTAGCAAAGCTTGCAAAAAATTTATTAACTTTTCCAAGGTAAGAATTCTGTTCATGAATTATAATCGGTACTCTTAAAAAAATTGCCGCAAACATTGGAGCTATAACAGGATAACCGCCAAACCCTACAGTGACGGAAGGCTTCATATTATATAATAATTTAATAGCCTTTAAAACTGCAATTGATAACCTAGGTAAAAACAAGAAAATATTACCTGAGCATTTTAAATCTAGGATATGAAAAATTACTTTCATATCCTGCTTTATATATTGTTTGCATCTTAAATCAGTAATAAAATGAACTTCATAGCCACGTTTGATTAATTCTTCTCCAAGAGCAACTGCCGGAAAAAAATGTCCCCCCGTCCCTCCTGCTACCAAAATGATTTTTTTCATATTTCAATATTACGAATTTTGTACGAATTTAAAGGCGTTCGGTGTTTTGTAAAGCCAAGAAGCATACCGGTAGCGATAGCTATTGCAAGCGTTGAAGAACCACCGTAACTAATAAACGGTAATGTCATACCTTTAGTAGGAAGTAAATGTAAAGTCACGCCCATATTAATTATTGCCTGGAGCCCTAATTGTGCAATTATACCGCTAGCAGCGAATTGTACAAATTTATCTGTTTCGTTTAATAACTTAATAAGACTTCTTAATACTATAAAAGCAAATATACCTATAACAATAAGGCAAATAATAGCTCCAAACTCCTCACCTGCTACAGCAAAAATAAAATCCGTATGCGAGTCGGGTAGTACCTGCTTTACTGCCCCCTCCCCTGGACCTCGTCCATATAACCCGCCATGCTCAAACGCCTTAAGAGACTTACTAACTTGATAATTCTCGCTACTATCTGGATCTAAAAACGAATTAATTCTTTGCGTTACGTGCGGTAACCAAAAATAAGCAATAGTTACTCCTATCATTCCTAAAAAACCGGCTAAAACAATACAAAATATTGGCATACCCGCAATAAATAGTTGAATACCGAAAACTGCCGTAATCATTACAAGCATTCCAAAATCCGGCTGAATAATTAAGAGAATAGCAACAATAGAATAAAGTATTACACAAATCGTAAAACTTGGAAAATCATCATTAAATTTTAGCGATAATATCCAGCCCGTAACAACTGCAAAAAACGGTTTGATAAATTCCGAAGGTTGAATAGATAGACCTAGAATATTAATCCATCGCACTGCGCCTTTTACTTCATAGCCAAAAAATTTAACTGCTATTAATAAAACTATACTAGCAATAAATCCAACTATTGCAAAACGCCTTAACCATTTTTTATTAAGACATGAAAATAATAATATAAGTCCTGAAGCGGCAGCTAAATAAAATATTTGTCTAGATGCAAAATAACTTTCTTCAAGACCTATTCTACTTGCTACTACTGAACCTGAGGTAGTAACAAGCATTAGACTAAAAGCAAATAAGATAATTAAAGAAATTATTATTTGCCTATCGGTACTCCGCCACCATAATTTTATAAAGTTATTAGATATTTCGTTATTCATATTATAGTTATTCAATTATGGCTATATTTATAATGTTATTGCATGGATTGGAAAACACCCTCGATGTCCCCCCGTGGCTTGACCACGGTATCCAGAAAAACAATAAAAAATACTAATATTATTTAGTATTTTTAACTAGACCCCGTGGTCAAGCCACGGGGGGACAGGATACTACACAATTTTATAAACAACTCGCCACGCTCTTCAAAATTTTTAAACTGATCATATGAGCTACAACTAGGTGCTAACAAGATATTTTTTACCTCCGCGTTATCACCTACTGCATCCTTATAAGCAAGATCGAAAGCCTGCTCAAGATTATCACATATTACAAAATCTACTATATTCTTAGCAGTATTTGCAAATATTTCTTTAGCTTGACCATAAAAATAAGCTTTCTTAATTTGACTGAAATAAGGCTTTATTTCCTCAATACCACCCTCTTTAGGGATTCCTCCCGCAAGCCAGTAAATATTATCGAGTGCTTTAATTGATTGCACGGCAGATATGGCATTTGTCGCTTTACTATCATTGTAAAAACTTATATTATTTATACTACCGATATATTGCATTCTATGAGGTAAACTTTGAAAACTACTTATAGATTTAAGTATTTTTTTAGGTTCTACTCCTATTATTTTAGCGACTGCATAACTTGCTGCAATATTCTCACAATTATGAACTCCTTGCAGGTTTTTATTAAAAGGTACAGCATAATGCATAAAGCTTGATACAAGCGAATTTTGCAGGTCTCGCCTGTGCTCACGTATTTTTATACGCTCCGCAGGCTCACCTTGAAATTCATCTTGTCTAAAACTTTCTGAATTACGCTGTAATTCAAAACTTATATCATCAAAAAAATTAGCGCTAATTTTATCATCAACTACCGAAATACCGTTTTCAAGAATTTTAGTAACCGAAAAAGGAATTAGCTTTATACGCTGCTCTTGCTGCAATTTTATAAAGACTTCACGACAATAATCATTATCGATATTAATTACCGCATAACTCTCTTGATCCATTCGATCAAAGATCTTAGATTTTGCTGCAATATAGCAGGTCATATCCTGATGTCTATCTAAATGGTCGGGAGTTATATTAAGAAGCACGGCTATTTTAGCTGTAAAGGTTTTTACTAGATCTAGCTGAAAAGAAGACAATTCAAGTACATATCCATCCTTACTTGCTTTAGCTTGCAAAGCAGAAACTCCAATATTACCGGCAACCGGATAGTCTAAACCGCTACTATTTAAGATATGGCTTATTAAAGCAGTAGTAGTACTTTTACCGTTTGTACCGGTTATAGCTATAAATTTTAAGTTTTTTGATTTTGCAAATAATAAGTCTATATCGGAAGTGATTGGAATATTAAAATTTTTTGCAATATTGACTATCTCATGCGTTAAAGGAATTCCAGGACTTAAGACAATTGTATCTAAATTTTGCCATCTTGAATCAGATAAAGCAGCGATAGCGGTTTTACTATATAATTCTTCAAATATATCTCTATTTGCTTTTAAATCATCATAAACAATTACATCATATTTATTTTGCAATTCCTCGTAAACCGATATACCGGTTTTACCAAGCCCAAAAACACCTATTTTTTGTTTTGTATGAGAATTCATGAATTAATTTAAGAACATTGCAGTCTTAGTATTCAAGAACAGGTATACTTGATCAACTTCAAAAAGAGCAAGGAGTTTACAAGTCGAGGAGCGGAGCGTATACTTAATACGTGAGCACCGCAGATCTTGTAAACTCCTTGCTCTTTTTGAAGTTGATCAAGTATACTAATGCATGTCCTGCATTAATGCTTGTTCACCTTCATTAAATTCACCTTGTCCTTTTACATTACTGTAAGTTGTTTTGCTATGCCCAGGATCAGGTAAATAATAATGAGGTGGAACTTCTAGTGTTTTAGCACGCTGTACTTGATACTCATTAGGTCCAGCTGTTGATATACCTACGGTTTCTTTTAACTTTTTACTACAAGCAGAAGTAATTAATAAAACAGTAAATAATAAAAAAATCTTTTTCACTTAAACACCTATAAATTAAAATTATAATAGCCTCCTTGCAAAATGAACTTCTAGAGGTAATTTGTACGTCAATCCAGTACTCGAATCCTCACTTAGGTCTACTATGTTACAGTTCTGCGTTCCGTGTTTCCTTCAAATGCCTCTCTATAAGTTTAATTTTGCAAGGAGGCTATTTTATCGTTACCACCCTTATCGTCGGTATTACGAATTTTTTCAGCCATAGCTTCAATTTGAGCATTATCATAATTCCCTTTAGCCTTTTCTTCAATAACTTTTTTAGTACTATAATAATCTTCTATTAAGATAATTACTCCTATTGTAATAAAGCAATCAGCTAAATTAAATACGGGGAAGCTATAATTCTGATAATGAAAATGGATGAAGTCAAAAACTGCTCCTCTAAAAAATCTATCAATTAGATTACCAACAGCTCCGCCGATTACAAAGCTATAACCGGCAAAGCCTCCGATCGTTTTTGAACATATCATCAAATAATATAAATAACAGACAATAATCGTGTTCGTTATTAAGAAAATAGTATTGCTATATTGATAATATTCACGCATTAGACCAAAGCTAATACCGTAATTCCAAGTATAAACCATATTTAAGAAAGAAGTAACCTTAAGCATTAAGCCCGGCTTCCATCTCAAATTATTAATAAACCACCATTTACTTAACTGATCAATAATCACTAAGGTTATTATTATACGACTACTACGAGCAAATGTGAGATATAGTTTTTTTAGTAGTGGGAGCATAATTGTAAATGTCATTCCCGCGAAAGCGGGAATCCAGAAAAAACAACCTTAATATTAATACAAAATTATATATTTGATAAAATAAACCTATAAAAAACAAGTTTTTTATAGATTTTACTAGATTCCCGCTTTCGCGGGAATGACATAAGAGTCGTACAACAAGTTGATTACGGTATGACAAGGATTCACCCTACAATGAAACTGTGGCTGCTTTATCAGCTTGCAATTCCTTATCAAGCTTAACACTTAAAGTTTTTATTTCTTTTTTAAATTGTTTAAATTTCTCTAAATTTTTTCCATTTAATTCTATACCCGGTGTTGTTTTAACTGACATAGGATTAACATGTTTACCATCAATTTTAACTTCATAATGTAAATGTGGAGCTGTAGCTCTGCCGGTACTTCCGACATATGCGATGATTTGTCCTTGTTTTACGATACTTCCCACTTTTAAATTTTTTGCAAAATTTGAAGCATGCGCATAAGCAGTAGATAGCGTACCGCCATGTTTTACCTGAATAAATTTTCCATAACCCGACTTCCAACCTATTTCTGTTATAACTCCGTTTCCTGCGGAATATATAGGCGTACCGGTTGGAGCTGCAAAGTCAACCCCCTTATGCATTTTAGTATAACCGAGTATCGGATGCTTTCTATTACCGTAATGTGAAGAAACTTTTATAACTTTTAGCGGAGTTTTAAGTAAGCTTCTTTTTACGCTTTTACCGTCTTCGGAAAAAAATGCATGATTATTTGCGTTATTGTCATGAGAATAACGATATATATTATATTCTTTCCCTGAAAGATTTAATGAAACATATAGAATTTTACCGTGGTGGGAAAATTTACCGTCTTCCGTTACGTATTTTTCTGTTATTACGGTTGCAGTATCACCGCTTTTTATTTGACGCTGAAAATCGATTTGATAAGCATAAGCATTAATCAGCTCTATTATACTGTTATCCGATAAGCCCAGTTTTTTAAGAGCTGACATAAAATTTGCTTCAATACTTACCGACGATTTAGCAACTTTTTTACTTAAAGGTACTACAATTTCTTCAACTTTAAAATTATCACCTTCTCTAATTACTTCAATAGTTTTTAGCTTATCGATAATTATAACAATTTTATTTAAGAATGCTACCTCTGAGGTTAAATCTTCATCCTCGTTTTCAGTAATTTTTGTTTCATATTCAAAAGTAATTTGCTGCCCTATTTTAAGAGCAGAAGATAATTTTCCCTCTTTTATTAAACTTATAATTTTGTCTATTTCATTTTTAGGGATACGTTGTTCTATCAAAATTGACTTTATAGTATCGCCTTTTTTTACTACTACTTCTTTAAATGAAATTGTTTCTTCTTCACTACTATCAGGTTGTACTAAAGTTATGGATAAAGTGTCGTTAACATAATTATTAACGGCAAAAGAGACAAAAACAACTAATCCTATAAATAATAATAAGGAGGCAGAGGTGAGGATTTTCCTGAGACGTGCACTAATAAAAGATGATGGTAATATGCCATTAAAATCATAAGATAGTGCGGTATCATTCATTAAAATTGCTCTGAAGATTATATTTGAATCAATTTTTTATTACTAGTAATAATATGAACTACATACAAACAAATTACAATAGAAAATTGTAAAATTTTGTTTTATTTCTGTCTTATTAGTTTTTTATTGATTAAAATTTAATTTTTTATATAAGTTAATTCTTATTAACTTATATAGATAAATATTATGCCTAGACTTTTCATATTTTTATTAATTTTTTATTAATTTTTATAAATCTTATGTCCTACTCATCTAGCCATAATACTGTCAAATTACCCAAAATAGAATATTATGAGAATATTTCTTTAAATAAAAACTGTCCTATAAATAGTGAAATAGTTCTAGTAGGCGGTTGTTTTGATTTATTACATTACGGTCATATAGAATTTCTACGCAAAGCTAAAAAACACGGTAAATACTTAATCGTTGCTTTAGAGCCGGATGAAACAATTATTAAATATAAAAAACGTCAACCTATCCATAATCAATTACAACGACAAAAATTTTAAGTTCTTTCACATTTGTTGATAAAGTACTTATATTACCTAAACTAAAAGATTTTAATGATTACGCTCGGTTAGTGCAAAATATTTGTCCTTCTGTAATCGTCGTAACAAAGCACGATCCTCAGTTAATAAATAAATTCAAGCAAAATTAATAAATGCGAAAGTAATAGAAGTTATTGACTTACTGCAACATCCTAATATAGGTACACTTTCTAACTAAAATATTATTAAAAATATGTAGTTTTTACAAAAATTTATCGATTTTTACTTTAATAAAACTGTATATCCATTTATATTAAATATAAATAACTTTATATGTGCTATGAAAAATATTATTAGACATCTTGCCAAACCAGCTTATAGAGAGGAATTTAAAGGAGACACTTCTCCTCGAACCGCAGCGTACAAAAGCGTACGTGAGGATTCGAGTACCGGATTGACGTATAAATTACCTCCAAAAGCGAAATTTGGAAAAATGTCTATTGCTTTAATTTGTTTTTTGATTGTTAGCAATAATTGCTTTGCTTCCGAGCCGTTACCTTGGCAAGTAACGTTCCAGCCGCCGGCAAGTCCGATTATGGAGGAATTACATCATTTTCATAATTTTCTGCTTTATATCTCAACAGCTATTGTTTTATTTGTTGCCGGATTACTTGGCTTTGTATGCATCAGATTTAATGCAAAAAATAATCCCGTACCAGCAAAATTTTCACATAATGTTTTAATAGAAATAATTTGGACTGTAATACCTATAATAATTTTAGTTATTATTGCAGTGCCGTCTTTTAAAATATTGCGTCATGCCGAAAAAATACCCGAAACGGATTTAACTATTAAAGTAGTAGGTTATCAATGGTATTGGCATTATATATATCCTGATCATGATAATTTAGAATTTGATAGCGTAATGATCTCTGATGAGCATTTAAAACCTAACCACAAAAGATTATTAGATGTTGATAATCGAATTGTTATCCCTGAAAATGCTACCGTAAGGTTTCTCATTACCGCAGGTGACGTAATACATAGTTTTGCCGTTCCATCACTTGGGTTTAAAATAGATGCAGTCCCAGGCAGAATAAACGAAACCTGGACAAGAGTGGCTAAAAAAGGCGTATATTACGGACAATGCTCCGAACTATGCGGCATCCATCACGGCTTCATGCCGATTGCTATAGAAGTAGTAAGTAAAGAGGATTTCGACAATTGGATTGCAAGCAAGAATAAGACTGCTATGAATGGCAAGAAGCCAAAATTGGCAGCTAACTAATTATATTTAGAAGTTCTATGGGAAATTATAATACAAAAATATCTGAACTAGATAAATTACTAAACGATATAACCGATTCTAATCGACATCAAGAAATTATTAAGTAGTGATGATTCAGCAGGTAAAGAAGCAGGGTAATTTATAACGAAAGTATTTTATAAACTAAAACTATTACTTTAAATTTTTTAATATGACTAACCACAATAACCCTTATCCCCAGCTTTTTCCTAAACAAGCGAAAGAAACGATATTTTTAAAACATTTTATCCATAATCCAAATATAATAGTCGGAGATTACACTTATTACCATGACGCTAAATCACCCTGAGAAATTTGAATATGAAAATGTTATAGGAGCTTATTTTGTTAAATTGATTATAGGAAAATTTTGTGCTATTGCTATGGGTACTAGTATAGTATTGTTGTCGGTAATCCTGCAAAGATAGTACGCTATAGATTTCCTGATGAGATAGTTGAGCAATTACTTGAAATTAAATGGTGGGATTGGGATTATGATAAAATCACTCGGAATATTCCGGCAATTGTTGGAGCAGATATCGAAAAATTAAAACAGGCAGAATAATAATTATGGATATAACTACTACCAAAATTTATCACGATGACCACCACACCCCACACGGTTGGAGGCGATGGCTTTTTTCTACCAATCACAAAGATATCGGCATTATGTATATCATATTTGCCGTTTTTGCTGGAATTGTCGGAGGTTTGTTCTCACTGCTTTTTAGGTTAGAGCTTGCAATGCCCGGCGGCACTTTCTTAAATCATGATTTCCAGCTATATAACGTGCTTATCACAGCACATGCGGTTATTATGGTATTCTTTATGATTATGCCGGCTTTGTTCGGCGGCTTTGGTAACTATTTCGTACCTCTGTTAATAGGGGCTCCCGATATGGCATTTCCACGCCTTAACAACATCAGTTTTTGGCTACTAGTCCCTGCTTTTCTTTTACTTATGGGCTCAGCTTTTGTTGACGGTGGGCCAGGAACGGGCTGGACGCTCTACCCTCCTTTAAGTAATTTAAGCGGTCACCCCGGTGCAGCCGTTGATATGGCTATTTTCAGTTTACATTTAACCGGTCTATCGTCAATCCTTGGATCAATTAACTTAATCGTTACTATCTTTAATATGAGAGCTCCAGGAATGGGGCTTTTCAAGATGCCGTTATTCGTTTGGTCTATTTTAGTTACCGCATTTCTAATAATTCTTGCGATGCCGGTACTTGGTGGAGCTATTACTATGCTACTTACAGATCGTAATTTTGGAACTACTTTCTTTAAGCCTGACGGCGGCGGTGATCCTGTATTATTTCAGCATCTATTTTGGTTTTTCGGTCATCCTGAAGTATATATCGTAATACTTCCAGGCTTTGGCATAGTAAGTCAAGTTATTTCAACTTTTTCACGCAAACCTATATTCGGCTATCAAGGTATGATCGGGGCCATGGTGATAATAGGCTTTGTTGGATTTATCGTATGGGCTCACCATATGTTTACTGTTGGGCTTTCTTATAATGCACTTATATATTTCACTGCCGGAACGATGATTATAGCAGTTCCGACGGGTATTAAAATATTTAGCTGGATAGCGACTATGTGGGGTGGTGCGATTACATTCCCAACTCCTATGCTATTTTCGATAGGATTTATTATATTATTCACGATCGGCGGTGTAACCGGCATAATCCTATCAAATTCGGCACTTGATAGAGTTCTGCACGATACATATTATGTTGTTGCACATTTCCATTATACGATGTCGCTCGGTGCTTTATTTACGGCATTTGCAGGCTTTTATTATTGGTTTGGCAAAATATCCGGTAAACAATATCCGGACATTTTAGGCAAAATTCATTTTTGGATTACCTTTATAGGCGTTAATTTAACTTTCTTCCCGCAGCATTTCTTAGGTCTTGCGGGCATGCCAAGAAGAATACCGGACTACCCTGAAGCTTTCGCCGGCTGGAATATGGTTTCGTCGATAGGAGCAGGTATTTCTATGTTTGCTGCCCTTTATTTTGTATTTATCGTTTTCTATACGCTAAAATACGGCAAAAATTGTCCAAACAATCCTTGGGGAGAAGGAGCAGACACATTAGAGTGGACACTTACCTCACCACCGCCGTTCCATACTTTTGACACACCACCACATATTGAGGGGTAATAGTGACTTTGCTGCGTGGATGCCAAGTCATCATTGTGAGGAGTTACGTTAGCAACGACGTGGCAATCTCATAAGATAATATAAAAAAAACTCCTGAGATTGCCACGTCAGCATAAATGCTGGCTCGCAATGACGGGACCTTTATGAACTGTCCGGTACTATGAAGAATGACATAGCTGACCGAAAAATAATAAAACGATAATCAAATGTATAAAAAACCGATAATAGGTGTTACACCTGATTTAGCTCAAAATTGTGAAAAATATACTTACGCTGCTTTTCCATGGTACGCCTTGCGAAGAAACTATACCGATGCGATTATTGCAGCCGGCGGTGTACCGCTATTATTACCTTATCAAAGTGATACAATAAATCAGCTTATGGAACTTGTTGATGGTGTTGTAATGCCAGGCGGTGATGAGGACATACATCCTAAATTTTATGAGCCGGAATACGCCGAAGATATAGTAGTTTCCAATGAAGAACGTGATAATTTTGAGATATTAGTTTTAAAGAAAGCATTAGAGAGAGATATTCCGGTTTTAGGAATATGCCGAGGTATGCAGTTATTAAACGTTATTTTGAAGGGTACGCTTATTAAACATATTCCTGATTATATTGAAACTGTAATTAATCATACACAACCTTCGCCTAAAAACATCGTTTCGCATGCAATTAATATAGAAGCAAATACTAAACTTGCTAAAATAGCTAATAATCAGCTACAAACTATGGTTAATTCGACTCATCACCAGGCTGCTAAACAACTTGGTAATGATCTTATCGTATCTGCAACAGCAGAAGACGGTATAATTGAAGCCATTGAATCAACGAAACATAAATTTGTTATCGGCGTTCAATGGCATCCTGAATATCTTAACGATAATGGAGTAGATCTAGAATTATTTAAAGAATTCGTAAAAGTTAGTAATTAAATATTAGTTTTTAACATCATTAGATGAACATATTACAAACGCTTTATTATATTCATATGTAGAAGTCAAGATTTGATCTTACAGACACTATAAATTTTGCACCTGATTGTCAGTTAAATTTTGACTGTCAGATACATATTCAAGATACAAGATTTCATTATTCTTTTCAACAGCTAATTTCTTACTATCCTTAAAAGTTTGCATAGGAGTTTTTCCATAACAATATTTTCCTGAATGAGGTCGCTCATTATTGAAATGCTCTAACCAAATATCAAGATCTAATTGTAAATCATCAAGATCTGTATAAATCTTTTTCCGCATAGCTGTATCAAAGAATTCTTGTTTCATGGTTTTGTTAAAACGCTCACACATACCGTTTGTTTGTGGAGAATATGCTTTAGTAGTAGTATGCTCTATACCTTCAATACTTAGAAATAATTCAAAAGCATGATGCTCTATATTTCCCTTATATTCTGACCCACGATCTGTAAGAATACGAAGTATTGGTATCCCTTGAGTCTCGTACCATGGTAACACGCGGTCATTAAGCATATCAGCAGCAGTTAAAGCTGTTTTATCAGTATATAGTTTAGCATCTGCTACCCTAGTA